>NZ_JBFAJD010000003.1:0-382295 GCF_040655035.1 Streptomyces sp. NPDC050549
CTGCGAGGAGACGACGACCGTGTCGAGGCGGACGGCCTTGTCGCCGTCGTACTCGATGGTGACCTGGGTCTTGCCGTCCGGGCGCAGGTACGGGATGGTCCCGTTCTTGCGGACCTCCGAGAGGCGCTTGGCGAGGCGGTGCGCCAGGAAGATCGGGAGCGGCATCAGCGTCGGCGTCTCGTCCGTCGCGTAGCCGAACATCAGGCCCTGGTCGCCGGCGCCCTGCTTGTCGAGCTCGTCGTCATCGCCCTCGACCCGCTTCTCGTACGCCGAGTCGACACCCTGCGCGATGTCCGGGGACTGCGCGCCGATGGACACCGAGACGCCGCAGGAGGCGCCGTCGAAGCCCTTCTTGGAGGAGTCGTAGCCGATCTCCAGGATCTTGTCGCGGACGAGCTGCGCGATGGGCGCGTAGGTCTTGGTGGTGACCTCACCGGCCACGTGCACCAGGCCGGTCGTGATCAGCGTCTCGACGGCGACCCGGGAGGTCGGGTCCTCCCGCAGAAGCGCATCGAGAATGGTGTCGCTGATCTGGTCAGCGATCTTGTCGGGGTGACCTTCGGTCACGGACTCCGAGGTGAAAAGACGACGGGACACAACGCTCCCTGAGGTTGCAGCGGCTGCTGGCTGATCATTGGCGGACGGGACGGGAGCTGCGCCCGACGTCGTCCGAGAACAGTTTATCGGTCGCGGTCGACAGACGGTCCCCCCGTCTCGTCTCTCGGGAAGCGCTGTGACCTGCGGCACGCGCATTTTGCCGAATGCCGAGGGCCGTTGGCCAGAGCCGCCACGCACGAATGTCAGGTTTCAGCGAACTGTCGGACGGCTGAAACAAATCAGGCGAGACGCTGTGCGACCAGGTCCCACACGGTCTCGGCCAGGGCTTCCTTCGGGCCGTGGGGCACCGCGGTCTCGCTGCCGTCGGTGCCCAGCACGACCGCCTCGTTCTCCTCGGAACCGAAGGTCTTGCGCTCGCCCACCTCGTTCACCACCAGCAAATCGCATCCCTTGCGTGCCAGTTTGGTACGACCGTTGGCGAGGACGTCGTCCGTCTCGGCGGCGAACCCGACGACCACCTGTCCGGGGCGGGCCCGGTCGGCGGAGATCTCCGCGAGGATGTCCGGATTCCGCACCAGGACGACGGGCTCCGGGTCCTTGTCGTCCTTCTTCTTGATCTTCCCGGTCGCGTACTCGGCCGGACGGAAGTCCGCGACCGCCGCGGCCATGACGACCGCGTCGGCGTCTGCGGCGGCCTTCAGCACCGCCTCCCGCAGCTGTACGGCGGTCCCGACCTGGACGACGTCGACGCCCGCCGGGTCCGGCAGTCCCGTGTTCGCCGCGAGCAGGGTGACCCGGGCGCCCCGGGCGGCGGCGGTGCGTGCGAGGGCGTAGCCCTGCTTGCCGGAGGAGCGGTTGCCGAGGAAGCGGACCGGGTCGAGGGGCTCGCGGGTGCCGCCCGCGCTGACGACGACGTGCCGGCCCTTGAGATCGGGTTCGGTGATGCCCCGCGCGAGCACCCGGCGACAGACCTCGAAGATCTCGGCGGGGTCGGGCAGCCGGCCCTTGCCGGTGTCGACGCCCGTGAGTCTGCCGACGGCCGGTTCGATCACCACTGCGCCGCGGCGGCGCAGGGTCGCCACGTTCTCCTGGGTGGCCGGGTGTTCCCACATCTCCGTGTGCATGGCGGGCGCGAGGACGACGGGGCATCGGGCGGTGAGGAGGGTGTTGGTGAGGAGGTCGTCGGCGAGGCCGTGGGCCGCCTTCGCCAGCATGTCCGCCGTGGCGGGGGCCACGACCACCAGGTCGGCGCTCTGGCCGATGCGCACGTGCGGGACCTCCTGGACGTCGTCCCACACCTCGGTCGAGACGGGGTGCCCGGAGAGCGCGGACCAGGTGGCGGCGCCGACGAAGTGCAGGGCGGACGCGGTGGGGACGACGCGGACGTCGTGCCCCGACTCCGTCAGTCTGCGCAGCAGTTCGCACGCCTTGTACGCGGCGATGCCACCACTGACTCCCAGAACGACCTTCGGCTTGTCCACGTCTCTCCCCGAGTTCGGAAACGTACGTATCCATGACACACCACAGGCCCGGCAG
Source organism: Streptomyces sp. NPDC050549 (assembly GCF_040655035.1). Taxonomy (NCBI): domain Bacteria; kingdom Bacillati; phylum Actinomycetota; class Actinomycetes; order Kitasatosporales; family Streptomycetaceae; genus Streptomyces; species Streptomyces sp. NPDC050549. Next base: position 2,095 of record NZ_JBFAJD010000003.1, read on the forward strand.
TCGCGCTGCCGGGCCTGTGAAGAGAACTGCTGCGACTCAGGTCGCGGGGCCCTCGACGGCCTCGGAGGTCAGCAGACCCGCGTTGATCTCGCGCAGGGCGATGGAGAGCGGCTTCTCGTGGACGTGGGTGTCGACGAGCGGACCGACGTACTCCAGCAGGCCCTCGCCGAGCTGCGAGTAGTACGCGTTGATCTGACGGGCGCGCTTGGCGGCGTAGATCACGAGGCTGTACTTCGAGTCGGTGGCCTCGAGGAGCTCGTCGATCGGAGGGTTGATGATGCCCTCGGGAGCGGTGATGGAAGAGGACACGCTCTGCCTTCCGAAAGATGGGATGAGATCGGAAAAACGATCACACAACTTCCATCAAGGCTAGCAGCTCGCGCGCTACGTCCTCGACGGAGGTGTTGACCAGGGTCGCGTCGAACTCGGGCTCCGCCGCCAGTTCGACCTTCGCCGCGTCCAGGCGGCGCTCGATCACCTCGGGCGGTTCGGTGCCCCGCCCGGTGAGCCTGCGCACCAGCTCCTCCCAGGAAGGGGGAGCCAGGAACACCGAGTGGGCCTCGGACATGGACTCGCGGACCTGCCGGGCGCCCTGGAGGTCGATCTCCAGCAGCACCGGCACACCGGACTCCAGGTGCTCCAGCACGGCCGTACGGGGCGTGCCGTAGCGGTTGCCGGCGAACTCGGCCCACTCCAGCAGCTCGCCGTTGGCGATCAGCTTGTCCATCTCCTCGTCGCTGACGAAGAAGTAGTGGACCCCGTGCTTCTCACCGGGGCGGGGCTTGCGGGTCGTCGCCGACACCGAGAGCCAGACCTCGGGGTGTTCCTTGCGCATATGAGCGACGACCGTGCTCTTACCGACCCCTGAGGGGCCGGAGAGCACGGTCAGCCGCGGACGTTCACTCATGCAGCGATTATTCCAGCAATCCCGGGGTGCCCGGGACTCACGAGCCGGTGCTGCCGAACTCACGCTCCAGGGAGGCGATCTGGTTGGAACCAAGGCCACGGACACGGCGGCTCTCGGAGATGCCGAGTCGCTCCATGATCTGCTTGGCGCGGACCTTGCCCACGCCGGGCAGGGACTCAAGCAGGGCGGAGACCTTCATCTTGCCGATGACGTCGTTCTCCTGGCCCTGCTTGATGACGTCATGCAGGGAGGCGCCGGAGTGCTTGAGTCGATTCTTGACCTCGGCCCGCTCCCGGCGAGCCGCGGCGGCCTTTTCGAGCGCGGCTGCGCGCTGTTCAGGGGTAAGGGGCGGAAGAGCCACGCCTACGTCACCTCGGATGTCGAACTGTCGGATACGGACCGGTGAGGAACCTAGTCGCCCCACACCTGGGGAGCTACGAGCAACACGCTTGCCCGTTGACTCTGCTCGGAGACTAGCGGCCAGGGACGCCAGAGTCAGCGAGAACAGAGGAAAAGTCCTGGTCAGCCTGCGCCAGGCCGGACATTTCCGACATATCGCCCCAGATTTGAGGATGTATTCAGACTCAAGTCACTCCGGAGCCGCCCGTCGAGTCACTCATCGGAGGACTCGATCGACCCGTTCGAACACCTCAGACGGTCGCAAAGGCGACGCGGATCTCCTCCGCGAAGCGATCCGAGGCCGCTCGAAGCGCTCCCGCATCGGGACCGTGACGTAGAACACCCCGGCTCACGTTCGGGACGACATTGCGCAGCACCGTCCCGAAAACCCCGGGAAGATCGGCCGGAGTGGCCCCCTGGGCGCCGATGCCGGGCGCGAGGATCGGGCCGTTGACCGCGAGGTCGTACGACGACAGGTCGCCCAGGGTGGCGCCGACGACGGCCCCGAAGGAACCCAGCGGCTCCTCCCCCGCGTTCTCGGCGGCCAGGTGGGCCAGCATGGTCGCTCCGACGTTCCGGCCGTCCGCGCGGACCGCGTGCTGCACCTCGCCGCCCTCCGGGTTGGAGGTCAGCGCGAGCACGAAGAGCCCGGCGCCGCTCTCGCGGGCGAGTGCGATGGCCGGGGCGAGCGAGCCGTAGCCGAGATACGGCGAGACGGTCAGCGCGTCGGAGAACAGCGGGGAGTCCTTCCGGAGGAAGGACTCGGCGTACGCGGCCATGGTCGAGCCGATGTCGCCGCGCTTGGCGTCCATCACGACCAGCGCGCCGGCCGCCCGCGCCTCCTCGACGGACTTCTCCAGGACGGCGATCCCGCGCGAGCCGAAGCGTTCGAAGAAGGCGCTCTGCGGCTTGAGGACGGCGACCCGGTCGGCGAGCGCCTCGACGACCGTGCGGCTGAACCGCTCCAGTCCGGCGATGTCGTCGTTCAGGCCCCATTCGGTGAGCAGCGACGCGTGCGGGTCGATGCCGACGCAGAGCGGACCGCGCTCGTCCATCGCCGAGCGGAGACGTGCGCCGAAGGGTTCGAGGGGGCTCATACCGGCTGCTTCCTTACGTCGGCGCCGACCGCGTCGGCGAGGGTGGCGTACGGGCTCGTGCGCAGGCGCGCGGCGAGGCCCTTGTGGATGGCGCGGCCCCAGAAGGGCCCTTCGTAGACGAAGGCGCTGTAGCCCTGCACGAGCGTGGCACCGGCGAGGATGCGCTGCCAGGCGTCCTCGGCGTTCTCGATGCCGCCGACGCCCACCAGGGTGATGCGGTCGCCCACGCGCGCGTAGAGGCGGCGCAGTACCTCCAGGGAGCGAGCCTTCAGGGGCGCCCCGGACAGTCCGCCGGTCTCCTTGACGAGCTCGGGGGCGGATGTCAGACCGAGGCCCTCGCGCGCGATGGTGGTGTTCGTGGCGATGATGCCGTCCAGGCCGAGTTCCACGGCGAGGTCGGCGACCGCGTCCACGTCCTCGTCGGCGAGGTCGGGGGCAATCTTCACCAGGAGCGGGACACGGCGGTCGGTCACCGCGCGGCCGGCTGCCTCGCGGACCGCCGTGAGCAGCGGGCGCAGCGCCTCGGTCGCCTGAAGGTTGCGCAACCCGGGCGTGTTGGGCGACGAGACGTTGACGACGAGGTAGTCGGCGTGCCGGGCGAGTCGCTCGGTCGACTTCACGTAGTCGCCGACGGCCTCCTCCTCGGGCACGACCTTGGTCTTGCCGATGTTGACGCCCACGACGGTCCTGAAGACCGCCTCACGAGCCGCCAGGCGGGCCGCCACGGCCGCGGCGCCCTCGTTGTTGAAGCCCATGCGGTTGATCAGCGCCCGGTCCGGCACGAGGCGGAACAGCCGCTTCTTGGGGTTGCCGGGTTGCGGCTCCCCGGTCACCGTGCCGATCTCGACGTGGTCGAAGCCGAGCATCGACATGCCGTCGATGGCGACCGCGTTCTTGTCGAAGCCCGCCGCGAGCCCGAACGGACCGTGCATGCGCAGCCCGAAGGCCTCCGTGCGCAGCTCCTCGAACCGGGGCGCGAGCGCGGCGGCGACGAGCGTCCGCAGCACGGGGATGCGGACGGCGAGCCGGATCCAGCGGAAGGCGAGGTGATGGGCCTGCTCCGGGTCCATGCGCTTGAAGACGAGATTGAAGAAGATCTTGTACATGGTGTCCTCACGAAGAGGGGGACACCGTTTCCGGTGTCCCCCTCTTCGGCTGCTAGTCGCGGGCCGCGGTCAGGTGCTGCGCGTGTTCCTGGAGTGAACGCACGCCCACGTCACCGTGGTTGAGGGCGTCGATGCCCTGGACGGCGGCGGCGAGCGCCTGGACCGTCGTCAGGCACGGGACCGACCGGGCCACGGCCGCCGTACGGATCTCGTAGCCGTCGAGGCGGCCTCCGGTGCCGTACGGGGTGTTGACGATGAGGTCGACCTCGCCGTCGTGGATGAGCTGGACGATGGTCTTCTCGCCGTTCGGGCCGGTGCCCTCGGACTGCTTGCGGACGACCGTCGCGTTCAGGCCGTTGCGCTTGAGGACCTCGGCGGTGCCGGAGGTGGCGAGCAACTCGAAGCCGTGGGCGACCAGTTCGCGCGCCGGGAAGATCATCGAGCGCTTGTCGCGGTTGGCGACCGAGATGAACGCGCGCCCCTTGGTGGGCAGCGGACCGTAGGCGCCCGCCTGGGACTTGGCGTACGCCGTGCCGAAGACGGAGTCGATGCCCATGACCTCGCCGGTGGAACGCATCTCCGGGCCCAGCACCGTGTCGACGCCCCTGCCGTGGATGTCGCGGAAGCGCGACCACGGCATGACGGCCTCCTTGACGGAGATCGGCGCGTCCAGCGGCAGCGTGCCGCCGTCGCCGTTGGCCGGCAGCAGACCCTCGGCCCGCAGCTCGGCGACCGTCGCGCCCAGCGAGATCCGGGCGGCGGCCTTCGCGAGCGGAACCGCGGTCGCCTTCGAGGTGAAGGGGACCGTGCGGGACGCGCGCGGGTTGGCCTCCAGGACGTAGAGGATGTCGCCGGCCAGCGCGAACTGGATGTTGATCAGTCCGCGCACGCCGACACCCTTGGCGATGGCTTCCGTTGACGCCCGCAGGCGCTTGATGTCGAAGCCGCCCAGGGTGATCGGCGGCAGGGCGCAGGCCGAGTCGCCGGAGTGGATGCCGGCCTCCTCAATGTGCTCCATGACACCGCCGAGGTACAGCTCGTGGCCGTCGTAGAGCGCGTCGACGTCGATCTCGATGGCGTCGTCCAGGAAGCGGTCGACCAGGACCGGCCGCGAGGGGCTGATCTCGGTGGACTCGGCGATGTACGACTCCAGGCGGGTCTCGTCGTAGACGATCTCCATGCCGCGTCCGCCGAGGACGTACGAGGGGCGGACCAGGACCGGGTAGCCGATCTCGTCGGCGATGGCCTTGGCGCCGACGAAGGTGGTCGCCGTGCCGTGCTTGGGGGCCGGGAGACCCGCCTCCGCGAGGACCTGGCCGAAGGCGCCGCGGTCCTCGGCGGCGTGGATCGCCTCGGGGGACGTGCCGACGATCGGTACGCCGTTGTCCTTCAGGGCCTGCGCCAGGCCCAGCGGGGTCTGGCCGCCGAGCTGCACGATCACGCCCGCGACCGGGCCCGCCTGCTGCTCGGCGTGGACGATCTCCAGCACGTCTTCGAGCGTCAGCGGCTCGAAGTACAGGCGGTCGGAGGTGTCGTAGTCCGTGGAGACGGTCTCGGGGTTGCAGTTGACCATCACGGTCTCGTAGCCCGCGTCGCTGAGCGCGAAGGAGGCGTGGACGCAGGAGTAGTCGAACTCGATGCCCTGGCCGATGCGGTTGGGGCCCGACCCCAGGATGATGACGGCGGGCTTCTCGCGCGGGGCGACCTCGTTCTCCTCGTCGTAGGACGAGTAGAAGTACGGGGTCTTGGCGGCGAACTCGGCGGCGCAGGTGTCGACCGTCTTGTAGACCGGGCGGATGCCCAGCGCGTGCCTCACCTCGCGGACGACGTCCTCGCGCAGGCCGCGGATCTCGCCGATCTGCTGGTCGGAGAAGCCGTGCCGCTTGGCCTCGGCGAGCAGCTCCGGGTCCAGCTTGTCGGCGGCGGCCAGCTCGTCGGCGGTCTCCTTGATGAGGAAGAGCTGGTCGACGAACCAGGGGTCGATCTTCGTGTACTCGAAGACCTCCTCCTGGGTGGCGCCCGCGCGGATGGCCTGCATGACGGTGTTGATCCGGCCGTCGGTGGGCCGTACGGCCTCCTCCAGGAGCTGGGTCCTGTCGCCGGGCTCGCCCACGAAGGTGAACTGGCTGCCCTTCTTCTCCAGGGAGCGCAGCGCCTTCTGGAAGGCCTCGGTGAAGTTGCGGCCGATGGCCATGGCCTCGCCCACCGACTTCATGGTGGTCGTCAGGGTCGAGTCCGCGGACGGGAACTTCTCGAAGGCGAAGCGCGGGGCCTTCACGACGACGTAGTCGAGGGTCGGCTCGAAGGAGGCCGGGGTCTCGCGCGTGATGTCGTTGGGGATCTCGTCGAGGGTGTAGCCGACGGCCAGCTTCGCGGCGATCTTGGCGATCGGGAAGCCCGTCGCCTTGGAGGCCAGCGCCGAGGAGCGGGACACCCGCGGGTTCATCTCGATGACGATGACGCGGCCGTCGACCGGGTCGATCGCGAACTGGATGTTGCAGCCGCCGGTGTCGACGCCGACCTCGCGGATGATCGCGATACCCACGTCGCGCAGCACCTGGTACTCGCGGTCGGTCAGCGTCATCGCCGGGGCGACGGTGATCGAGTCGCCGGTGTGCACGCCCATCGGGTCGAAGTTCTCGATGGAGCAGACGACCACGACGTTGTCGTTCTTGTCGCGCATCAACTCCAGCTCGTACTCCTTCCAGCCGAGGATGGACTCCTCCAGGAGGACCTCGGTCGTGGGAGACAGGGTGAGGCCCTGGCCGGCGATGCGGCGCAGCTCCTCCTCGTCGTGCGCGAAGCCGGAGCCCGCGCCGCCCATGGTGAAGGAGGGGCGGACGACGACCGGGTACCCGCCGAGCGTCTCGACGCCCGCGATCACGTCGTCCATGGAGTGGCAGATCACCGAGCGGGCGGACTCGCCGTACCCGATCTTCTGGCGGACGGCCTCGACGACACCCTTGAAGAGGTCGCGGTCCTCGCCCTTGTTGATGGCCTCGACGTTGGCGCCGATCAGCTCGACGCCGTACTTCTCCAGCGTGCCCGCCTCGTGCAGCGAGATCGCGGTGTTGAGCGCCGTCTGACCACCGAGAGTGGGCAGCAGGGCGTCCGGGCGCTCCTTGGCGATGATCTTCTCGACGAAGTCCGGGGTGATCGGCTCGACGTAGGTGGCGTCGGCGATCTCCGGGTCGGTCATGATCGTCGCCGGGTTGGAGTTGACCAGGATGACCCGGAGGCCCTCGGCGCGCAGGATGCGGCAGGCCTGGGTGCCGGAGTAGTCGAACTCGGCGGCCTGGCCGATGACGATCGGGCCGGAGCCGATGACCAGGACGGACTGGATATCGGAGCGCTTAGGCACGCTGGCCCTCCATCAGGGATACGAAGCGGTCGAACAGGTAGGCGGCGTCGTGCGGGCCCGCTGCCGCTTCCGGGTGGTACTGGACGCTGAACGCCGGCCGGTCGAGCAGCCGCAGCCCCTCGACGACCTGGTCGTTCAGGCAGACGTGGGAGACCTCGGCGCGGCCGTAGGGGGTCTCGGAGACCTTGTCGAGGGGCGCGTCGACGGCGAAGCCGTGGTTGTGCGCGGTGACTTCGACCTTGCCCGTCGTACGGTCCTGCACGGGCTGGTTGATGCCCCGGTGGCCGTACTTCAGCTTGTAGGTGCCGAAGCCGAGCGCGCGGCCCAGGATCTGGTTGCCGAAGCAGATGCCGAAGAGCGGGGTGCCGCGCTCCAGGACGGCCCGCATGACGGCGACCGGGTGATCGGCGGTGGCGGGGTCGCCGGGACCGTTGGAGAAGAACACACCGTCGGGCTGGACCGCGTACACGTCCTCGACGGTCGCGGTGGCCGGGAGCACGTGCACCTCGATGCCGCGCTCGGCCATGCGGTGCGGGGTCATGCCCTTGATACCGAGGTCGACGGCGGCGACGGTGTACTTCTTCTCACCGATCGCGGGAACGACGTACGTCTCCTTGGTGGCGACCTCGGCGGAGAGATCCGCGCCCGCCATCTCGGGGGCCTGGCGCACCTCGGCCAGCATGGTCCCGTCGTCGGGCAGCGCGTTGCCGGAGAAGATGCCGACGCGCATCGCGCCGCGCTCGCGCAGATGACGGGTCAACGCGCGCGTGTCGATGCCGGAGATGCCGACGACACCCTGGTTTCGCAGCTCCTCGTCGAGGGAGCGGCGGGAGCGCCAGTTGGACGGCACGCGCGCGGGGTCGCGCACCACGTAACCGGCGACCCAGATGCGGGCCGACTCGGGGTCCTCGTCGTTGACACCCGTGTTGCCCACGTGGGGGGCGGTCATCACGACGACCTGGCGGTGGTACGACGGGTCGGTCAGGGTCTCCTGGTAGCCGGTCATGCCGGTGGAGAACACGGCCTCGCCGAAGGTCACCCCCACGGACCCGTAGGCACGGCCGCGGAAGATCCGGCCGTCCTCCAGGACGAGTACGGCGGGAACCTTGGCGGCTCCCCTGGTGGAGGTGGTCATCGTGCGCCTTCCGTGTCGGTCGTTTCGAGACTCTTGTTGATCATGCTGTTCAAGGTGTCGACCCACTCGCCGTGCTCGGCCGCGGTGTCGGACCGGAACCCGGAGTCGATCAGCCGGTCGCCGTGTGCCCACGTCACGACCAGCAGACCGCCCTCGCTGAGCACCTTCCCGGCGATGCCCTTGCCGAGCAGGGCCTCGCGCAGCGCCCCGGCCGGGATGAAGAAGTCGGTGGCTCCGGGCCGTACGACATCCAGTCCCGCGTCCGTCAGCGTGAGCTCGACCCGGCTGCGGGTGCCCAGGCCGTGCGCCACGATGCGGTCGAGCCACTGCCCGGCGGTGGTGGACCCGTGGTAGCGGCCGCTCATCGTCAGTCTCGCCTCGCCGGGCTCTTCCGGCGATGTGGGCAGCTCGGGCAGATCACCCTGGAGCGTGCCGCGCCACTTCCAGCCCTCGCGCATCAGCCAGTAGACGAGCGCGATGAACAGGGCGAGGCCGACGAGCCAGCCGATACGGGCCGCCCAGTCGGTCACCGGGGCGGACTTCTCCCCGGCCGCGAGGTGGGTCAGTTGCAGTGGTGTCACGTGAGCTTCCCGTCGACGAGCGTGGCCTTGCCCCGGAGCCAGGTGTGCGTCACACGGCCCGGCAGCTCACGCCCCTCGTACGGGGTGTTGCGACTGCGCGAAGCGAAGCCCGCGGGGTCCACCGACCCACGGTATTCCGTGTCGACGAGCGTGAGGTTGGCGGGCTCACCAGCCGAGACGGGACGGCCGTGGCCCACCGCCCGCCCGATCTCGGCGGGCTTGGCGGACATGCGCTCGGCGACCCCGGCCCAGGTGAGGAGCCCGGTGTCCACCATGGTCTCCTGCACCACTGACAACGCGGTCTCCAGGCCGACCATCCCCATGGCGGCGGCGGCCCACTCGCAGTCCTTGTCCTCGTGCGGGTGCGGGGCGTGGTCGGTGGCGACGATGTCGATCGTGCCGTCGGCGAGCGCCTCGCGCAGGGCGAGGACGTCCCGCTCGGTGCGCAGCGGCGGGTTGACCTTGTAGACCGGGTTGTAGGAGCGCACCAGCTCATCCGTGAGGAGGAGGTGGTGCGGGGTGACCTCGGCGGTGACGTCGATGCCCCGGGACTTGGCCCAGCGGACGATCTCGACGGACCCGGCGGTCGAGAGGTGGCAGATGTGGACGCGGGAGCCGACGTGCTCGGCGAGCAGGACGTCCCGGGCGATGATCGATTCCTCGGCCACCGCCGGCCAGCCCCCGAGCCCGAGTTCGGCGGAGACGACGCCCTCGTTCATCTGGGCGCCCTCGGTGAGGCGCGGCTCCTGGGCGTGCTGGGCGACGACTCCCCCGAAGGCCTTCACGTACTCCAGCGCGCGGCGCATGATCACCGCGTCGTCGACGCACTTGCCGTCGTCGGAGAAGACGGTGACCCCGGCGGCCGACTCGTGCATGGCGCCCAGCTCGGCGAGCTTCTTGCCCTCCAGGCCGACGGTGACGGCGCCGATGGGCTGCACATCGCAGTACCCGTGCTCCTGGCCGAGCCGGTAGACCTGCTCGACGACACCGGCGGTGTCGGCGACCGGGAAGGTGTTGGCCATGGCGAACACGGCCGTGTAGCCGCCGCTCGCGGCGGCCCGCGTACCGGTCAGGACGGTCTCGGAGTCCTCACGGCCGGGCTCACGGAGATGGGTGTGCAGGTCGACGAGGCCGGGGAGGAGGACCTTGCCCCCGGCCTCCACGACCTCGGCGCCGTCGGCGCTCAGGCCGACGCCCACCTCGGAGATCGTGTCCCCGTCGATCAGCACGTCCTGCGGCTCGCCGCCGAGGATCTTCGCACCACGGATCAGGATCTTGCTCATGTGACCTACTTCTCCTCGAGGCGGGCGTGGCTGACGGCGGGTTCGTTGCCGCCCAGAAGCAGATAGAGCACGGCCATCCGGATGGAGACTCCGTTTGCGACCTGCTCGACGACGGTGCAGCGGTCCGAGTCGGCGACCTCGGCGGTGATCTCCATGCCCCGGACCATCGGCCCCGGGTGCATCACGATCGCGTGCTCGGGCATCTTCGCCATGCGGTCGCCGTCGAGGCCGTAGCGTCGCGAGTACTCGCGCTCGGTCGGGAAGAACGCCGCGTTCATGCGCTCGCGCTGCACGCGCAGCAGCATCACCGCGTCGGACTTGGAGAGCGTGCTGTCGAGGTCGTACGACACCTCGCAGGGCCAGGCCTCGACGCCCACCGGCACCAGGGTCGGCGGGGCGACGAGGGTGACCTCGGCGCCGAGGGTGTGCAGCAGGTCGACGTTCGAGCGGGCGACGCGGCTGTGCAGGATGTCGCCGACGAGCGTGATCCGCTTGCCGGCCAGGTCCTGCCCGAGCCCGGCGTCCCGGCCGACGAGCCGACGGCGCATGGTGAACGCGTCCAACAGCGCCTGCGTCGGGTGCTGGTGGGTGCCGTCGCCGGCGTTGATGACGGCCGCGTCGATCCACCCGGAGGTGGCGAGCCGATACGGCGCTCCGGAGGCGCCGTGCCGGATGACGACCGCGTCGACACCCATGGCCTCCAGGGTCTGCGCGGTGTCCTTGAGGGACTCGCCCTTGGAGACGCTCGACCCCTTGGCGGTGAAGTTGATGACGTCGGCGGAGAGGCGCTTCTCGGCGGCTTCGAAGGAGATCCGCGTGCGCGTGGAGTCCTCGAAGAAGAGGTTGACGACGGTACGGCCGCGCAGGGTCGGCAGTTTCTTGATCGGCCGGTCGGCGACCCGGGCCATCTCCTCGGCGGTGTCGAGGATCAGGACGGCGTCGTCGCGGGAGAGGTCGGCGGCCGAGATGAGATGACGCTGCATCTGTCAGGCTCCGTAAGGCAGTTCAGGTATGAGGAGAATCCGGGCGTGCGGAGGCGCGGCGTGCCGCGGGGGCACGGCGTGCGTCCGCTACGGGGTCTGCTTGGCGCCGAGCAGCACGGTGTCGCGACCGTCCTCCTCGGCGAGCTGGACCTTGACCGTCTCCCGCAGCGACGTGGGGAGGTTCTTGCCGACGTAGTCGGCGCGGATGGGCAGTTCGCGGTGGCCTCTGTCGACCAGGACCGCGAGCTGCACCGCGCGGGGGCGCCCGATGTCGTTCAGGGCGTCGAGGGCGGCGCGGATGGTGCGGCCGGAGAAGAGCACGTCGTCGACGAGGACGACGAGACGGCCGTCGATGCCGTCACCGGGGATGTCGGTGCGGGCCAGCGCGCGCGGGGGGTGCATGCGCAGGTCGTCGCGGTACATGGTGATGTCGAGGGAGCCGACCGGGATCTTGCGGTCGGTGATCTCCTCCAGCTTGACGGCGAGCCGCTGGGCGAGGAAGACGCCCCGGGTCGGAATGCCGAGGAGAACCACGTCGTCGGCGCCCTTGGCGCGCTCGACGATCTCGTGGGCGATGCGGGTCAGGACCCGCGCGATGTCGGGGGCTTCGAGAACCGGCCGGGCATCGGACTCGTACTGCTGAGTGTCCATAAGAAACGGACCTCCTTCTCCGCCTCACGGGACGGACCTTAAAGGACGTCGGATTTGCGCCATCCACGTTAGCAGGCCGGGGCGACACCCCTGATCACCCCTATGGAGTAATCGGACACCGCCACCACGGAAGAGCCGGTGCGGACCATTCGGCTTGACGCGGGAGCGTAACGCTGCGTAACCTCACAGTGAGTTACCAGCCGCGCGGCGCGGAGACACTGCAGCCGCGTCGACACAGTGTCCGGGAGCTATATGTCCAGCGAATACGCCAAACAGCTCGGGGCCAAGCTCCGGGCCATCCGCACCCAGCAGGGCCTTTCCCTCCACGGTGTCGAGGAGAAGTCCCAGGGACGCTGGAAGGCGGTCGTGGTCGGGTCGTACGAGCGCGGCGACCGCGCCGTCACCGTGCAGCGCCTTGCCGAGCTGGCGGACTTCTACGGGGTTCCGGTGCAGGAGCTGCTGCCGGGCACCACGCCGGGCGGGGCCGCCGAGCCGCCGCCGAAGCTGGTGCTGGACCTGGAGCGGCTGGCCCACGTGCCCGCCGAGAAGGCCGGCCCGCTGCAGCGCTACGCGGCGACGATCCAGTCCCAGCGCGGCGACTACAACGGCAAGGTGCTCTCGATCCGCCAGGACGACCTGCGCACACTCGCCGTCATCTACGACCAGTCGCCCTCGGTCCTCACCGAGCAGCTGATCAGCTGGGGCGTGCTGGACGCGGACGCGCGTCGCGCGGTTTCCCACGAGGAGAACTGAGCCCCTCCCCGTCTCAGCAGAAACGTGCCGCCGGGGTGACCGGAACTTCACGGTTCCGGTCACCCCGGCGGCTTTCTGCGGCCCTCAGGGGTCGCGGACGCACCGATACGCCAGGGGGCCCGCAGCAGTCACGCTGCGGGCCCCCTGGCGATGCCGTACCTCTTATGCCTCGTCCCGGCGCAGCGAGGGCTTCAGGTCCTTGAAGCGGCCCAGCAGGCCGTTGACGAACGAGGGCGACTCGTCCGTCGAGAACTCCTTGGCCAGCTGCACCATCTCGTCGAGGACGACGGCGTCCGGGGTCTCGTCGACCCAGATCAGCTCGTAGGCGCCGAGGCGCAGGATGTTGCGGTCCACCACGGGCATGCGGTCCAGCGTCCAGCCGACCGAGTACTGCGCGATGAGCTCGTCGATGCGGCGCGCGTGCTGCGCGTACCCCTCGACCAGTTCCATCGTGTACTCGCTGACCGGCGGCTGCCGGGTGTCGTCCCGGGAGAGCCGGATCCAGTCCGCGAGAACGGTCTGGACGCCGACTCCGCGCTGGTCGCCCTCGAAGAGGATCTGGAAGGCGCGCTTGCGGGCCGTATTGCGGGCAGCCACGGTTAGCTGTTCACCCGGCCGAGGTAGTCGCTCGAACGGGTGTCGACCTTGATCTTCTCACCGGTGGTGATGAAGAGCGGGACCTGGATCTGGTAGCCGGTCTCCAGGGTGGCGGGCTTGGTGCCACCGGTGGAGCGGTCGCCCTGGACGCCGGGCTCGGTCTCCTGGATCGTCAGCTCGACGGCGGCGGGCAGCTCGACGAAGAGCACCTCGCCCTCGTGCTGCGCGACCGTGGCGGTGAAGCCCTCGATCAGGAAGTTGGCGGCGTCGCCGACGGCCTTGCGGTCGACCATGAGCTGGTCGTAGGTCTCCATGTCCATGAAGACGAAGTACTCGCCGTCCATGTACGAGAACTGCATGTCGCGCTTGTCGACAGTGGCCGTCTCGACCTTGACGCCGGCGTTGAACGTCTTGTCGACGACCTTGCCGGAGAGCACGTTCTTGAGCTTGGTGCGCACGAAGGCAGGGCCCTTGCCGGGCTTGACGTGCTGGAACTCGACGACGGACCAGAGCTGGCCGCCTTCGAGCTTGAGCACCAGGCCGTTCTTGAGGTCGTTCGTGGAAGCCACGGTTGCGGAATCTCCTGGACTGACGTGGACGACCACGGGACACGCGCACAGCTCGAAAAGCTAGAGCGCGAGCAGCTCCTTGGTCGTGATGGTGAGTAGCTCGGGTCCGCCGTCCGCCTCAGGGCGTACGACGAGCGTGTCATCGATCCGGACACCGCCCCGGCCCGAGAGGTGGACCCCCGGTTCGACGGTGACCGGCACGCAAGCGTCCAGTTTACCCATGGCCGCGGGGGCCAGCTGCGGGTCCTCGTCGATTTCGAGTCCGACACCGTGGCCGGTGAGGGGTGCGAGGCCCTCCGAGTACCCCGCGGAGTCCAGCACCTGACGTGCCGCGCGGTCCACATCGCGGTAGGCGGCGCCGGGGGTCAGGGACTCCCGTGCGGCGCGCTGGGCGGCGAAGACGAGGTCGTACAGCTCGATCTGCCAGTCGGCGGGCGAGGTGCCGATGACGAACGTACGGCCGATCTCGCAGCGGTAGCCGCGGTAGGTGGCGCCGAGGCAGACGGAGAGGAAATCTCCTTCCTCCACCCGGCGGTCGGTCGGCCGGTGGCCGCGCCGGCCGGAGTGCGGACCGGTCGCGACGGACGTGGCGAAGGCGGGGCCGTCCGCGCCGTGGTCGACGAGCCGTCGCTCCAGTTCGAGGGCGAGATGGCGTTCGGTGCGGCCGACGAGGATCGACTCCAGCAGCTCACCGAGGGCCTGGTCGGCGATCTCGGCGGCGATTCTCAGACAGGAGATCTCCTCCTCGTCCTTGACGACCCGCAGCTGTTCCGCCGCGCCGCCGATGTCGGTGAGGCGGAGCATGGGGGCGACCGAGCGGAGGGCTCGGTGGCGGGTCACAGTGAGGTGGTGTTCTTCTACGGCCATGGACTCCGCGCCGTACGCTGCCGCGAGGTCGGCGGCGGCCACGGCCGGGTCGCCGCCGGGGCCGGGGAGGGTGTGGATGCGCAGGGTCTCGTCCGGGCGCCCCTCTGCGGGACGCTCGTCCAGTGGGCTCGCGCAGACCAGCATGTCGTCGCGCCTGCCCAGCAGCAGGACGGTGTCCCGGGGAGCGGGGCCCGCCAGGTAGCGCACGTTGGCCGGGCTGGTCACCAGCGCGGATTGGCTGCCGCCGGCTTGGGCGCGTTCCCTGAGCCTGGCTCTGCGGGCTGCGTAGACCTCTGACATGAGACGAGCGTAGGAGCGGTGGCCGGATTATGCCGGTCGGGAGGGTGCCGTTCGGGGGACGGGGGTGCGGAATCGGTTGTTCGCCGGGGGCGGGCCGGTGGGGACCGGTCGCGCGGTTCCCCGCGCCCCCTGGGTGAGACCGCTCCCCGGTGATTACCAGCTCGGCGGGCTCGCTATCGAGCGGGCCAGGACGTCGTTCAGGACCTGGGCCGTCTGCTGTACGTCCATCTGGGAGTTGTCGATGATCGGGAGGCCCGAGCCGTACCACCCCGCCATGCGGCCGTGGATGCGGGCGACCTCTTCGTCGGTGAGGCGGCGGTTGCCGGAGCGCTTGGCGTTGCGCTCCAGGACTATTTCCAGACCCGGGAGAAGGACGACGGGGAGGAGGCCGGGGCCTACGTGGCGCTTCCAGCCGCCGAGGCCGACGACCGGGCGGTCGGGGAAGACCGCGTCGTCGAGGATGCAGGAGATGCCGTTGGCGAGGAAGTTGCGGGCGGCGAAGCCGCAGGTGCGGCGGGCCAGGCGGTACTGCGCCTCGGAGTGGTCGTTCCAGCCGGACTGGGGGTCGGCGAAACCGGAGCGGACCCATTCGCGGACGTCGTCGAGGCTGATGTGGGCGGTGGGGACCCGGCGGTGGTCCGCCCAGTACTTGGCGACGCTCGTCTTGCCCGCGCCGGCGGGGCCGATGAGCAGCACCGCGAGGGTGGTGGAGGTCGGGTCGGGGGCGGTCTGCGCGGGGGGCGCACTCGGCATGGCCACGGGGCCGCCGGGCGGCAGTTGGACATGGCCGGTGGTGTCCGGTGCGTGGCGCGGGATCGTGTACGGCATCGGCGGGGCCGGCGGCGGTGGGGGTGGGGGCACCGAACCCGGATGCTGTGGGCCCGGGTGCTGTCCCGTCGGCATCCAACCGGCGGCCGGTCCCTGCCCCGGCTGGTGGGGCGGCGGCAGCGGAGACCCCACTGCGTGCTGCATCCGGTGCCACTCCGTCTCGTCTTTTCTGGCTCGCTCAGCTCCGGGGCGCCGAAGCCGGCGCAGAGGCACCGGCACGCCCCTCCAGCTCGCTTGCAGCAGGCAATTGGCGCTGGCAGCGGGCCCGAACCCCCGCTCCCTACCGAACGGTACCTTCCCCGGCCGCCATTTGGTGAACGGCCGGGGAGGGGCCGAAGTGCCCATCCGCGCAAGGCAAATCGGGTGGGTGGGGCTCGGTGGGACTTACTCGCCCACTTCGCCGTACGCGGCGAGGAGGACGGCCGGGTCGGGGCCCTCCAGGACGGTGGGTTTGGCCAGGCCGTCGAGGACGATGAAGCGGAGCAGGTCGCCGCGGGACTTCTTGTCGACCTTCATGGTCTCCAGGAGCTTGGGCCACTGGTCGTAGCGGTAGCTGAGCGGGAGACCCACCGATTCGAGGACCGTGCGGTGGCGGTCGGCCGTCGCGTCGTCCAACCGGCCCGCGAGACGGCCCAGTTCGGCCGCGAAGTACATTCCCACGGCCACTGCGGCACCGTGGCGCCACTTGTAGCGCTCGTTCTTCTCGATGGCGTGCGCGAGAGTGTGGCCGTAGTTGAGGATCTCGCGCAGACCCGACTCCTTGAGGTCGGCCGAGACGACCTCGGCCTTGACCTTGATGGAGCGTTCGATGAGCTCGGCGGTGTGCGGTCCGGCCGGGGTGCGGGCGGCCTGCGGGTCGGACTCGATGAGTTCGAGGATCACCGGGTCGGCGATGAAGCCGGCCTTGATGATCTCGGCGAGCCCGGAGACGTAGTCGTTGACCGGGAGGGAGTCCAGCGCTGCGAGGTCGCAGAGCACGCCGGCCGGCGGGTGGAAGGAGCCCACCAGGTTCTTGCCCTCGGCGGTGTTGATGCCGGTCTTGCCGCCGACGGCCGCGTCCACCATGGCGAGCACGGTGGTCGGGACGGCGATCCAGCGGACCCCGCGCAGCCAGGTCGCGGCGACGAAACCGGCCAGGTCGGTGGTGGACCCGCCGCCGACGCCCACGATGACGTCGGAGCGCGTGAACCCGGACTGGCCCAGGGCCTTCCAGCAGTAGGCGGCGACCTCCGCGGTCTTGGCCTCCTCCGCGTTGGGCACCTGAATGGCCACGGCCTCGAAGCCCTGCCCCGCCAGATCGGCACGGAGCGCGTCACCGGTCTCGGCCAGTGCCTCGGGGTGGATGACGGCGACCCGCTTGGCCTTCTCACCGATCAACCCGCCCAGCTCGCCCAGGAGTTGACGGCCCACAAGGACCTCGTACGGGTCGCTGCCCGCCGTGCCGCCGACCTGGATCCGCGTCACTGACTCGCTCATGCTTCCTTCAACTCCACTGCGTCCAGGACGGCTTGGGTGACCTCTTCGGGGCTGCGGCCGTCGGTGGGTACGACGGCCTGCGCGACCTCGGCGTACAAGTGGCGCCTGGCCTCCATCAGTTCGCGCCACTGCTTGCGCGGGTTGATGGTGAGCAGCGGGCGTGCCGCGTTGAGGCCGGTGCGCTTGACAGCTTCGTCCACGTCCATGGAGAGGTAGACGACCCGGTGGGAGGCGAGCAGCGCGCGCGTGTCCTCGTCGAGGATCGAGCCGCCGCCCAGGGCCAGGACACCGCCGTGCTCGCCCAGGGCCCGGGCCACTGCACGCTTCTCGATCGCGCGGAAGACCGGCTCGCCCTCGTCGACGAAGATCTCGGCGATGGTGCGGCCCTCGGCGGCCACGATGTCGTCGTCGGTGTCCCGGTAGCCGACACCGAGCCGCTCGGCCAGCTGCCGGCCGACCGTCGACTTGCCCACACCCATCGGGCCGACCAGGACCACCAGCGGGGCCGCGGTCACCGGATGGCCAGGTTCTCGAGGTACGAGCGGACGTTGCGCCGGGTCTCGGGCACGCTGTCGCCGCCGAACTTCTCCGCCACCGCGTCCGCGAGGACGAGGGCGACCATCGCCTCGGCGACGATCCCGGCGGCCGGGACGGCTGACACGTCGGAGCGCTGGTGGTGGGCCTGAGTGGCCTCACCGGTGACCACGTCCACGGTCTGCAGCGCACGCGGCACGGTCGCGATGGGCTTCATCGCGGCGCGCACCCGCAGCAGTTCGCCGGTGGACAGCCCGCCCTCGGTACCGCCGGAACGGCCGGAGACGCGCCGAATGCCCTCGCCGGTCTTCACGATCTCGTCGTGCGCCTTGGACCCCGGCACCCGCGCCAGCTCGAAGCCGTCGCCGATCTCGACGCCCTTGATGGCCTGGATGCCCATGAGGGCACCGGCGAGGCGGGCGTCCAGCTTGCGGTCCCAGTGCACGTGGGAACCCAGGCCGACAGGGACACCGTAGGCCAGGATCTCGACCACACCACCCAGCGTGTCGCCGTCCTTGTGGGCCTGGTCGATCTCCGCGACCATCGCCTTCGACGCGTCCGCGTCCAGACAGCGCACCGGGTCGGCGTCCAGCCTCTCGACGTCCGCCGGCGTGGGGTACACGCCCTGCGGGGCCTTCGCGGAGGCCAGCTCGACCACGTGCGAGACGATCTCGATGCCGGCCGTCTCCTTGAGGTACGACCGGGCCACCGCGCCCAGCGCGACCCGCGCCGCGGTCTCCCGCGCGGAGGCGCGCTCCAGAATCGGGCGGGCCTCGTCGAAGCCGTACTTCTGCATACCCGCCAGGTCGGCGTGGCCGGGGCGCGGGCGGGTCAGCGGGGCGTTGCGGGCCAGCCCGGCCAGGATCTCCGGGTCGACCGGGTCGGCCGCCATGACCTGCTCCCACTTGGGCCACTCCGTGTTGCCGACCATGATCGCGACCGGGGAACCGAGGGTGAGGCCGTGGCGGACACCGCCGAGGAAGGTGACCTCGTCGCGCTCGAACTTCATTCGCGCACCGCGCCCATAGCCGAGCCGACGCCGGGCCAGGTGGTCCGCCACCATCTCCGTGGTGATCGGCACGCCGGCGGGAAGACCCTCCAACGTCGCCACGAGTGCGGGACCGTGGGACTCCCCCGCGGTCAGCCAGCGCAACCTGCTCAACGGTGCTCCTCATGCTCGCGCCCTGGTACTGCCCTGCGTACGCGCGTCCTCGCGTACGGCGTCGGCGTGACCGGGTGCGCGGCCCTGGCCCGCCGTCCCCGATCCTCCCACGTTCGGCACACGGACCTGGCCGACGGTCCAGAGAGCGGACGCCGAACGACCAAGGTCAGCGGCCAGCGCCCCTGCGGGGTCCGTGTCAGCGGTCGGCCAGGGCCTTCTCGCCCGCTCTGCGCATCGCGTCCAGCGGGGCGGGCCGGTGGCCGGTCATCTGCTCCACCTGGAGTACGGCCTGGTGCACCAGCAGGTCCAGGCCGCTGACGACGGCTCCGCCGTAGCCGGACCAGCGGGCAGCGAGGTCGGTGGGCCAGGGGTCGTAGAGGACGTCGAAGAGGGTGGCGGGGCGCTCCGGTACGGCGGGGGAGAGGGCGTCCGTGGTGCCGGCCGGGGTGGTCGCGACGACCAGGGGGGCGCGCAGACCCTCCGCCGCGTCGGCCCAGTCCGCGGTACGGACCTCCAGGCCGAGCCGCTCGCCCCATTGGCGCATCTCGGCGGCGCGGGCCTCGCTGCGGACGTAGGCGACGACCTCGCCGGTGCAGATCCGGGAGAGGGCGGCGAGCGCGGAGGAGGCCGTGGCGCCGGCGCCGAGGATCGCGGCCGAGTCGACCTGTTCGATGCCGTGTTCGCGGAGGGCGGCGACCATGCCGGGGATGTCGGTGTTGTCGCCGACGCTGCGGCCGTCCTCGGTGAACACGACCGTGTTGACCGTGTCCACGGACGCCGCGGTCTCGCTGATCTCGTCGAGGAGGGGTATGACGGCGCGCTTCAGCGGCATCGTCAGGGACAGCCCCGCCCACTCCGGTCCGAGGTTCTCGAAGAACCCCGGCAAGCCGGCTTCGTCGACGTCGAAGCGGTCGTAGGACCAGCCGTCGAGGCCCAGTTCCCCGTATGCCGCGCGATGCAGTACCGGGGAGAGGGAGTGGGCGATGGGTGAACCGAGCACGGCTGCCCGGCGGGCGTCAGTTGCCCGTGCTGGCATTGAACTCTTCCTTGAGTCGCTGGAATTCGGCGTACGTCTTGGCGAATTCGGTCTTGTTCTGGCCGTCGGTCGCCACGAAGTAGATCCAGCCGTCGCGGGTCGGATTCAGTGCCGCCGCCAGAGCCTCGGCACCGGGGTTGTCGATCGGTCCGGGCGGCAGGCCCTTTTGGGTGTAGGTGTTGTACGGGTCCTTGTTGCTGTTGATCTCGGACTCGCTGATGCGGATGTTGCTCTGACCCTTCAGGTAATTGAAGGTCGAGTCGAATTGCAGGTAACGGTTGGTCTCGGTGTTCGTGGTCTTGAGCCGGTTGTAGACGACTTCGGCCATCTTCCGGAAGTCGTCGTGCGTCTTGCCCTCGGCCTGGACGAGGCTCGCGACCGTGATGACCTGCAGCGGACTGTCCAGGTTGAGTGCCTTGGCCTTCGCCGAGAGGTCGATCGAGTCGTATTTGTCGTTGGCCTGGGCGACCATCTGTTTGAGGACCGTTTCGGGTTTCATGCCCTTGGCGGCGCCATAGGTTCCCGGGTAGAGGAAGCCCTCCAGCGGGTCCTTGATGTTCGCGTTGTCGTTCGCCCAGCTGGGCAGTCCGAGGCTCTTGAATTCCTTCTTGGCGACGGCCTTGGTGGTGCCGTTGGAAATCTGGAGTTTCTTGTCGATCGCCGCGTAGACCTGAGCGTTTCGCCAGCCGGGGGCGACGATCAGGTTGTCCTGGCTCTTGGGGTCGAGCATCAGCTTGACGGCGGCTGCGGCCGACATCTCTTTCCTCAACAGAAAGACGCCCGCCTGGATCTTCTTCCCGTCAGGATTCTGCGACTGGGCGGCGACGAACGCGTCGACGCTCTTGACGACGCCCGCCTCTTTCAGCTTCTGCCCGATGTCCGAGCCGAAGGCGCCCTTGGGGATGGTGACGCTGACCGAACCGGTGCCGTCGCCCGCGTAGTCGGGCGCCGAGCCGAAACGGTTCTGGTAGAAGTGCCAGCCGAAATAGCCGACGCCGGCGAGACCGCCGCCGAACACCAGGACGACGACCAGGCAGGCGCAGCCGTTGCGGCGCTTCTTCTCCTTGCCGCCTTTGCCACCTTTGCCCTTGCCGCCCTTGCCCTTGCCGCGTCGGCGGCCGTCCTCAGGCTCGTCGTCGGCCTCGTCATCGTCGTCGCCGCCACCCGCGAAGAACGCGTGTTCGCCTTCATCGGGACCCGGGTCCCAGTCCGTCTGCTCCGGTTCGGGTTCCGTGCGGCGCTTGCCGGGCGGCTCCGGCGGCGGGAACGCGTCGGGCGTGCCGTAGAAATCGGGCTGCTGTTCGCCATAGGCGGCGGCCTGCTGCCCGTACGGGTCACCAGGGTCGGCGGCGTACGGGACCTGGGCATGCGTATGGGTGCCGTCCCAGCCGTTCTGCTGGTACTGCTGCTGCTGACCGGCGTACTGCTGATGACTCTGATCGGCGTACTGCTGCTGGTCGTTGTACTGCTGGTGCTGGTCGTTGTACTGCTGGTGCTGATCGGGGTACTGCGGGCGGCCCTGTTCGTCGTAGACCTGGTACTGCTGCTGCGCCTGACCGTAGTCGGCCTGCTGGCCGTGACCCCAGTCGCCGTACTGCTGCGGCTGCTGCGGCTGTTCCGGATAGTGCTGCTGCTGGCCGTCGTAGGAAGACTGCTGGCCCACGTGGGCCTGCTGGCCTTCCCATCCGATGTCCCCGAACAACGGGTCCTCCGGATGCCACGGTTCGGAGCCTGGGCCCCGGCCATACTCAGTCATCGATCCCCTAGAGCCGCGAGGCGGCGGTCGCGGCGCTTGGGGCTCCGGCTCCCGTCCCGCCTCTTGCTGTGCCATGGCTGTTCGAACACCATCGCATCGCGCGGAACGTTACCGTATCGCGATCAGATGACCACTTCGACGCCCTCGCCGGGTGGTTTACCTGACACCCGTTCGGATTCCAACGCCTGCTGAAGGATGATGACGGCGGCTGCCTGGTCGATGACTGAGCGGCCCTTCTTGGAGGTGACACCCGAGGCGCGCAGTCCCTGACTGGCCGTCACTGTGGTCATCCGTTCGTCCAACAGCCTGACCGGTACCGGGGCGATGCCCCTGGCCAGCTCCTGGGCGAAGGCCCGGACCTTCACGGCGGCCGGTCCCTCGCCGCCCTTGAGGGAGCGCGGGAGGCCGACGACGACTTCGACCGGTTCGTACTCCTCGACGAGCTGCCTCAGCCGGCGGTGTGCCGCCGGGATGTCCCGGCCGGGGACCGTCTCGACGGGAGTGGCGAGGATCCCGTCGGGGTCGCACGAGGCGACCCCGATGCGGGCGTCCCCGACGTCGAGCGCGAGTCGACGTCCTCTTCGCATACTCTCGACCGCTTCTTACTTCGCCGTGTCGGCGACGAGGCGCTCGACGGCGTCGACGGCCTCGCCGACGGCGGCCGGGTTCTGGCCGCCGCCCTGGGCGACGTCCGGCTTGCCGCCACCGCCGCCGCCGAGGGTCTTGGCGGCGGCGCGCACCAGGTCACCGGCCTTGAGACCGCGCTCGCGGGCGGCCTCGTTGGTGGCGATGACGGTGAGCGGCTTGCCGTTGTTGACCGTGAAGAGGGCGACCACGGCGGCGCGTCCGCCCTGGATACGGCCGCGCACGTCGAGGACCAGCTTGCGCAGGTCGTCGGGGGTCGTACCGTCCGGGACCTGGCCGGTGACGACGGCGATGCCGTGCACGTCCTTGGCGGACTCGACGAGACCGGCGGCGGCCTGGAGCACCTTCTCCGCGCGGAACTTCTCGATCTCCTTCTCGGCGTCCTTCAGCTTGCCGAGCATGGCGGAGACCTTCTCCGGAAGCTCCTCCGGGCGGCCCTTCATCAGCTCCTGGAGCTGGGCGACGACCGTGTGCTCACGGGCGAGGAAGTTGTAGGCGTCGACACCGACGAGCGCTTCGATACGACGGACTCCGGAGCCGATCGACGACTCGCCGAGCAGCTTGACCAGGCCCAGCTGGGAGGTGTTGTGGACGTGGGTGCCGCCGCACAGCTCCTTGGAGAAGTCGCCGATGGTCACGACGCGGACCCGCTCGCCGTACTTCTCGCCGAACTCGGCGATGGCGCCCTGCTTCTTGGCCTCGTCGAGGCTGAGGATCTCGGCGTGCACGTCCAGGTCGCGGGCGAGCACCTCGTTGATCTTCTGCTCGACGTCGGTCATCACGGCGGTGGGAACCGCGGACGGCGAACCGAAGTCGAAGCGGAAGCGGCCCGGCTGGTTCTCCGAACCGGCCTGCGCGGCCGTCGGACCGAGGGCGTCACGCAGCGCCTGGTGGGTGAGGTGGGTGGCCGAGTGGGCGCGGGCGATGGCGGTGCGGCGGCGGATGTCGATCGCCGCTTCCGCCTTGGCGCCGACGGTGACCTCGCCGAACTGGACGACGCCCTTGTGGACGTAGACACCCGGTACCGGCTTCTGGCAGTCGCGGATCTCGATCACGGCACCGGACTCGACCTTGATGCGGCCGGTGTCGCCGATCTGGCCGCCGCCCTCGGCGTAGAACGGGGTGCGGTCGAGGACGATCTCGACCTCGTCGCCCTCGGTGGCGGCCGGGGAGGAGACGCCGTCGACGAGGATGCCGACGATGGTGGACTCGCCCACGGTGTCCGAGTAGCCGATGAAGTCGGTCTCGCCGGCCTGGTCGGCGATGGCGCGGTAGGCGCCGACGCCGGCGTGGCCGGTCTTCTTGGCCTGGGCGTCGGCCTTGGCCTGGTCGCGCTGCTGCTTCATCAGGCGGCGGAAGCCGTCCTCGTCCACGGAAAGGCCCTGTTCGGCGGCCATTTCGAGGGTGAGGTCGATCGGGAAGCCCCAGGTGTCGTGGAGCAGGAACGCCTTGTCGCCGGCGAGGACCGTGCCACCCGACTCCTTGGTGTCGGAGATGGCCGTGTCGAGGATGTTGGTGCCGGCCTTCAGCGTCTTGAGGAAGGCGGCCTCCTCGGCGAGGGCCACGGTCTCGATGCGCTGGCGGTCGGTGACGAGCTCCGGGTACTGCTGGCCCATCATCGCGATGACCGTGTCGATGAGGTCCTTGACGACCGGACCCGTGGCACCGAGGAGACGCATGTTGCGGATGGCGCGGCGCATGATGCGGCGCAGGACGTAACCGCGGCCCTCGTTGCCGGGGGTCACGCCGTCGCCGATGAGCATCACGGAGGTGCGCATGTGGTCGGTGACCACGCGCAGGGAGACGTCCGAGTCGTGCGCGTCGCCGTACTCGACACCGGTCAGCTCGGTGGCCTTCTTGATGACGGCCATGGAGGTGTCGATCTCGTACATGTTCTGCACGTCCTGCAGGATCATCGCGAGGCGTTCCAGGCCTAGGCCCGTGTCGATGTTCTTGCTGGGCAGCTCGCCGAGGATCTCGAAGTCTTCCTTGCCGATGCCCTCGCCGCGCTCGTACTGCATGAAGACGAGGTTCCAGATCTCCACGTACCGCTCGTCGTTGACGGCCGGCCCGCCCTCGACGCCGAACTCGGGGCCGCGGTCGTAGTTGATCTCGGAGCACGGGCCGCAGGGGCCGGGAACGCCCATCGACCAGTAGTTGTCCTTCTTGCCGAGGCGCTGGATGCGCTCGGCCGGGACGCCGATCCTGTCGCGCCAGATGGTCTCGGCCTCGTCGTCGTCGAGGTAGACCGTGATCCACAGGCGCTCGGGGTCGAGGCCGTAACCACCCTTGTCCTGGGGCGAGGTGAGCAGCTCCCAGGCGTAGGTGATGGCGCCTTCCTTGAAGTAGTCGCCGAAGGAGAAGTTGCCGCACATCTGGAAGAACGTGCCGTGCCGGGTGGTCTTGCCGACCTCTTCGATGTCGGGCGTACGCACGCACTTCTGCACGCTGGTGGCGCGCGGCCACGGCGGCTTGACCTCGCCGAGGAAGTACGGCTTGAAGGGGACCATGCCGGCGGGGACCAGGAGCAGAGTCGGGTCGTCCGCGATGAGCGACGCCGAGGGGACAACGGTGTGGCCGCGCTCCTCGTAGAAGCTCAGCCAGCGGCGGCGGATTTCAGCCGACTCCATCAGTGGTCCTCATTCCGGTTGTACGAGTACGTCGTCCTGTCGTTTCTTTCGACGGACATCGGGTTCGTGCGGTTCTCGATGGCGATGTGCTGCCTGGGGGCGGGGAGTTCGGGGTCGACCGGGGCGTTGATCCCCAGCGCGTCGCCGAGTTCGGCCTCCCGCTGGGCCATGCCCGCGCGGACATCGAGCGCGAAGCCCACCGCGCTGTCCTTGAGCCGGTGCCCGGCTTCGAGCGCCTTGTTGGCCGCGGAGACGGCGAGGTGCTCGGGGGTCAGCTGCTTCAGCTTGCGGTTGACCTTGGTGGTCGCCCAGACACCGGCGGCCACGCCCGTGCCGAACCAGAACGTACGGCGGAACATCGCTCGGTCAGTCCTTCTTCCGGGTGCGTTTGCCCCGCCGTCCGGCCGGGACGGTACGGCCCACGATCACCGTACGACGGGACGCCCCCGACGGCGCGGGCACGTCCTCGCGCCGGCCGCCCAGGGCCCGGCGGACGCCGTAGCCGAAGGCCGCGACCTTGACGAGGGGACCACCGAAGGTGGAGGCGACAGTGGTGGACAGGGCGGAGGCGTTCGAGGTGACTTCCTGGACGTCGGAGGCGATCGCGTCGACCCGGTCGATCTGGGTCTGCGCCGAGCGCACCGCCGCGGAGGCGTCCGCCAGGAGCGGGACGGCCTGGTCGGTGACGTCCGCGACGAGCTTGGTGGTCGCCTTGAGCGTCTGGGCCAGCCTCACCAGTGCGACGGCGAGGAAGGAGACCAGGATTGCCCAGAAGACGGCCACCAGGATCCCGGCCACCTCTCCACCGGACACCTGACACCCTCTCTCGCAAACACCTGTAGATAACTGGCCCCGAGCCTATCGCGCCGGGCGTGGCGCTCCGTACCGCATTCCCGCCCCGCGCGCAGTGGAGTTGAGCGAAGCGATTGTACGGACTGAATACGGTTCAGTACGCTCCGTGTTCCATGCGAGCTTCCCATGACGGCGACGCCACCGCGGACGGCAATCTGCCCCTCGAACCCGACCGGTTCGTGGGCCGCACGGCCGAACTCACCGAACTGGCGCGGGCGCTCGACGCCTCGCGTCTGGTCACGGTGACCGGGCCTGGCGGGGTCGGCAAGTCCCGGCTCGCGGCCCACGCCGCGGCCCGGTCCGCTCCCCCGGACGGCGTGTGGCGGGTGGAGCTGGCGCCGGTGCGCGATCCGGAACTCGTGGACTTCGCGGTCGTGGAGGCGCTGGGGCTGACGGATCACACCACGCGGCTGCCGCGCGAGGCACTCCTCGCCCATCTGACAGAGCGTCAACTTCTCTTGGTGCTGGACGGGTTCGAGCATCTGGTGGAGGTGTGCGCCCCGCTGGTCGCCGAGTTGGTGGGGCGGGTGCCGGGGCTGCGGGTGCTGGCGGTGGGGCGGCGGCCGTTGGAACTGGCGGGCGAGCGCGTGGTGGCGCTGGCGCCGTTGGGCCAGGGCGAGGCGACGGAGCTGTTGGCCGAGCGGGCCGCGCAGCAGGGGGTCGTCCTCGGCGAAGAGGACGCTGACGTACGGGAGTTGTGCCGGCGGCTGGACGGGATTCCGCTCGCCGTGGAACTGGCGGCGGGGCGGCTGCGGGCCCTGTCGCCCGGGGAGTTGCTGGCGCGGTTCGACGACCGGTTCCGGCTGCTGGCCGGCGGGCGCAGGGACGCGCTGCCCCGGCACCAGACACTGCGGACGGCGATCGGCTGGAGCCATGAACTGTGCACGCCCGAGGAGCGGTTGCTCTGGGCGCGGCTGTCGGTGTTCGCCGGGCGCTTCGACCTGGAGGCCGCCGAGTACGTCTGCGGTGGCGACGGACTGCCCTCGGACGGCGTCCTCGACGTGCTGTCCGAACTGCTCGCGCAGTCCGTGGTCGTCCGCGAGGAGACACCGGCGGGGCTGCGCTACCGGATGCTCGACACGATCCGCGCCTACGGCGCCGACTGGCTGGAGGCGACCGGGGACGTGGCGCGGCTGCGGCGCAGGCACCGCGACTGGTACCTGGGGCTGGCCACTTGGTGCGAGCTGGACTGGTTCTCGCCGCGCCAGGGCGAGGTCGCCGCGCGGGTCGAGGCGGAGCTGCCGAATCTGCGCGGGGCCCTGGAGTACTGCCTGACCGAGCCGGACGAGACGCATCTGGGCCAGTATCTGGCGGGCTCCCTGTGGTTCTACTGGGCGGGCTGCGGGCGGCTCTCGGAGGGCCGGCACTGGCTGGAGCAGGCCGTGCAGCTCGATTCCGACAACGACCAGTCGCGCCTGAAGGCCCTGTGGGTGCTCGGCTATGTGGCGATCCTCCAGGGCGACACCGTGCCCGCGCTCGCCGCGCTCCAGGAGTGCCGCGAGGAGGCGGACCAGACCGCGAACCACACGGCCGTCGCGTACGCCGAGCACCGCACCGGCTGCCTGGCGTTGGTCACGGACGACATGCCGCGCGCGGAAACCCTGCTGCGCTCGGCGCTCGACCGCTATCAGCAGATCGGCGAGCTGAACAGCAACGTGCTGATGGGCCAGGTCGAGCTGGCGATGGCGCGGGCCTTCCAGGGCGATCTGGCGGACGCGGTGAAGCTGTGCGAGGACGTACGGCGGGTCTGCGAGGACCACGGCGAGCGGTGGACCCGGGCGTACGCGCTGTACGTCCTGGCCTACGTCGCCTGGAGCGAGGGCGAACTCCCGCTCGCGCGCGACCTGTTGGCGGACTGTCTGGGCAGCGCGCACGGTTTCCGCGATCTGCTGGGCTCGGTGCTGGCGGTCGAGCTGCTGGCCCTCGTCACGGCGGCGGAGGGTGATGCCGCCGAGGCCGCGCTGCTGCAGGGCGCGGCGGGCGGGATGTGGCCGTCGGTGGGTCTGCCGCTGTTCGGTTCGGCGTACTACAACGCGCCGCACGAGCTGTGCGAGGCGATGGCCCGGGAGCGGCTGGGCGACGGACCGTACGAGGAGCGCGTACGCGAGGGTGCGCGGCTCGGCCGGGAGGCGGCCGTGGCACGGGCACTGGGGCAGCGGCGGCCGCTCGACGCCGTACCGGTGCCGCATGGGCCGGTACGGCATGCGCCGGTGGGCGTGGACATGCGAAAGCCCGCCGCCTCGCCCACCCGTAAGGGCGGAGAGACGGCGGGCTGACGCGAAAGGTGGTGCTACGTCCGTGAGGTGATCAGCGGGCGTAGTACTCGACGACGAGCTGCTCGTCGCAGATCACCGGGATCTCCTTGCGGTTCGGCTCGCGGTCCAGGCGGAAGGCCAGGGCGGCGAGGTTCACCTGGAGGTAGCGCGGGGTCTCGCCGTCGGGGGCGAAGCCACCGGCGCGGGAGACCTCGAACAGGGTCTTGCTGCGGCTGCGCTCGCGGACCATGACGACGTCGTCCGGCTTGACGCGGAAGGACGGCTTGTCGACCTTCTGGCCGTTGACCTCGATGTGGCCGTGAACGACCATCTGGCGGGCCTGGTAGATCGTGCGGGCGATGCCCGAACGCAGGACCAGCGCGTCGAGACGACGCTCCAGCTCGATGATCAGGGCCTCACCGGTCTTGCCCTGGACCTTGGAGGCACGCTCGTAGGCGCGGACGAGCTGGCGCTCGGACACGTCGTACTGCGCGCGCAGACGCTGCTTCTCCAGCAGACGGACCTTGTAGTCCGAGTTCTGCTTGCGGCCACGACCGTGCTCACCCGGCGGGTAGGGACGGGCCTCGAAGTACTTGACGGCCTTCGGGGTCAGCGCGATGCCGAGGGCACGCGACTTCTTGACCTTGGGGCGGGACTGGTTCGCCACGATGTCTCTCTCTGTCTGTCGGCTTGTCAGGGTGGTGAGGGAGGTCGCATCCGCAGCCGGGGAAACCCGTCGGGCCCCTTGCGGGACCTGGTGGGCAGCCGCTCCCCTGATCTGGGCACTACGTGCAGCACGCGAGTGGCCCACCGACCGGTGCCGTCCTGCGACGGATGGTGGTGGGCTGCCCGCGACACCATTCGAACGGTGCGCGACGCTCCTGGAGCCGGTCCCAGGACTGGGCCCTTTGACTGGCTCCGGCTGACCGTCCCGTTCTGACAGCACGGGACACAGCACTTCGGGGGATTCTACAGGGTGTTCAGGACCGCTTTCGACCGAGGTGTTTGCGGGTCCACTCGACGGCGTCCGCGTACCGGGCCTCGGCTCCGTGGCGGGTCGGCTCGTAGTACTCGCGGTCCTTGAGCTCCTCCGGCGCGTACTGCTGCTCGGCGATCCCCTCGGGCAGGTCGTGCGGGTAGACGTACCCCTGGGCGTGCCCGAGCTTGGCCGCGCCCTTGTAGTGCCCGTCCCGCAGGTGCATCGGCACCGGGCCCGCGTGCCCCTTGCGTACGTCCTCCATGGCGGCGCCGATCGCCGTGGTCGCCGCGTTCGACTTGGGGGCGAGGGCGAGGGCGATGGTGGCGTGGCTGAGGGTGAGCGCGGCCTCCGGGAAGCCGATCATCGCTACGGCCTGGGCGGCGGCGACCGCGATCGGCAGCGCGTTGGGATCCGCGAGGCCGATGTCCTCGCTCGCGGAGATCATCAGGCGGCGGGCGATGAAGCGGGGGTCCTCGCCCGCCTCGATCATGCGGGCCAGGTAGTGCAGGGCCGCGTCGACGTCGGAGCCGCGGATGGACTTGATGAGGGCGCTGGCCACGTCGTAGTGCTGGTCGCCGTCGCGGTCGTACTTCACGGCGGCCCGGTCGACCGTCTCCTCCAGGGTCTGGAGGGTGATGTCCGGCTCGCCCTTGTCGAGGGCGGCCCCGGCAGCGGCCTCCAGTGCGGTCAGCGCGCGGCGGGCGTCGCCGCCGGCGATGCGCAGCAGATGGTTCTCGCTGTCCTCGGGGAGGGTGACCGCGTCCTTGAGGCCGCGCTCGTCGGACAGGGCCCGGCGCAGCAGGGCGCGCAGGTCGTCGTCCGTGAGGGGTTCGAGGGTCAGGAGGAGGGAGCGGGACAGGAGCGGGGAGATCACCGAGAAGTACGGGTTCTCCGTGGTCGCCGCGATCAGGGTCACCCAGCGGTTCTCGACGGCGGGGAGGAGGGAGTCCTGCTGGGCCTTGCTGAAGCGGTGGATCTCGTCGAGGAAGAGGACGGTCTCCTTGCCGAAGCCGCCGGTCGCGCGCCGGGCGCCGTCGATGACCGCGCGGACCTCCTTGACCCCTGCGGTGATCGCGGACAGCTCCACGAACCGCTTGTTGGTGGCCTTGGAGACGACGTAGGCGAGGGTCGTCTTCCCGGTGCCGGGCGGCCCCCAGAGGATCACCGAGGACGGTCCGGCCGGGCCGCCCGAGCCCTCGCCGACGAGCCTGCGCAGGGGTGAGCCCGGCTTCAGCAGGTGCTGCTGGCCCACGACCTCGTCGAGGGTGCGCGGGCGCATCCGTACCGCCAGGGGACTGCTGGACGGGTCCTTCTCCTGGCGTTCTTCGGCTGCGGCGGTGAAAAGGTCGGGCTCCACGTCCAAAACCCTATGTCACCGCACTGACAATCCCGTCGGGGCCGAGGTCAGGCCCAGAGCTGGGTGCCCCAGCGGGTCAGGATCAGCATGGCGATGATGCCGACGTGGGTGACCGGGAGGACCCAGGTGAACTCGCCCAGGAAGTTCTTCACCGGGCGCGGGACCTTCAGGAAGTCGTTGCGCATGTTGAACGACGTGACATACCAGAACATCGTGATCGTGGCGACCCAGGCCAGCGAGCACCACAGGCACAGCGCGTTGATCCGGTACAGCGACTGGAACTGCAGCCAGGTGCAGAAGCCCACTCCGAAGAGCGTGCCGAAGTTGAAGGTCAGCCAGTACCAGCGCGGGAACTTCACCCGGGTGAGCAGGCTGACGCCGACGCAGATGACGATGCCGTAGGCGACCAGGCCGAGCATCGGGTTCGGGAAGCCGAAGGCGGCGGCCTGCTTGCTCTCCATGACGCTGCCGCAGGACACGATCGGGTTGATGCTGCAGCTCGGGGTGAACGTCTTGCCCGCGAGCTTGCCCTCAAGGATCTTGAACTTGTCGATCGTGATGACCCACGCGGCGAGCAGACCGGCCGCACCGGTGATCACCAGCAGCACGGCGAAGGCCCGGCTGCTGCCGACCGTGCGCGGCTCCTCGGCCGTGTGCTCCGGCTCGGAGTCGGTGGAGACGTCCTTCACTGTCGTCTTGCTCATCACGCCGATCCGTCACTTGAGAGTTGGACCATCTTCGGGCAGGGCCATTGTGCCGCACGCACGGGCCTGTCCACCGTTCGGTGGACATAAGGAAGTACGCACGGTCGTCCCTGAGCGCTCGATTCCGGACGATGCTCATGGCATGACAACACAGGCGAACGAACTCGCAGTGGATGTGCGGGGGCTGCGCAAGCAGTACGGGGACGTGACCGCCGTAGCCGGAATCGATCTCGAAATCCGTACGGGAGAGGTGTTCGGGCTGCTCGGGCCCAACGGCGCGGGCAAGAGCACCACGGTGGAGATCCTCCAGGGCAACCGGGGACGGGACGCGGGCGAGGTCCTGGTACTCGGGTCGGACCCGGCGACGGGCACGCGCGCGTGGCGTTCCCGGGTCGGCATCGTCTGGCAGGACGAATCGGCACCCGCGGAGTTGACGGTCGGCGAGACCGTACGGCACTTCGCCCGCTACTACCCGCGTCCGCGCGACCCCGAGGAGGTCATCGGCCTGGTGGGTCTGGAGGCCAAGGCGGACAGCCGCATCAAGGCGCTCTCGGGCGGCCAGCGCAGGCGTCTGGACGTGGCCCTCGGAGTGATCGGCGATCCGGAACTCCTGCTCCTGGACGAGCCGACGACCGGTTTCGATCCGGCGGCCCGGCGCCAGTTCTGGGACCTGATCCGCAAGCTCGCCGGCGAGGGCACAACCATCCTCCTCACCACCCACTACCTGGAGGAGGCGGAGAACCTCGCCGACCGCCTCGCCATAGTCGCCAAGGGCCGTGTGGTCGCCGAGGGCGAACCGGCCGCCCTGCGCGAGCGCCACGGCACCGGAGCCACCGTCGAGTGGACCGAGCCGGACGGCACCCCGCGCGCGGAGCGCACCGACACTCCCACCAAGGTCGTGGCCGAGCTCATGCACCGCTTCGACGGCGAGATCCCCGGCCTGCTGGTGACCCGCCCCACCCTGGAGGACGTCTACCTCCGGCTGACCGGACAGGAGGACGTGCGATGACCACGACGGCAGTGCGGGCCCGGTCCCGGACCTCCGAGGGACGGCTGCCCGGCGCCTGGGGGCTCGGGCTGCGGCGCGGGGTGCTGGAGCTCAAACAGTTCTTCCGCCAGCGCGACCAGGTGGTCTTCACCTTCGCCTTCCCGGTCGTCTTCCTCTTCCTCTTCGCGTCGATCTTCAAGGACGACGTCCGAGGCGCGGGCGTGACCGCCTCCCAGCTCTACGTCCCGGCCATGATGGCCGCCGGCATCATGTCGACGAGTTTCCAGTCCCTCGGCATCTCGATCGCGATCGAACGCGACGAGAAGGTGCTGCGCCGGCTGCGCGGCACGCCGATGCCACCGGCCGCGTACTTCCTCGGCAAGATCTGGCTGGTTCTGGTCACGGGCCTGCTGGAGACGGCGATCCTGCTGTTCGTCGGGACCAGCTTCTACGGCGTGGACCTGCCCTCGTCCGCCGGCAAGTGGCTGGACTTCGGGTGGATCTTCGTGCTCGGTCTCACGGCATGCGCGTTGCTCGGCATCGCGGTCAGCTCAGTCCCCAAGTCCGGCAAGAGCGCGACCTCCGTGGTCGTACTGCCCTTCCTGGTCCTGCAGTTCATCTCCGGGGTGTACATCTCGATCGACACGATCCCGGACTGGATGCTCAACATCGGTGCCCTGTTCCCGCTGAAGTGGATGTGCCAGGGGCTCCGCGGGGTGTTCCTGCCCTCGTCGGCGCAGGTGCTGGAGCAGGCCGGTAGCTGGGAGTTCGGGAAGATCGCGCTGGTGCTCGGGGCATGGTGCGTCGGAGGATTGCTGCTGTGCCTGCTGACCTTCCGGTGGAAGAACCGGCGCGACGGATGACCGTTCCCGCCCCGGTGAAGGGCTCGTACACCTGGGACCGCTCCTTCCGGCTCTGGGACACGTACTTCGCCCTGATCTGGCTGGCCACCCTGGTGTTCGTGCTCGGCACGGACAAGCCGGGGTGGCCGGTGCGCGTGGTGGCGGCCGGGCTGCTCGCCCCGCTGGTTCCGCTGTACGTCTGGTTCGGGCGCCCTGTCCTGCGGGGCGATCCGCCCGACGAGCGGCGGGCCGTCTCCTACCTCGCGGCGCAGATGGCGCTGTTCCTGCCGTCGGCGGTGCTGGTCGGCGAGACCCGGCTGATGGCCTTCGCCCTCGTCCCGCCCTGCTTCATGATGCTCCGGCTGCGCTGGGCACTGATCGCGGTGACCGTGATCAACATCGCGCCGGTGATCGGCTGGGCGCTGCTGTGGTGGCCCGGCGCCCACGACGTGTTCTTCAACTCGGTGTTCGCCGCGGTCACCCTGGTCTTCTCGATGGCCCTGGGTAGCTGGATCATCCGCATCATCGAACAGAGCCAGGAGCGCGCCGAGTTGATCGCCGAACTGGACGCGAGCCGCCACGAGGTTTCCCGGCTGTCGTCGGCGCACGGCGCGCTGGCCGAACGCGAGCGCATGGCCCGGGAGATCCACGACACCCTCGCCCAGGGCTTCACCAGCCTGCTGATGCTGATCCAGGCGGTGGAGGCCGAGCTGGACGAGGACCTCCCGCAAGCCCGTCGCCACCTCGCCCTGATGGACGAGACCGCCCGGCAGAACCTCGCCGAGGCCCGTGCCCTGGTCGCCGGCGGCACCCCGGCCGACCTCGCCGACGCCTCACTGCCGGACGCCCT
Source organism: Streptomyces sp. NPDC050549 (assembly GCF_040655035.1). NCBI lineage: Bacteria > Bacillati > Actinomycetota > Actinomycetes > Kitasatosporales > Streptomycetaceae > Streptomyces > Streptomyces sp. NPDC050549. Next base: position 35,578 of record NZ_JBFAJD010000003.1, read on the forward strand.
GCGCCGGCTCGCCGCCCGCCATGACGCGGCGCTCCAAGTCACCGGCCCGGTAAGGGCGTTGCCTGCGGCGCCCGAGGTGGTCGCGCTGCGTTCCTGCCAGGAGGCTCTTGCCAACGCCCGCAAGCACGCGGGGAGTTCGGCGAAGGTGAGCCTCACGCTGGCGTACGCCGACGATCAACTCACCGTGTCGGTACGGGACGACGGGTGCGGCTTCGACCCGGCCGCGGTGGCCGGCGGCTACGGCCTGGCGGGGCTGCGCACCCGGGCCGCCGAGGTGGGCGGGACGGCTCGGGTGCGCAGCGTGCCGGGCGGCGGCACGACGGTGACGGTCCGGCTGCCGGTGTCCCCCGCATCCGCCGCATCCCCCGCATCCCCTGCGTCGCCCTTGAGGAGTCCCCGATGATCCGGATCGTGCTGGCCGACGACCATCCCGTCGTACGGGAGGGTCTGCGCGCCATGCTCAGTGCCGAACGGGATCTCGACGTGATCGCCGACGCGTCCAGCGGGCCGCAGGCGGAGGCGCTGGCGGCCGAACTCCGGCCCGACATCGTGCTGATGGACCTGCGGATGCCGGGCGGCGGAGGTGTCGACTCCATCGTGCGGATGAGCGAGGCCGGGCTGCCGTGCCGGGTGATCGTCCTCACGACGTACGACACGGACCGGGACATTCTGCGCGCGGTGGAGGCGGGGGCGGCGGGCTATCTGCTGAAGGACCTGCCCCGGGGTGAACTGGCCGACGCGGTACGGGCCGCCGCGCGGGGCGAAACGGTGTTGGCGCCCTCGGTGGCGGCGCGGTTGGTGGACCAGTTGCGGACGAAGCCGGAGCGGCCGCGGTTGTCGGAGCGGGAGACGGCCGTACTGCGGTTGGTGGCGGAGGGGTGCACGAACGCGGAGATCGGGCGGCGGTTGTACATCGGGGAGTCGACCGTGAAGACCCATCTGCTACGGGTCTTCGGGAAGTTGGGGGTGGACGACCGGACGGCGGCGGTGACGAGTGCGATGCGGTACGGGTTGCTGGACTAGCGATTCCTCGCCCCCGCCGCCCCTGCCCGTCCCGTACCTGGGGGCTGCCGCCCCCAGACCCCCGCTTCGGCCTGAACGGTCTCGTCCTCAAACGCCGGACGGGCTGAAAGACCAGGAAACTCAGCCCCTCCGGCGTAGTCCCCGCCCCGCCCCACCTCAGCCCAGCTTCGACTCCAGCTCCGCCACGATCTCGTTCACCGCGACCGCCGACTGCTCTCCGGACTCCATGTCCTTGAGCTGTACGACGCCCTCGGCGAGGTCCCGTTCGCCCGCGACGATCGTGTAGCGGGCGCCGCTGCGGTTGGCGCTCTTCATGGCGCCCTTGAGGCCCTTGGAGCCGTAGGAGAAGTCGGCCGCGATGCCCAGCTTGCGGAGTTCGGTCACCTTGGCGAACAGGACCCGGCGGGCCTCCTCGCCCAGCGGGACCGCGAACACACTCGTGGACGCGGGGAGTTCGAGTTCGACGCCCTCCGCCTCCAGGGCCAGGACCGTGCGGTCGACGCCCAACGCCCAGCCCACGGAGGGCAGTGCGGGGCCGCCGATCATCTCGGACAGGCCGTCGTAGCGGCCGCCGCCGCCCACCGCGGACTGGGAACCCAGACCGTCGTGGACGAACTCGAAGGTGGTGCGGGTGTAGTAGTCCAGGCCACGGACCAGCTTCGGGTCGTCCTCAAAACCCACGCCCGCCGCGGTGATCAGTTCGCGGACCTCCTCGTGGTACGCCTTGCAGGCGTCGCACAGGTAGTCGCGCAGCAGCGGGGCGTCCGTCAACTGCTTCTGGACATCCGGGCGTTTGTCGTCGAGGACCCGGAGCGGGTTGATGTCCGCGCGGCGGAGCGTCTCCTCGTCGAGGTCCAGGCCGCGCAGGAAGTCCTGGAGCGCGGCGCGGTAGACCGGACGGCATTCCTTGTCGCCCAGGCTGTTGAGGAGGATGCGGAAGTTCCTGAGGCCCAGGGAGCGGTACGCCTGGTCCGCCAGGATGATCAACTCGGCGTCCAGCGCCGGGTCCTCGGCACCGATCGCCTCGGCGCCCACCTGGGAGAAGTGGCGGTAGCGGCCCTTCTGGGGGCGCTCGTAGCGGTAGTAGGAGCCCGAGTACCAGAGCTTGACCGGGAGGTTGCCCAGCTTGTGCAGGTTGGCCTCGAGTGCCGCGCGCAGTACGGAGGCCGTGCCCTCGGGACGCAGGGCGAGCCGGTCGCCGCCCTTGGTCTCGAAGGCGTACATCTCCTTGGTCACGATGTCGGTGGACTCACCGACACCGCGCGCGAACAGCTCGACGTTCTCGAAGCCGGGCGTCTCGATGTAGCCGTAGCCGGAGTTGCGCAGCGGAGCGGCGATCGCCTCGCGTACGGCGAGGTACTTGGCCGACTCCGGCGGAATCAGGTCGTACGTGCCCTTGGGGGCCTGAAAGGTGCTCACGAAAAGTCTCTCGTCACATTCCTCGTCGGGGAGCTTCCGAGCTCCCGAGGCCGGCGGCCACCTCCCGCAAGTACGGGTTGGTGGCGCGCTCCTGGCCGATGGTCGTCTGGGGGCCGTGGCCGGACAGCACCACGGTCGAGTCGTCGAGCGGCAGGCACACACGGGCCAGCGAGTCGAGGATCTCGGCGTGGGAGCCGCCGGGCAGGTCGGTGCGTCCGATGGAGCCGGCGAAGAGCAGATCCCCGGAGAAGAACACGGAGGGGATCTCCGGGTTCTCGGGCATCCGGAAGGTCACCGACCCCTTCGTATGGCCCGGCGCGTGCGCGACCGAGAACTCCAGTCCCGCCAGCTCCAGCCGCGCGCCGTCGGTCAGCTCCTTGACGTCGTCGGGCTCCCCCACGGTCAGCTCGCCCATCAGCGGCATCCCGATCGAGCGGCCGAGCGCCTTCTCCGGGTCGCTCAGCATGTAGCGGTCCTCGGGGTGGATCCAGGCCGGCACGTCGTGCGCGCCGCACACCGGGACGACCGAGGCCACATGGTCGATGTGGCCATGGGTGAGGACGACCGCGACGGGCTTGAGCCGATGCTTCTTCAGCGCTTCCTCGACTCCCTGGGCGGCCTGATGGCCCGGGTCGATGATCACGCACTCCTCACCGGCGGCGGGGGCGACGAGATAACAGTTCGTCCCCCAGGCCCCGGCGGGGAACCCGGCAATGAGCACGATCGTCCTTCGTTGTGTCGATACGGGTGGGGATAAGGATCCCTGCCTCAGTGGTCAGAGCCTACCGGCGCTGCCGAATCCTCAGCGAACCCATATACGGTACGGGGCACACGCAGGCGGTCGGCTCACAAGACGCACGCGTCCCAGTCGACGTACGAGACGCATGAGGAGAGAATCCGGTGGTCACCCAGGAACAGCGGAAGCGGCAGCTCGCGCGGGAGAAGTTCTTGCGGCAGCAGCAGCGGCGCACGGCCGCGCGGCGCAAGGCGCGGGCGCGCAACTCGGTGATCGCGTCGGTGCTCGGCGTGATCGTGATCGGCAGCGTCGTGCTGTACACGACCGGGGTCATGAAGGACGACAAGAAGTCCAACGCGAGCGCGGACGTGACGCCCAGTGCCTCGGCGACGAGCAAGGCGCCGGACCCGTGCGCGAAGCCGGCCGCGGGCAAGATCAAGACGGAGACCTGGAAGAAAGAGCCGGCGATCACGATCGACAAGTCGGCGAAGTACACGATGAAGCTGGCGACGACCTGCGGCGACATCGACATCGCGCTGAAGACGTCGGCCGCGCCGCACACCGTGAACTCGTTCAACTTCCTTGCGAGCAAGGGCTTCTTCGACCACACGAAGTGCCACCGGCTCACCACCAACGGCATCTACGTGCTGCAGTGCGGCGACCCGACGGGCGCCGGCAGCGGCGGTCCCGGCTACACGATCCCGGACGAGAACCTGAAGGACACCAGCCTCAAGGGCGGGTCGTACCCGGCGGGCACGGTGGCGATGGCCAACACGGGTCAGAAGCACACCGGCGGCAGCCAGTTCTTCCTCGTCTACAAGGCCAGTCCGCTCCCGGCGAGCTACACCCCGTTCGGTACCATCTCGGCCTCCGGGATGAAGGTTCTGAACAAGATCGCGGCGGCCGGTGAGAGCACGGGGCAGGGCGACGGCGCACCGAACGCGACCGTCGTGATCAACAAGGCGACCGTCACCAAATCCTGACCGTCAACAGGGAAACTTCGGTCGCGCGGGATGCGGACAGGCAACCCGCCGGTCGCCTATGTTGGCCGTGACGAAACTGTGGACGATGCCCGGGGGCACAGAGGCCCTGTGCAGGCATCATGTGGAGGAGGCGCTGTGAGCAGCGACCCGTGGGGACGCGTCGACGAGACGGGGACCGTGTACGTGCGTACGGCCGACGGCGAGCAGGTCGTCGGTTCCTGGCAGGCCGGCTCCCCTGACGAGGCGCTGGCTTACTTCGAACGCAAGTATGAGGGCCTGGTTGTCGAGATCGGCCTCCTCGAAAAGCGCGTGAAGACCACCGACCTGTCGGCGAAGGACGCGCAGGCCGCCGTCGACCATCTGCGCGAGCAGGTCGACGCCCACCACGCGGTCGGCGACCTCGCCGCACTGCGGGTCCGGCTCGACAAGCTCGTGGAGACCGTCGAGGCCCGCCGCGAGGAGCGCAAGCAGCAGCGCGCCAAGCAGTCCGACGAGGCCCGGCACGCCAAGGAGGCGCTGGTCGTCGAGGCGGAGGAGCTGGCGCAGTCCGACCAGTGGCGGGCCGCCGGTGAGCGGCTGCGCGCCCTGGTGGACACCTGGAAGGGTCTGCCGCGCCTGGACCGCAAGTCGGACGACGAACTGTGGCACCGCTTCTCGCACGCCCGGTCGGCCTTCTCCAAGCGCCGCAAGGCGCACTTCGCGTCGCTGGACGCGCAGCGCGAGGAGGCCCGCAAGACCAAGGAGAAGCTGGTCGCCGAGGCCGAGGGCCTGTCGTCCTCGACGGACTGGGGTCCCACGGCCGCGCGGTACCGCGAGCTGATGTCCGACTGGAAGGCGGCGGGCCGCGCCCAGCGCGAGCACGAGGACGATCTGTGGAACCGCTTCCGCGGCGCCCAGGACGTCTTCTTCGCCGCCCGCAGCTCCGTCTTCGCCGAGCGGGACGCGGAGCAGACGGAGAACCTGAAGCTCAAGGAGGAGCTCGCCGAGGAGGCCGAGAAGCTGCTGCCGATCGGCGACCTCAAGGCGGCCCGCGCGGCCTTCCGCTCGATCAACGAGCGCTGGGAGGCCATCGGCCATGTGCCGCGTGACTCCCGTCCGAAGGTCGAGGGCCGGATGCACGCGGTGGAGCGGGCCCTCCAGGAGTCCGAGGAGACCGAGTGGCGCCGGACCAACCCGGAGGCACGCGCGCGTGCCGAGGGTCTGACCGGCCAGCTCCAGGCCGCGGTGGACAAGCTCAAGGGCCAGATCGAGCAGGCGCGCGCCCAGGGCAACAACTCCCGCGCCGACAAGCTGGAGCGCGAGCTGGAGGGCCGCCAGGCCCTGCTGGACCAGGCGCTGAAGGGCCTCCAGGAGTTCGGCGGCTGACACGGTCGTAGGCATGGAGAAGGGGCCCCCGTACATCGCGTACGGGAGCCCCTTCTTCGTATGTGCCCTGTCCGCTACGACTTGTTGCGCGCCGACGTCACGCGGTAGACGTCGTAGACGCCCTCCACTCCCCTGACCGCCTTCAGGACGTGGCCCAGGTGCTTGGGGTCGCCCATCTCGAAGGTGAAGCGGGAGGTGGCGACGCGGTCGCGGGAGGTCTGGACGGCCGCGGAGAGGATGTTGACGTGCTGGTCGGACAGGACGCGGGTGACGTCCGAGAGGAGCCGGGAGCGGTCCAGGGCCTCCACCTGGATGGCGACCAGGAAGACCGAGGACTGGGTGGGCGCCCACTCGACTTCGAGGATGCGCTCGGGTTCGCGGGACAGTGACTCCACGTTGACGCAGTCGCTGCGGTGAACCGATACGCCGCTACCCCGTGTGACGAAACCGATGATGGGGTCGCCGGGAACGGGCGTACAGCAGCGGGCCAGTTTGACCCACACGTCGTCGACGCCCTTGACGACGACACCCGGGTCGGCGTTCGACCGGCGCTTGCGGCCCCGGCCGGGCGTCGGCGGCACGCTCTCGTCGATCTCCTCGGTGGCCGCCTCCTCGCCACCGAGCGCCTGCACCAGCTTCTGTACGACGTTCTGCGCGGCGACATGGCCCTCGCCGATCGCCGCGTACAGCGAGGAGATGTCCGGGTAGCGCATCTCGTGCGCGAGCGTGACCAGGGAGTCGCCGGTAAGGATGCGCTGGATCGGCAGGTTCTGCTTGCGCATCGCGCGGGCGATGGCGTCCTTGCCCTGCTCGATCGCCTCGTCGCGGCGCTCCTTGGAGAACCAGGCTCTGATCTTGTTGCGGGCGCGCGGCGACTTGACGAAGCCGAGCCAGTCGCGGGAGGGGCCCGCGCCGGGTGCCTTGGAGGTGAAGACCTCCACCAGGTCGCCGTTGTCCAGGGTGGATTCGAGCGGTACGAGCCGACCGTTGACCCGTGCTCCTATGGTCCGGTGGCCGACCTCGGTGTGCACCGCGTAGGAGAAGTCCACCGGGGTGGCGCCGGCGGGCAGCGCTATCACGTCGCCCTTGGGCGTGAAGACGAAGACCTCGTTGCGGGACAGGTCGAAGCGCAGGGACTCCAGGAACTCGCCCGGATCCTCGGTCTCCTTCTGCCAGTCGAGCAACTGGCGCAGCCACGCCATGTCGTTGAGGTGGTCGTCCTTGCCTGTGGTCCTCGGCTGGTCCGAGCGGACCTTTGAGGTGCCGGCGACGGCCTCCTGCTTGTACTTCCAGTGCGCGGCGATGCCGTACTCGGCGCGGCGGTGCATGTCGAAGGTGCGGATCTGGAGCTCAACAGGCTTGCCGTTGGGGCCGATCACCGTCGTGTGCAGCGACTGGTACATGTTGAACTTGGGCATCGCGATGTAGTCCTTGAACCGGCCGGGGACCGGGTTCCATCGCGCGTGCACGGTGCCGAGAGCCGCGTAGCAGTCGCGGACGGTGTCCACGAGGACGCGGATGCCCACCAGGTCGTAGATCTCCGCGAAGTCGCGACCGCGGACGATCATCTTCTGGTAGACGCTGTAGTAGTGCTTCGGTCGGCCGGTGACGGTCGCCTTGATGCGGGCGGCGCGCAGGTCGGTCTGGACCTCGTCGGTCACTATGGCCAGGTACTCGTCACGCTTCGGTGCCCGCTCGGCCACCAGCCGGACGATCTCGTCGTACATCTTGGGGTAGAGGATCGCGAAGGCGAGGTCCTCCAGCTCCCACTTGATGGTGTTCATGCCCAGGCGGTGGGCGAGCGGCGCGTAGATCTCCAGGGTCTCGCGCGCCTTCTTCTCCTGCTTCTCGCGCTTGAGGTAGCGCATGGTGCGCATGTTGTGCAGGCGGTCGGCGAGCTTGATGACCAGGACGCGCGGGTCCTTGGCCATGGCGACGACCATCTTGCGCACGGTCTCGGCCTGCGCGGCCTCACCGAACTTGACCTTGTCGAGCTTGGTGACGCCGTCGACGAGGAGGGCCACGGAGTCGCCGAAGTCGCGGCGGAGCTGGTCGAGACCGTACTCGGTGTCCTCGACGGTGTCGTGCAGCAGGCCGGCCATCAACGTCGCCGGGTCCATGCCGAGTTCGGCCAGGATCGTGGTGACGGCGAGCGGGTGCGTGATGTACGGGTCGCCGCTCTTGCGCTTCTGGCCGCGGTGCCAGCGCTCGGCCACCTGGTAGGCGTTCTCGACCTGGCGGAGGGTGGCCGTCTCGATCTTCGGGTCGTTGCTGCGCACTATCCGCAGCAGGGGCTCCAGGACCGGGTTGTACGGGTTGGAGCGCTGCACGCCGAGACGGGCCAGGCGGGCGCGGACGCGGTTGGAGGAGCCGCCGCCGGTGCGGGCGGGCTGACCGGCCGTGGGCCGGGGCGCGGGGGCCGGTGCCGGGCGCTCGGGCTGGTCCGGCTTGGGGCGCGAGGACTCCGCCGCCTTGTCGGCGGGCGCCGTCTGGGCGTGCTCCGCCGTCCCGCTCGGCTCGCCGGCCGCGGTCGTCGCGCCGGGCGCGGGCTGTGCCGCGGGGCCCGGGGTGGGCTCGGGCTTGGCGGCGGTCAGGGGCTGGGCCTCGTCTGCCAAGAGGACTCCTCGTGCGCGATCCGGGTCCCCCGGTCAGGCTCCGGAGTGCCCATGGTAGCGATCCCGGGCTCGGGGATCGCCTTCAGGCCCATGTGAGGGCCGTCTACCGGTGAAACACGAGAGGCGGGCACCGGATTCCTCCGGGCCCGCCTCCGCGGTGTCCTACGGGTGTCACAGGGCTTTTCTGAGGCCTTCCTGTGGCTTTCCCGACGGTGTTCAGATCTGGAGCAGGGCCTCCAGGGGAGCCCCGGCGAGGGCAGGCGCGAGCCGGGCCCGGCCGCCCAGGAAACCGAGCTCCATCAGGACGGCCACACCGGCGACCTCGGCGCCCGCCCTGCGGATCAGCCGCAGGGAGGCCTCGGCGGTACCGCCGGTGGCCAGGACGTCGTCGACGACCAGGATGCGGTCCACGGCGCTCAGGTCCTCGGCGTGCACCTCGATCTCGGCGGAGCCGTACTCCAGGTCGTACGCCTGGCTGAGGGTGGCTCCGGGGAGCTTGCCCGCCTTGCGCACGGGGATGAAGCCGACGCCCGCGCGGACGGCCACGGGGGCACCGAGGATGAACCCGCGGGCCTCCAGGCCGACGACCTTGGTGGCTCCGGTGGTCACGACGATCTCGGCGAGCGCGTCCGTGAGGGCCGTGAACGCGGCCGGGTCCGCCAGGAGCGGGGTGATGTCCTTGAACATCACGCCCGGCTCCGGGTAGTCGGCCACATCGCGGATACGGCTGAGCAGCAGCTCCTGGACGTCGGTCATCGGCGCTTCCCCGAGGGGCGGCCACGGCCGCGGTTGCGGGACGCCGGCTGGGTGCGCGGTCCTACGACCGCTGCCGCGTCCTCGTCGTCGTAGTCGTCGTCGTCCGAGTGGTCGGTGACCTCGGGCTCGACCGGCTCGCCCTGCGCGGCGGCCTGGGCCCGCTTGGCGAGGACGCGCTTCTTGAGCGCCTTCATCTGCGGCTCGGCCTCCTTGAGGTCGGCGACGAGCGGCGTGGCGATGAAGATCGAGGAGTACGCACCGGCCGCGAGACCGACGAACAGCGACAGCGAGATGTCGTTGAGGACACCCGCGCCGAGGAAACCGCCGCCGATGAACAGCAGGGCCGCGACCGGCAGCAGCGCGACGACCGTGGTGTTGATGGAACGCACCAGGGTGCCGTTGATCGAGCGGTTGGCGATGTCGCTGTAGGTCCAGCGGGTCTGCTTGGTGATGTCCTTGGTCTGCTCCTTGAGGCTGTCGAAGACGACGACCGTGTCGTAGAGCGAGTAACCGAGGATGGTCAGCAGACCGATCACCGTGCCGGGCGTGACCTCGAAGCCGACGAGGGCGTAGATGCCGATGGTGATGGTGATGTCGTGGATCAGGGCGACCAGCGCGGCCAGGGCCATGCGCCACTCGAAGGCGATCGCCAGATAGATCACGACCAGCACCATGAAGATCGCCAGGCCCTCCCAGGCCTTGTTGGCGATCTGGTCGCCCCAGCTGGGACCGACCAGGTCGGCGGCGATGTTCTCGGAGCTGACGTTCAGGTCCTTGGCCAGCTGCGCCTTGATGGTGTCGGACTTGTCGGTGTCGATGCCCGCGATCTGGATGCGCAGGCTGCCGTCGCCGAGCTTCTGGACGACCGCCTCGTGGCCGGAGGCGTCCTGGGCGTACTTCTCGGCCTGGGTCACCGAGGCGCTCATGTGCTTCGGCGTGGTGAAGGCGGCGCCGCCCTGGAACTCGATGCCCATGTTCAGGCCGCGCACCGTCAGGCCGAGGATGGCCGTGATGGTGATCAGGATCGAGATGCCGTACCAGATCTTGCGATTGCCGACGAAGTCGTACCCGACCTCGCCACGGTGCAGTCGGGCGCCGAGGTTGCCGAGCTTCGACATCTCACGCCTCCTTCGGGTCGACGGGGGCGGAGGGGCGGCGGGTGCGGCGCAGGGGCGCCTTGGCGCCGAGGGCCTTCGGGTCGAGGCCGGAGAACTTGTGGCCGGTCGCGAAGAACTTACGGCGGGCGAGGATCGTCATCAGCGGCTTGGTGAAGAGGAAGACCACGACGACGTCGAGCACGGTGGTCAGACCGAGCGTGAACGCGAAGCCCTGGACCTTGCCGACGGTGACGATGAACAGCACCGCGGCGGCGAGGAACGACACGAAGTCGGAGACCAGGATGGTGCGCCGGGCGCGGGGCCAGGCCCGCTCGACGGCGGGGCGCAGCGAGCGGCCCTCGCGGATCTCGTCCCTGATGCGTTCGAAGAACACGATGAACGAGTCCGCGGTGATACCGATCGCGACGATCGCGCCACAGACGGCCGGCAGGTTCAGCGCGAAGCCGATACCGGGGCCGAGCAGGGCCATGATCACGTAGGTGAGGATCGCGGAGACCAGCAGCGACGGGATCGCGATGACCGACAGGCCGCGGTAGAAGATCAGCAGGTAGATGACGACCAGCGCGAGGCCGATCGCACCCGCGATCAGACCGGCGTGCAGCTGCTCACCGCCGAGGGCCGCGGTCACCGTGGTGACGCTGTCCTCCTTGAAGGTCAGCGGCAGGGCGCCGTACGACAGCATGTTGGCGAGGCTCTGGGCCTCTTCCTGGGTGAAGCTGCCGGAGATCTCCGCGCTGCCGCCGGTGATCGACGAGCTGACGGAGGGGCTGGAGACGACCTGGCCGTCGAGGACGATGCCGAACTCGTTCTGCGGGGTGGTGTTCTTCGCCAGCTCACCGGTGACCTTGGCGAACTTGTCGCCGCCCTTGCCGGTGAAGTCCATGGTGACCTGCCAGCCGGCGGCGGTCGTCGTGTTGTAGACGGCCGAGGCCTTCTTGACGTCCGTGCCGTCTACGGCGGCGGGACCGAGCAGGTACTTGTACCAGACGCCGCTGACCTGGCCGCAGGCCACGGTCGCGTCGGTGGCCTTGGCGCCCTTGCCCGCGGTGTTCTGGACCGACTTCTTGGAGCAGTCGAGCGCGGTGTACTGGGCCTCCAGCTTGGCCGCCGCCGCGCTGGCGGCGCTGCTGCTGGACGCCGACGGGGAGGCGCTGGCCGAGGCCGAGGCGCTGGCGCTCGCGGACGGGGTGGAGCCAGCCTTCAGGGCGTCGCTGGCCGCACGTCCCTGCGAGGTGGCGCTGGCCGACGGGGTCGCGGAGCCGGTCTTCGACGACGAGGCGGTCGTCTTGGGACTGGCCGAGCTCGACGGGCTGCTGGAGGCGCTGCCGGAAGCACTCGGGGACGGGCTCGCCGCGGCGCCGACCGACGCCTCCGTGGCCAGGACCGGGCGGAAGTACAGCTTGGCCGTGGTACCGACCTGCTGCCGCGCCTCCTCCGAGTTCGTGCCCTTGGGGATGTTGACGATGATGTTCCTGGTGCCCTGCGTCTGGACCTCGGCCTCCGAGACACCAAGACCATTGACACGGCGGTTCATGATGTCGACCGCGGTGTTCATGTTGGCCTTGTTGATCGCGGACTCCTGGCCCTTCTCCGGGACGGCCCGGAGAGTGATGCTCGTACCGCCGGCCAGGTCGATGCCGAGACGCGGAGTGGTGTGCCCGGATGCGAACATGCCACCGGTGAGCGCCACAATGGCGATCAGGATGAGGGCCAGCGAGCGCCCTGGCTTGCTCTGGGCGCTCGCGCTACGGCCCCTCTTAGGTGCTGCCACCTTCTCGTACTCCCTCTCGGGCCGCTCCGCGCCGGGTCAGCGCGCCTGCGGCCATGACATGGTGTCGGGATCCCGTGCGAGCCACGCACGTACCCGGGGTGCGCGGGGCGCAAGCGGATCGCGCCGCGCTCCCGGGACGTGACTACTTCGCGTCGGAGTCGCCGTCGGTCTTCTTCGGCTCTTCGTCCGTCTTGGCCTCTGCGGCCTCAGCCGGCTCCTCGGTGGCGTCGGCGGGCTCTTCGGCCGCGTCCTTCTTGCCGAGGTCGATGGGCTTGTCGTCGGAAGAGTCGGCGGCGGGCTCGTCGGTCTCGGTGAGGGAGGAAGCGTCGTCCGGGACGACGTCGGAGTCGTCCTTCAGGTCGTGCTCGATGCCGTGGACGATGCGGTTGTACTCGTCGTCGGTGAGGACGGCGCCGATCGCGTTCTTCGCGAAGAGGAGCTCGACACCGGGGCCGGCGTCGAGGAGAACCGTCTCCTCGTTGACCTCCTTGACCGTCGCGTACACGCCCCCGATCGTGCGGACGCCGGTGCCGGGCTGCATGTCATTACGCATCGACGCGGCCGCCTGCTGCTTGCGCTTGGCAGAGCGGGTCATCAGGAACATGGCCCCGATGAGCACGATGAACGGGAGGAGGGTCACGATATTCACGGGACGGAATTTCCTTCGCACGACCGCGGCGGTGAGCGGCCTGGTGGATGGGGGTGGTCGGCGCCGCCCACAAAGGCGGCATCGGCGGAGTCTAAGCGAGTCCACGCTGATGGAACAACGCACAGCATGGCACCGGGGTTCCTGACCCGGCCAGTGCCCCCGCCGTCACGCCCCGAACAGGTCCCCTTGTCCGTTTCCCCCGGTTGACGAGCGGGGCGGGGTGAGGCCGAGATGGGCCCACGCGGCGGGAGTGGCGACGCGTCCCCGGGGCGTGCGGGCCAGCAGACCTTCGCGTACGAGAAAGGGTTCGGCGACCTCTTCGACGGTCTCGCGCTCCTCCCCCACCGCGACCGCGAGCGTGGAGAGGCCGACCGGTCCGCCGCCGAACAGCTTGAGCAGCGCTTCGAGGACACCGCGGTCGAGCCGGTCGAGGCCGCGGCCGTCGACCTCGTACACCTTGAGGGCCGCCCCGGCGATGTCGCGGGTGATGAAGCCGTCGGCCTTGACCTGCGCGTAGTCCCGTACGCGGCGCAGCAGCCGGTTGGCGATACGGGGGGTGCCGCGGGAGCGGCCGGCGATCTCGGCGGCGCCGGCGGGGTCGATCTCCACGTCGAGGAGGTTGGCCGAGCGGTGGATGACGCGCTCCAGCTCGGCGGGTTCGTAGAACTCCATGTGCGCGGTGAAGCCGAAGCGGTCGCGCAGCGGGGGCGGCAGCAGTCCCGCGCGCGTGGTGGCGCCGACCAGGGTGAACGGCGGCAGTTCGAGCGGGATCGCGGTGGCGCCGGGGCCCTTGCCGACGATGACGTCGACGCGGAAGTCCTCCATCGCCATGTAGAGCATCTCTTCGGCGGGCCGGGACATGCGGTGGATCTCGTCGAGGAAGAGGACCTCGCCCTCCTGGAGGGAGGAGAGGATCGCGGCGAGGTCGCCGGCGTGCTGGATGGCGGGGCCGCTGGTGATGCGGATGGGGGCGCCCATCTCGGCCGCGATGATCATCGACAGGGTGGTCTTGCCGAGGCCGGGGGCGCCGGAGAGCAGCACGTGGTCGGCGGTGGCGCCACGCGCGCGTGCGGCGCGCAGGACGAGGTCGAGCTGTTCGCGGACCTTCTCCTGGCCGATGAACTCGCCCAGGTCCTTGGGGCGCAGGGCGGCCTCGACGGCCTGGTCCTCGCGGTCGGCGACCGAGCCCACCAGCCGCTCGGCGGCGGTCTCGTCGGTCGTGTCGTCCCAGTTCACTGACGTCTCCTAGCGGGCGCGGTTCAGGGTCTGCAGGGCGGCCTTGAGCAACTGCCCCACCTGCGGCGCCCCTTCGGCGGCCTCGGCCTGCGGTGCTACGGCGGCCACGGCCTCGTCGGCCTCGCGGGTGGCGTACCCGAGGCCGATGAGGGCCGCGTGCAGCTGGTCGCGCCAGCCGCTGGTGACCGGGGCGCCGATCGCCGGGGCGGCGCCCACGGGTGCGCCGAGCCGGTCCTTGAACTCGAGGAGCAGCTTCTGCGCGCCCTTCTTGCCGATGCCGGGCACCGCCATCAGCGCCTTCTCGTCACCGGCGGCGACCGCCCGGCGCAGGGCGTCCGGGGTGTGCACGGCCAGCATCGCCTGCGCGAGCCGGGGGCCGACACCGGTCGCGGTCTGCAGCAGCTCGAAGATCTGGCGCTCGTCGTCGTCCACGAAGCCGTACAGGGTGAGCGAGTCCTCGCGTACGACGAGGGAGGTGGCGAGCTTGGCCGGCTTGCCGAGGCGGAGCGTGGAGAGTGTGTTCGGCGTGCACTGGATCGCCATGCCGACACCGCCGACCTCGACCACGGCGGCGTCGGGAGCGAGTGCGGCGACCGTGCCACTGACGAAGGCGATCATGCGGTACGGCCTTTCGATGCGTTCGGGTTCTTGGCTGCGTGCAGGGCGACGGCCTGCTGAAGTCGGTTCTGGGCGACCGCCTGTTGGAGGCGGTTCTGCGCGGGGGCCCGCCAGATGTGGCAGATCGCGAGGGCGAGGGCGTCGGCCGCGTCGGCGGGCTTGGGGGGCGCGTCGAGCCGTAGCAGCCGGGTCACCATGGCGCCGACCTGGGCCTTGTCGGCGCGTCCGCTGCCGGTGACGGCGGCCTTGACCTCGCTCGGGGTGTGCAGGGCGACCGGGATGCCGCGGCGGGCGGCGCACAGCATCGCCACGGCGCTGGCCTGGGCGGTGCCCATCACCGTACGGACGTTGTGCTGGCTGAACACCCGCTCCACGGCGACGCATTCGGGCCGGTGCTCGTCCAGCCACGCTTCGATGCCCTGCTCGATGGCGACCAGGCGCAGCCCCAACTCGGCATCCGCCGGGGTCCTTACGACACCGACACCGACCATCGTGAGCGGCCGGCCGGCGACGCCCTCGACGACACCGACGCCGCAGCGGGTCAGACCGGGGTCCACCCCGAGTACGCGCACACCAACCCCCCTCGTTCGATCGCCTGTTTGTGCAGGCTATCGGGTGTCACTGACAAAGCGACGGGCCGACGGGGTGTGTCCCGTCGGCCCGTTCGGCTTGTCGGCGGCTCAGGCGTCGACCTTCTCCATCACTTCGTCGCTGACGTCGAAGTTGGCGAAGACGTTCTGCACGTCGTCGCTGTCCTCCAGGGCGTCGATCAGCTTGAAGATCTTGCGGGCGCCCTCTTCGTCGAGCTCGACCTGCATGGTCGGGACGAAGTTGGCGTCGGCGGAGTCGTAGTCGATCCCGGCGTCCTGGAGCGCGGTGCGGACCGCGACCAGGTCGGTGGCCTCGGAGATGACCTCGAAGGACTCACCCAGGTCGTTGACCTCCTCGGCGCCCGCGTCGAGCACGGCACCCAGGACGTCGTCCTCGGTCAGCTCGCCCTTGGGGACGACGACGACGCCCTTGCGGTTGAAGAGGTACGACACGGAGCCGGGGTCGGCCATGTTCCCGCCGTTGCGGGTCATGGCGACGCGGACGTCCGAGGCGGCGCGGTTGCGGTTGTCGGTGAGGCACTCGATGAGCACCGCGACACCGTTGGGGCCGTAACCTTCGTACATGATCGTCTCGTAGTCGGCGCCACCGGCTTCGAGACCGGCGCCGCGCTTGACGGCGGAGTCGATGTTCTTGTTCGGGACCGAGCTCTTCTTGGCCTTCTGGATGGCGTCGAACAGCGTCGGGTTGCCGGACACATCGGCACCACCGGTACGGGCCGCGACCTCGATGTTCTTGATCATCTTCGCGAAGAGCTTGCCGCGCTTGGCGTCGATCACGGCCTTCTTGTGCTTCGTCGTAGCCCATTTAGAGTGGCCGGACATCTGCCTGTCTCCTTCGCGTAACCCAACTCTTTACGAACCCCAGAGATCCTACTAGGACCCCGGAGCCAGGTTCGCGCGCACCATGTCGACGAACAGGGAGTGCACGCGGTGGTCGCCGGTCAGTTCCGGGTGGAACGACGTGGCGAGCGCGTTGCCCTGGCGGACCGCGACGATGTGGCCCTCGTGTTCGGCGAGGACCTCCGTCTCGGCACCGACGGACTCGACCCAGGGGGCGCGGATGAAGACGCCCTCCACAGGATCGCCCTCAATGCCCCGGACGTCGACAGCTGCTTCGAAGGACTCGTTCTGACGTCCGAAGGCGTTGCGGCGCACGATCATGTCGATACCGCCGATCGTCTCCTGGCCCGAGCGCGGGTCGAGGATCTTGTCGGCGAGCATGATCAGGCCGGCACAGGTGCCGTAGACGGGCATACCGGCACGCACACGTGCGCGAAGGGGGTCCATGAGGCCGAAGAGGACGGCCAGCTTGGAGATGGTGGTGGACTCACCCCCGGGGATGACGAGGGCGTCCACCTCGGCGAGTTCCTCGGGGCGCCTGACCTGCCTGGCCACGGCGTCGGCCGCGGCCAGGGCGATCAGGTGTTCCCGTACGTCGCCCTGGAGCGCGAGCACTCCGACTACGGGAGTGGCCATCACCAGCCCCGGTTCGCGTAACGCTCGGCCTCGGGGAGGGTGTCGCAGTTGATGCCGACCATGGCCTCGCCGAGGTTGCGGGACGCGTCCGCGATGATCTTCGGGTCGTCGTAGAACGTGGTCGCCTTGACGATCGCGGCGGCGCGCTTGGCCGGGTCGCCGGACTTGAAGATGCCGGAGCCGACGAAGACGCCCTCGGCGCCGAGCTGGCGCATCAGCGCGGCGTCGGCGGGGGTGGCGACGCCACCGGCGGAGAACAGCACGACCGGGAGCTTGCCGAGCTCGGCGACCTCGCGGACCAGCTCGTACGGGGCGCGCAGGTCCTTGGCGGCGGCGTACAGCTCGTTGTTGTCGAAGCCGCGCAGGCGGGCGATCTCGTTCTTGATCTGGCGCAGGTGGCGGACCGCCTCGACGACGTTGCCGGTGCCGGCCTCGCCCTTGGAGCGGATCATCGCGGCACCCTCGGCGATGCGGCGCAGGGCCTCGCCCAGGTTGGTGGCACCGCAGACGAAGGGGGTGGTGAAGGCGAACTTGTCGCTGTGGTTGACCTCGTCGGCCGGGGTGAGGACCTCGGACTCGTCGATGTAGTCGACGCCGAGGGACTGCAGGACCTGGGCCTCGACGAAGTGGCCGATGCGGGACTTGGCCATGACGGGGATGGAGACCGCCTCGATGATCTCCTCGATCATGTTCGGGTCGGACATCCGGGCCACGCCGCCGTCCTTGCGGATGTCGGCGGGGACCCGCTCCAGGGCCATGACGGCGACGGCGCCGGCGTCCTCGGCTATCTTCGCCTGCTCGGCGTTGACCACGTCCATGATCACACCGCCCTTGAGCTGCTCGGCCATCCCGCGCTTCACGCGCGCGGTGCCGGTCTCGGGAGTCTGGGCGGAGCTGGGGGTGCTGGACACGGGGTGACCTCACTCGGTGAAAGAGGGCTGCTGCAGTACCGAGGAAACGCGAGAGATGCAGGCCACAGCAAGGGCCAATGAGCACCCGGTGGATCGTTTTCGAACCGCTGTGCCCCGCGGGCAACCGCTACGCCGCCCGGTCCACCAGTGCCGCCGGTGGCTCGTCGTCCATTTCGAAGGCCATGGGGAAGGGGGCGTGTCCGGCCAGGCGGAACCAGCGGACCTTGCGGTGTTCGCGCAGGCGGCGGGCCGCGCCCACGGTGTCGTTGTGGAAGCGCCGGGCCATCGGGACGCGTCGTACCGACTCGGCGAGTTCGCGGGCCGCCGCCTCTCCGCCGGGGGCCTCGCGGACGCCCTCGACCTGCGGGGGCTCGGCGAAGACGGCGCGCAGGGCCTGGCTCAACTCGCTCTCGGCGAACTCCCGTTGCTCCTCCTCGGCCTGCCGGGCGGCGTGCGCGGCTTCGTAGAGGACGATCGAGGCGGCCGGGTCGAGGACGCCGGAGGTGGCCAACTCCTGTGTCACCGAGGCGCGGCGCAGCAGTTGGGCGTCGAGCGCCGCGCGGGCCGCGTCGATCCGGGCGTGCAGCCGGTCTAGCCGGCCAGCGGTCCAGCTCAGGTACAGGCCGATCGCCACCAGGGCGACGAGGATCCAGATCAGGGTTGGTGTCACGGGCGGCAAGGCTACCGGGCGGCGGTCACGGTCCCGCCAGGTCCCACGCGCAACGGAAACTCCCGTGCCCCGTCGAGGAGTCGGGGGTGTTCTTCGAGCGGGCGGCGACCCGGTAGCGGTGGCAGTAGGAGGCGTGGCAGAGGTATGAGCCGCCGCGGATCACGCGTTCCTCGCCGCCGGGTACGAAGCGGTCGGCGCACCACTCCCACACGTTGCCCGATGTGTTGAACAGGTTGAAGGCGTTGGGCTCGTACGCGTCCACCGGGACCGTGCCCGTCGCGCCGCCGGTGCGGGTGCTGGTCCTGGGGAAGTCGCCCTGCCAGGTGTTCAGCCGCTCGGGGGCGAAATCGTCGCCCCAGGGGTAACGGCGACCGTCGAGGCCACCCCGTGCCGCGTACTCCCACTCGGCCTCGGTGGGCAGCCGGGCGCCCGCCCAGGCGCAGTAGGCGAGGGCATCGTGGTGGGAGACATGCACCACGGGATGGTCCGCGCGGCCGACGACTTCGGAACCGGGGCCCTCCGGTGCTCTCCAGGAGGCGCCTTCCACGCCGAGCCACCAGGGTGCCGCCTCGACCCGGCCGGACACGGCGTCCCGCGCGCGGGGGTGCAGCAGCAGGTGGAACACGAACGAACTGCCGTACCGCTCCGCCTCGGTGACGTATCCGGTGTCGTCCACGAAGCGGGCGAAGCGCGCGTTGGTGACGGCGGTCGCGTCGATGCGGAACGGCTCGACGGTCACCGTACGGACGGGGCCCTCCGCGTCCTCCGGGTAGCCCTCGTCGAAGGCGTCGCCCATGCGGAACTCACCGCCGGGCAGGGCGATCGCGCGGCTGTCGTCGGCGGATCGGCCGACGGGCACCCCGAGTTGGAAACCCGGACCGACCTCCCCGCGCGCGGGAGAGCAGCACGCCCCCGCGCGGTCGCCGTCCCGCACCTCAGTCCCGGGCCAGCCCGAGCCGCGCCCGCAGCCCGGTGCGTTCGTCGGTGGCGACGGCCGCCGCGCCGGCGGTCACCGTCTCGTACACGGACAGGATGTCGGCCCCGACCGTCGACCAGTCGAAGCGCCGCACATGGGCGCTCCCGCTCCGCCGCAGCTGCGCCAGCCGCTCGGGGTCGCCCAGGAGCCGTACGGCCGCCTCGGCGAGGGTGTCCGCGTCCTCGTTGGTGAACAGCTCGCCGGCCGCGCCCTGGTCGAGCACCTGCGCGAAGGCGGGCAGGTCGGAGGCGAGGACCGGGGCGCCCGCCGACATGGCCTCGACGAGGATGATGCCGAAGCTCTCGCCGCCGGTGTTGGGGGCGACATAGAGGTCGATGCTGCGCAGGAAGCGGGCCTTGTCGTCGTCGCTGATCATGCCGAGGAACTCGACACGTGAGCGCAGTTCCTCGGGGAGCGTCTCGACGGCCTCCTCCTCGTCGCCGCGTCCGGCGACCAGCAGCCTCGCGTTCGGCCGCTCGGCGAGGATCCTCGGCAGGGCCTTCATCAGCACCGGGAGGCCCTTGCGGGGCTCGTCGATGCGCCCTATGAAGCCGATCGTCTCCCCCTGCCACTCCGGCTTGGGCTCTGCGCGGGCGAAGAAGTCGACGTCGACGCCGTTCGGGATGACGACCGCGTCCCCGCCGAGGTGTTCGACGAGCGTGCGGCGGGCGTACTCGCTCACGGCGATCCGCGCGCTGATCTTCTCCAGCGCGGCCTGCAGGATCGCGTACGCGGCGATCATCGCCCGGGAGCGCGGGTTGGAGGTGTGGAAGGTGGCGACGATCGGGCCCGAGGCCGCCCAGCAGGCCAGCAGGCCCAGCGACGGCGAGGTCGGCTCGTGGATGTGGATGACGTCGAACTCGCCGTCGTGCAGCCAGCGCCGGACCCGGGCGGCGGACAGGAAGCCGAAGTTCAGCCGGGCCACCGAGCCGTTGTACGGCACCGGGACCGCGCGGCCGGCCGAGACGACGTACGGCGGGAGCGGGGTGTCGTCGTCGGCCGGAGCCAGGACGGACACCTCGTGGCCGAGCCGGATGAAGTACTCGGCAAGGTCTCTGATGTGGAACTGGACGCCGCCCGGCACGTCCCAGGAGTAGGGGCAGACGATACCGATCCTCACGAGGGCCCCTTGGTGGGATCGAGATCCGCGAGCCACAAGCGCTGCAGCATGTGCCAGTCCTCCGGGTGGTCGGCGATGCCGGTGGCGAAGGCGTCTGCCAGCGCCTGTGTCATGACAGACGTCTTCTCGGCGCGGTCACCTGACTCGGGCACCTCGACGGGCGGATGGACCAGCCCCCGCATGACCGGCGAGTCGTCGTACCAGAGCGTCACCGGGAGCAGCAGCGCGCCCGTCTGCTGGGCGAGGAGGGCCGGTCCGGCGGGCATCCGGGTGGCCTCGCCGAAGAAATCGACCTCGACCCCGGAGGAGGACAGGTCACGCTCGGCGACCAGGCAGACCAGGCCGCCGTCCCGCAGCCGCCGGGCCAGCGTGCCGAAGGCGGTGCCGCCGCTGTGCGGCAGGACCTCCATGCCGAGGCCCTCGCGGTAGGCGACGAACCGGTCGTAGAGCGTCTCCGGCCTGAGGCGTTCGGCGACCGTGGTGAACGGGGTCTCCAGGGCGGTGGTGACCCAGGCGCCCGCCAGGTCCCAGTTGGCGAGGTGCGGCAGCGCGAGGATCACGCCCCGGTCGGAGGCGATGCCGTCGGTCAGGTAGTGCACGTCCTTGGGGTCGAAGCCCGTCCTGACGCGCTCGGGGCTCCAGGCGGGGAGCCGGAACGACTCCATCCAGTAGCGGAGGTACGACCGCATGCCCGCGCGCGAGAGCTCGGCGAGCCGCTCGGGGCTCGCGTCGGGCACCACGCGCGCGTAGTTGCTCTCCAGCCGCCGTACGCCCTTGCCGCGGCGCTTCCAGGCGAGGTCGGCGATGGTGCGGCCGAGCCGGACGGCGACCGGCTCGGGGAGCTTCTTGACCGTGCTCCAGCCGAGGCCGTAGAGCGCGTCCGTCAGCCGCTCCTGGGCGCTGCTCACGGCGTCGCCCCGCTGCTGTGCTGTTCCGTGGTCTCCTGGGCCGCCGTGGCGTCGGCCTCGGCGGCCTCCCGGCGGACCGTGACGACCCGCTGGATCAGCGTGACCAGGCTGCCGACGGCGACGATCCACAGCGCGACGGGCAGCAGCCACTGGATACCCGGGACGCCGAACTTGTGCAGACCGGCGAGACCGCACGCGACCAGCGAGATCACGAGCCGCTCGGCGCGTTCGACGAGGCCGTTGACGGCGACGGGCAGCCCGATCGCCTCGCCGCGCGCCTTGGTGTACGACACCACCTGGCCGCTGGCCAGGCAGAAGATCGAGACGGCGCACAGGGTGATGTTGTCGCCGCCGCCCGCGTACCAGAGGGCGAGGCCGCCGAAGATCGCGCCGTCGGCGACCCGGTCGAGCGTGGAGTCGAGGAAGGCGCCCCAGCGGCTGGAGCGGCCCAGCTGGCGGGCCATGTTGCCGTCGACGAGGTCGGAGAACACGAACAGCGTGATCACGACCGTGCCCCAGAAGAACTCGCCCACGGGATAGAAGACCAGCGCGCCCGCGACCACTCCGGCGGTGCCGAGGAGGGTGACCGTGTCGGGGCTGACGCCCCGGCGGATCAGAAACGCGGCGAACGGCGTGAGGACACGCGTGAAGAATGCACGCGCGTACTTGTTCAGCATGGCCTTCCCGAGGGTCGGTGTCGCCGCGCGGCCCCTGCTGGCCACCGGCGGGCCCATCGTAGCCACGCGCGCGTGCGGGCGGCGGACGGGCACTCGGACACGGGACCTGTGGCCCGGTTCGTCGGGACCTACGGGCACGATCACGTCCGCTGTATGGACGCACCGTGACGGGAGTGGAAAGCTCGAAGCACCGCGGGCGTCATCGGAGCCGCCACCGCACGCGGCACCGTGTGTCCGCGCCCACAGTGACCTCACCGTGCACGGGAGGCAAGGCCATGGGCGACAAGGCGAACGCACACCCCGGAGCCGCCGGCAGGGCTACAGCGGCCGACCACCCCGCGTCCGTACGGAATGTGGTGCTGGTCGGCCACTCCGGATCGGGCAAGACGACTCTGGTGGAGGCCCTCGCGCTGACCGCAGGGGCAGTGAACCGGGCGGGCCGCGTGGAGGACGGCGGCACCGTCTCCGACTACGACGAGATCGAGCACCGGCAGCAGCGCTCGGTGCAGCTCTCCCTGGTGCCCGTCGACTGGGACGGGTACAAGGTCAATCTTCTGGACACCCCCGGATACGCCGATTTCGTCGGCGAGTTGAGGGCCGGTCTGCGTGCGGCGGACGCGGCCCTCTTCGTCGTCTCGGCCTCCGACGGCGTGGACGGCTCGACCCGCATGGTGTGGGAGGAGTGCGCGGCGGTGGGCATGCCGCGCGCCATCGTCATCACGCACCTGGAGTCGGCCCGCGCCGACTTCGAGTCGATGACCCGGAACTGCGCGGAGGCGTTCGGCGCGGACGACCCCGACGCCGTACTCCCGCTGTATCTGCCGCTGCACCGCGCGCCGGGGCCCGACGGGCACGCGCCCGTGACCGGTCTCGTGGGGCTGCTGTCGCAGAAGCTGTTCGACTATGCGTCCGGGGAGCGCAAGGAGTCCGAGCCCGGGCCCGACCAGGTTCCCGGGATCGAGGAGGCCCGCAACCGGCTCATCGAGGGGATCATCTCGGAGAGCGAGGACGAGACCCTCATGGACCGCTACCTCGGCGGCGAGGACATCGACGTCAAGACGCTGATCGCGGACCTGGAGCGGGCCGTCGCGCGCGGGGTGTTCTTCCCCGTCCTTGCCGCCGCCCCAGCCGCCGAGGGCGCCCGCCAGGGTCTCGGGACGGTCGAGCTCCTTGAGCTGATCACGCGGGGTTTCCCGACCCCGCTGGAGCGCGAGGCACCCGGGGTCACCACGGTCGACGGCAGGGCGCGGGAGCTGAAGCCGTGCGATCCGAACGGGCCGCTGGTCGCCGAGGTCGTGAAGACCGCCTCCGACCCGTACGTCGGCCGGGTCTCCCTGGTCCGCGTCTTCTCGGGCACCCTGCGCCCCGACGAGACGATCCATGTCTCCGGGCACGGCCTCGCCGACCGCGGGCACGAGGACCACGACGTCGACGAACGCGTCGGCGCCCTCTCCGCGCCCTTCGGCAAACAGCAACGCGCACTCACGCACTGCATCGCGGGCGACCTCGCGTGCGTGGCGAAGCTCGGCCGCGCGGAGACCGGGGACACTCTCTCGGCCAAGGACGACCCGCTGCTCATGGAGCCCTGGGAGATGCCCGACCCGCTGCTGCCGCTCGCCATCCAGGCGCACAGCAAGGCGGACGAGGACAAGCTCTCGCAGGGCCTGAGCAGGCTCGTCGCCGAGGACCCCACGATGCGCCTGGAGCAGAACCAGGACACCCACCAGGTCGTCCTGTGGTGCCTCGGCGAGGCCCACGCGGACGTCGCCCTGGAACGGCTGCGCAGCCGCTACGGCGTCCAGGTCGACCTCGTGCCGCACAAGGTCTCCCTGCGGGAGACGTTCGCCGCCAAGGCGCAGGGGCGCGGCCGGCACGTCAAACAGTCGGGCGGGCACGGGCAGTTCGCGATCTGCGAGATCGAGGTCGAACCGTTGCCGGGCGGCACGGGCATCGAGTTCGTGGACAAGGTCATCGGCGGCGCGGTGCCGCGGCAGTTCATCCCGTCGGTGGAGAAGGGCGTAAGGGCCCAGGCCGCCAAGGGAGTTGCCGCAGGGCATCCTCTCCTCGACGTACGGATCACGCTCCTGGACGGCAAGGCGCACTCGGTGGACTCCTCGGACGCCGCGTTCCAGACGGCCGGCGCGCTGGCGCTGCGGGAGGCGGCGGCCGACGCGCAGATCCATCTCCTCGAACCGGTCGCCGAGGTGAGCGTGCTGGTCGGCGACGACTACGTGGGCGCGGTCATGAGTGACCTCTCCGGGCGGCGCGGCCGGGTGCTCGGCACCGAGCAGACGACCGGCGGGCGCACCCTGATCCGGGCCGAGGTCCCGGAGATAGAGATCGGCCGCTACGCCGTCGACCTCCGCTCCCTCTCGCACGGCACGGCCCGCTTCAACCGCGCCTACGTCCGGCACGAACCGATGCCGCCGCAGATCGCCGAACGGATCCGTGAAGTGGCGGGCGACGCCTAGGAGTTGATGCCGGCGGCTCACTCGTGGCTTGCTCCGACCCATAAGTGACCCAAATGGAACGGTCCGTTCCGGGCAGGCGGCGCGAGTGAGCCGTAGGGGTGCGCCGGTGTCGAGAGGTCGAGCGCGCGGAGGCCCGAAGGGCTGAGCACGGTCGGGCTCTCGACACCGGCCGAGAGCGCCCGCCGGCGAACGAGCCAAAAAAGGGGGCTTCGGTCGTCCGCCTACGCATGTCAGTGATGGCCGATACGCTGATGACCTGATCAACAGGTGTGCGGAGCACGGAAGTCGGGAAAGCCGCAGAAGCGGGAGCAGCGGCGATCGGGGGCGGGAATGACCGTTGACAGCGGTTATGCGGACATCTTCGGACCACAGGTGCCGCGTACGGGCGACGAGGGCCAGACGGCGACCTTCGCGCTGGCCTCGGCGGCCTACCGGGACAACCCGGTCGAGGACATAAAGAAGGCCGACAACGAATGGCACCAGACGGCGGTCAATCCCGGTATCTGGACGACGCTCTTCCGCCCCAACCTCGGTGAGGCGTTCTCCGGAGCCGTGATCGCCCGCATGCTCGGCCCCGGCCGCAAGCCGCTCATCCAGTCGTTCGGCACCGAACCGCAGGCCGTCGTCGAACACGCCCTGGCGGCAAACAACATCCGCCGGGCCCGGGACAACCGGCTCTCCGCGATCATGGTGCTGTGCGGCCTGCTCTTCCTGCCCGGTCTCATCGTCTGGCTTCTGGTCTTCCAGCTCCGCAGCATGATCGGCAGCCGTACCAAAAACGACAAGCGGGCCGGCGCGATCGCCACGACCCTGCTCGTCGCGGTGGGCGCCGCCGCCGTGATCTTCCTGGTCAAGGCGCCGTTCGCGGGCTTCTGGTCCTGGTACGCGCGCGCGTGCGTGGTCCTCCCCGTGGTCGGCTGGCTGTGGGCCAAGCAGGTCTGCGAGAACACCGCGAAGGATCTGCGCGGTCGCTGGGACAGCCTGCTGTCCGGCAGCAGCGTCGGCGCCAAGGTCCCCGAGGCGGTGCCGACCAGCCCCGGCGAGACCCAGGCCGAACAGCTCCGCCAGTCCCTGGCCAAGCTCAGCGCCGAGCAGCAGTCCAACTCGATCTTCTACGCCGGGCCCAAGGGCATCCTCGGCATGGGCACCCGCTGGGGCAGCTGGCAGCTGGCCGAGGACCTGATCGCGCGCGACGCCGACCGGGAGATCCACCCCTTCCGCAGCTGGGACGTCATCCGCAACATCCATGACGACCTGCGCATGCTGGAGCGGAACACGATCAACACCGGCGGCTTCCCGAAGGCGTCGGTACGGCACTGGATCGTCACGCCGGTCGGCGAGGGCGCCAAGGCGGTGTCCCGGCCGGACGGCACGGACGTGGAGGCGTACCAGGTCAAGTCGCACGCGATACAGGACATCTGCAACAAGCAGCAGTTCGGCAGCGGCGAGCGGCACTACCTGGGTGTCCAGTGGACGCTCTGGGAAGGACAGTTGATCATCACGATGATGATCACGGTGACCGTGCTGCACAAGACGCTGCGCATCGAGATCACCGGGCACGCCCTGGGTCCCGTGAACTCACTGTTCACCGGCAAGCCCGAGGCCCCCTCGAAGGACGTCCAGAAGACCCTGAAGCCGTGGGAGACCCGCAAGGTCAAGCTCCCGCTGGTCCCCGCCGACGAGGTGGTGCGGCTCGCGGTCCGCGCCCCGATCACCTGGTACCCGCCACTGCTGAACTGGCTCGGCGGTTCCATATCCCTGCCCGAGCCGTTCGGTCTGCGGCACGCCTGGGCCGACCAGCCCTGGCGGCACCGCTTCATGGCGGACGACGCGCTGCGCGCCGCGACACCGGTACTGCGCGTGGTGCACGCCGCAGCGATCCGCGTCCTCGACGAGAACGGCGTGGACACGGAGAAGTTCGGCAACCGCTCGGCGTTCCTCAGCACCAACGTGCAGGACGCGTCACCGCGGAAGGCCGACCTCTACGACGCCTAGGAAGCCGGCCGCGTGGTTCACGCCGTGGGCCACGCGTCCGCCAGCATCTTCCGGGTGTCCGCGAGGAGTTGGGGCAGCACCTTGGTGTGGCCGACCACCGGCATGAAGTTGGTGTCGCCGCCCCAGCGCGGGACGATGTGCTGGTGCAGGTGGGCGGCGATGCCCGCGCCCGCCACGCTCCCCTGGTTCATGCCGATGTTGAAGCCGTGGGCGCCGGACGCGGTGCGCAGGGACGTCATCGCCTGCTTGGTGAGCGCCGCGAGTTCCACGGTCTCCGCGTCGGTCAGGTCGGTGTAGTCGGCGACATGGCGGTAGGGCACGACCATCAGATGGCCGCCGTTGTACGGGTACAGATTGAGCACCCCGTACACCAGCTCCCCACGCCTGACGATCAGCCCGTCCTCGTCTGATTTCGCCGGAATCGAGCAGAAGGGGCAACCGTCGTCGGCCCCGGGGCCGGTCGGCTTGTTCTCACCCTGGATGTAGGCCATCCGGTGCGGGGTCCACAGGCGCTGGAACGCGTCCGGCGTCCCCACTCCGATCTGCTGCTCCGGCTCACTCGTCATGCAAGTCAGCATATGGCTTCGCTCGTTCGCGGCGTGTCGCCGGGGTTGCGGGAGGGGCACCCACCGCCAAGCTGGACCGATGGACGACGACACCCGCAAGGCCCGCTGGGAGCGCAGCACGGAGGTTCCGCTCGCCGTGGCGTCGATGGCCTTCCTCGCCGCGTACGCGGTCCGCATCCTGGCCCACAGTCTGTCCGGCGACTGGAAGGACCTCTGCCTCGCCGTGCTGTTCGGCGCGTGGGCGCTCTTCGCCGTGGACTACGTGGTCCGCTGGCGGCTGAGCGGCGAACGGCTGCGCTTCGTCCGCACGCACTGGCTGGACACCCTGGTGCTGATCCTGCCCCTGCTGCGCCCGCTGCGGGTCGTCAAGGCGTACGAGGCCGTGCAGCGCCGGCACGGCGAGCCCCGGCTCGCGCTGCACGCGCGCGTGATCGTCTATTCCGGGCTGTCCACCACCCTGCTGGGCTTCGCCGGCGCCCTGTCCGTCTACCAGACCGAGCACACGGCACCGGGCGCGACGATCAAGACCTTCGGCGACGCCGTGTGGTGGATCTGCGCGACCTTCGCGACCGTCGGCTACGGCGACGTCGTGCCCATCACCCCGCTCGGCCGGCTGATCGCCGTCGGCATGATGGGCATCGGCCTGGCCCTGCTCGGCACCGTCACCGGAACCTTCGCCTCCTGGCTGCTCCAGGTCTTCGCGAGGGAGGACGACGAGAGGCCCCCGGGGATCTGAACTCCCCCGAGGGCCTCCCGAAGCCGAACCGAAAGGGTCAGACCTGCACCCGGTCCGCCACGATCTGCTCGATCTTCGCGATGGCCGCGTCGAACGCGATGCCGTTCTCCTGCGAGCCGTCGCGGTAACGGAAGGAGACCGTGCCGGCGTTCATGTCCTCGTCGCCGACGATGACCATGAACGGCACCTTCTGCTTCTGCGCGTTGCGGATCTTCTTCTGCATCCGGTCCGAGGAGGAGTCGACCTCGACGCGCAGCCCCTTCTTCTTGGCCGCCGCGGCGAACTTCTCCAGGTACTCGACGTGCGAGTCCCCGATCGGAATCCCGACCGCCTGCACGGGGGCCAGCCATGCCGGGAAGGCGCCCGCGTAGTGCTCAAGAAGCACGGCGAAGAACCGCTCGATGGACCCGAACAGGGCCCGGTGGATCATGACCGGCCGCTGCTTGGAGCCGTCGGGACCGGTGTACTCCAGGTCGAACCGCTCGGGCAGGTTGAAGTCGAGCTGGACCGTCGACATCTGCCAGGTCCGCCCGATCGCGTCCTTCGTCTGGACGGAGATCTTCGGCCCGTAGAACGCGGCGCCGCCCGGGTCGGGCACGAGCGGCAGCCCCTGCTTCTCGGCGACCTGACGCAGCGTCTCCGTGGCCTCTTCCCAGACCTCGTCCGAGCCGACGAACTTCTCCGGGTCCTTGGTGGACAGCTCCAGGTAGAAGTCGGTCAGGCCGTAGTCGCGGAGCAGGTTGAGGACGAAGGTGAGCGTCTTGTCGAGCTCGTCGGCCATCTGCTCGCGCGTGCAGTAGATGTGCGCGTCGTCCTGCGTGAAGCCCCGCGCGCGGGTCAGGCCGTGCACGACGCCCGACTTCTCGTACCGGTACACGGTCCCGAACTCGAAGAGCCGCAGCGGGAGTTCACGGTAGGAACGGCCGCGCGCGTCGAAGATCAGGTTGTGCATCGGGCAGTTCATGGGCTTGAGGTAGTAGTCCACGCCCTCGTCGAGCTGCATGGGCGGGTACATGCCGTCGGCGTACCAGTCCAGGTGCCCGGACGTCTCGAAGAGCTTCCCCTTCGTCGCGTGCGGGGTGTAGACGAACTCGTAGCCCTCCTCCTCGTGACGGCGCCGCGAGTAGTCCTCCATCACCCGGCGGACGACGCCGCCCTTGGGGTGGAAGACGGCCAGGCCGGAGCCGATCTGGTCCGGGATGGAGAAGAGGTCCAGCTCGTTGCCCAGCTTGCGGTGGTCGCGCTTCTCGGCCTCGATCAGGAAGTCGAGGTGCGCCTTCAGCTCCTCCTTGGAGGGCCAGGCGGTGCCGTAGATGCGCTGGAGCATGGGGTTCTTCTCGCTGCCGCGCCAGTAGGCGGCGGCGTTGCGCATCAGCTTGAACGCCGGGATGTTCCGGGTGGTCGGCAGGTGCGGACCGCGGCAGAGGTCCTTCCAGCACAGGTCGCCGGTCCTGGCGTCGAGGTTGTCGTAGATCGTCAGCTCGCCGCCGCCGACCTCGACGTCCGCGCCGTCGTCCGTGGACGCCGAGCCCTTGATGCCGATCAGTTCGAGCTTGTACGGCTCGTTCGCCAGCTCCGCACGGGCGTCCTCGTCGGTCACCACGCGGCGCGAGAAGCGCTGGCCGCGCTTCTGGATCTCCTGCATCTTCTTCTCGATGGCCTTGAGATCCTCGGGCGTGAACGGCCGCTCGACGTCGAAGTCGTAGTAGAAGCCGTCCTTGACCGGCGGGCCGATGCCGAGCTTGGCCTCGGGGAACAGCTCCTGCACGGCCTGCGCCATGACGTGCGCGGTGGAGTGGCGCAGGATGTTCAGGCCGTCGGCGGAGGAGATCTCGACGCCCTCGACCTCGTCCCCCTCGGAGACGACGTACGCCAGGTCCTTGAGCTCTCCGGCCACGCGCGCGGCGATGATCGAGCGCTCGCCGGCGAAGAGCTCGGCGGCCGTCGTGCCCGTCGTCACCGCGCGCTCTTCCCGCTCGGAATCGCGTTGGATGATCACGCGGACGTCTGACACCGGTCTCTCCTGACTGCGGGGTGGATGCGGCGCCATACCGTGAGCGCGCGCATTAGGGGATCGTACCGACCCTACGGGGCCCACCGCGAAACGGTTGCCGCACTCCCCCTCCCTCAGTCCTCCCCGCTGCACGCCTCCTCGAAGAAGTCGAGGTTCTCCTGCAGCGACTTCATCAGCCGGTCCCGCTCCGCCTCGTCCACCTGCACGGGTACGACCCCGGAGGCGCCGGTCAGCCGACGGAAGCCGCCCCGGCTCTCCAGCCGCCCGTGCACCCGCACCGGGAGCCCGACGAGGTGGGCATGCCCGGCTATCCGGTACGACTCCTCGTCCAGCGTCATCCGGACGTGCCCGACCTCGGCGCCCGCGAGCACCTGCATCCGTACGGTGCCCTCGCCGCGCGGCCCCGACCGGCGCATCCGCACCACCGAGCCGGTGATGCGCACGGCCATGGACGGTTCCTCGCGCAGATAGCGGGCCCCGGCCGCGCGCAGCACGGGCAGGTCGCCGGGCGAGAACTCGACGGCCTCGGCGGGGGCGGCACAGCCCTCGGGGACACCTGCGGCGGGCGCCCACTCGACGGCGATCCGGGCACCCTCGGTGCCACGCACGAGCGCGACGACGGCCTCGGTCAACTCACGGCTGACGCCCGCCTCAACGGCCCCGTCGAAGGCGTCCATGCCGCCGGTGGCCCGCTCGTAGTCGATGGCCTCGCGGGTGGCGTACAGCGCCTGGTGCAGGCGTACGGCGAGGGCGCGGCCGGTGTCGACGGGGACGAACGCGGTGAGCTGCCGGCCGCCGGGGGCGGAGCCGACGAGGACGTGTTCCAGGGACGCGGCGGCGGGGCGGCGGTGGCGGGCGCCGTAGTAGCCGGCACGCGCGCGGGTGGCGAGGGCGGCGGCGAGCAGCATCTGGCGGGCGGCGGCGCGGAGTTGCTCCTCGACGGTCCAGGGCGCGGTGCCGGCCGGGCCGGTCGGGACGTCCCGCCACCAGCGGATCTCGTCGCTCGGTACGGCGAGGCCGACCAGGACCTCGCGGGCTGAGGGGGTGTTGCTGCGGGCGAGCGCGATGAGCGCCTCGCCGAGGAGGTCGTCGCTGTCGGGGAAGGCCCGGCTCTCGGGGACCAGCAGACTGGTTCCCGAGCCGCCGGGCCCTGGTGGGGTCCAGCGGCCGTAGCGTCCGGGGGCGCCGCCGCGCCGCTGCCAGCCGTGCCGGCGCAGCAGGGCGGCGAGGACGGCGGGGTCGACTTGATCGGGCTCGGGGGGACGCTCCCAGGAGGTGGTGTCCACGGGATGCGGCCGTACCTGCCTCAGGTGCTCCTCGACCGAGCGGTCCCTCATGGCCTGCCTCCCGTCCCGACCCGCGTCATGATCTCGCACAGCGCCCGGTCGTCGAAGATGCGCGCGGTGGGTATCCGCACGGTGGTCCGGGTCCGGCCGGTGATCGCGTGACCGGCGAGGTTGACCCAGTAGCAGCAGTGCCGAAGGTCGAGCCGGTCGTGGCTGGCGCGCAGCCATTCGTCCTGGGAACGCGGGACGAGCATCACGACCAGGATCTTGTGCACCGAGACCGGGGTGCGGGCGAGCTTGCGCAGGTGGTCGTTGTCGAGCGTGAAGGAGAAGGAACGGCCGGGCGGGTTCGGCGGGATCTGGTAGGTGCACTTGAGCTGCACCTTGATGGTGACCTCGTCGTCGACGGTGTGCCCGGGCGAGCCGTGACTGACGTGCCAGTCGATGCCGTTGTCCGGAAAGGGCTGCGACAGCGAGCAGCCGGCCGCGGCGGCGACGGCGTGCAGATAGCCCACCTGCAACGTTTCCATGCAGGCGGTGGTGGCGAGCGATCCGCGATGGGGTGCCGTCCGTTCGGGCAGCAGCCCGCCCCGCTCGGGCTGCGCTATCACCATGACCAAATCGCCTTCCACGCCGAGTGTTTCCCCGTACCGGGCCGCTGAACTGCAAAGACCCGTACTCCTGTTGTGTCCTTCCGGCGTACGGCGCAAACAGCACGGGTATCACCAAACAGGCAGAAGACGGTACGTCAGCTGCCGTGGGTGAACGAGGAGTTGTGTACGTATGACGTGCTGGTACGAGGGCCCGTTGGCCGCGTTCGACACGGAGACCACGGGCGTGGATGTGGAGACCGACCGGATCGTGTCGGCCGCCGTCGTCGTCCAGGACGCCCCCGGTACCCGTCCCCGGGTCTCCCGGTGGCTGGTGAACCCGGGGGTGCCGGTGCCCGCCGGGGCGACGGCGATCCATGGACTGACGGATGAGCATCTTCAGCGCAACGGCCGCTGGCCCGCGCCGGTGATGCACGAGATAGCCGACGAGCTGGCCGAACAGGCGGCCATGGGACGCCCGTTGGTGGTCATGAACGCACCGTTCGACCTGACCCTGCTGGATCGCGAACTGCGCCGGCACCGCGCGTCCTCGCTGGACCGCTGGTTCGAGGCTGCGGCGCTGCGGGTGCTGGACCCCCGGGTCCTCGACAAACACCTGGACCGCTACCGCAAGGGCCGCCGCACCCTCACCGACCTGTGCGCGCACTACGGCGTCACGCTGGACGGCGCGCACGACGCGGGCGCGGACGCGCTGGCCTCCCTGGAGGTGGTACGGGCCCTGGGCCGCCGCTTCGCGACCCGGCTGGAGCGTCTGTCCCCCGCCGAACTGCACACTCTGCAGTCGACGTGGCACGCGGCGCAGGCACGAGGACTGCAGGCGTGGTTCACGCGCAGCGGCACACCGGAGGTGGTGAGCACCGATTGGCCACTCCGGCGAGAACTGGACGCGGCGGCCTGACGCCGGTACCCGTCCCGGTCGGTGGGGATGTCTGCACCGGCGCCCCGACCGCTGGAGGAACCGCCGGAACTCCCTGGACCGGAGGCCTCGTTGGCCACCGGGGCCGAGGCTCCGACGGCCTGTCCCAGGCGGCCGAGGACGAGCACGGGACACAAAAAAACCGGCCCGCTGATGCGGACCGGTTTTCCCCGGTGGGCGATACTGGGTTCGAACCAGTGACCTCTTCGGTGTGAACGAAGCGCTCTCCCACTGAGCTAATCGCCCGGGAACGGACTGAACAATACAGGCCCCCGCCGGTTTCCTTCAAACCGCTTCCAGGTGCGCGAGCAGCCCGCGCCGTCCGGCCCGCATCATCAGCGCGTGGTTGAGCCGGAACACCGGTCTCCCGGGTACGGCGAACCACCGGAGCAGCGGCCGGTTCAGGTCGACCTCCTGGTCGTAGCGGGCGAGCGTGCCGGGGCCGTCGGCCGTGAGCGTCCAGCGCGCCCAGCCCTCCAGATCGCCGGTCATCGCGATCTCCAGCACCCCGGCGGCCGGATCCCGCCGCACTTCGCGCGCGGTGAAGGTCAGGGCGTACGGCAGGCTCGCGCGTATGCGAATGACGCCGGTGGTGTCGTCGAGCTGGTTGACCTGACGCACCTGCGGCCACCAGCGGGGATAGTCCTCGGCCCGTTCCAGGAGCGGGTAGACGACGGCGGGCGGCGCGGGCAGCTCCCACCGGGCGTGGAAGCGGTAGTGGATCCAGTCCATGGCGGGAGCCTGCCCACCGAAAGGCCCGTCTCCCGGCAATCGGGGACGTTTGAGTACCCGTACTCATGCCGTACGGCGTGACGGGCGCCACACTCCGAGTCATGACGCACATCCCGCCCCCGGCCGCGGAGTTGCAGCTCCTCGATGCCGAGCTGCGCCAACTGGACGTCCGCCGTGCGCAGTTGCTGCACCGCCGGGCCTGGCTGCTGACCGCGCTTCAGCCGGCCTGGTCCGCGCCCTCGGCGCCACCGCTGCCGGCCGCGTCGCCCCGCCGCGAGGCCACCGCCCCCGGCGTGCAGAACCTGCTGCTCGTGCTCGGCGGCATCCTCCTCGCTCTCGCAGCGACGGCGTTCACGCTGCTCAGCTGGGGAAGCATGGGGATCGCGGGCCGGGCGCTGGTGCTCGGCGGGGTGACCCTGGCTGCCCTCGGCGCGCCCGTGGCGCTGTTGCGGCGGGGCCTGCGTTCCACGGCGGAGTCGATCGCGGGCATCGGTCTCGTGCTGACGGTGCTGGACACCTACGCGCTGCACGAGGTCGCGTTCCCGGACGGGGACGGCGTTTCGTTCGCGACTGTCGCGTCGGCCGTTCTCGCGGTGCTGTGGACGGCGTACGGCGTCGGGACGGCGGCGCTCCCCCGCCCTGCCGTCACACGTACCGCACCGGTCACCGCAACCACCTCACCGACCCTTCTCCTCCCCCTCCCCGCCGCGCTCGCGGTCGCCCAACTCCCCTTGATCCTCTGGGCGATCGCGGCCGGCGGGGGCCTTCGTACGATCACGGCGGCGGTGCTGCTGACCGCCGTCACCGACATGGTTGTCGCGCTCCGGGTCACTCCCAGGGCCGTTCGTGCGGTCGCCGCCGGTGGTGCGTTCGGCATGGGCGGCTGGGGCGTACTGGCGACCGGCCTCATCTCCCTGGATGCGGCCGGTCCGGGCGCCGCCGCCCGTGCGGCGGCGCTCTTCACCCTCGCGGCGGCGGGCGCGTCCGGCGCCGCGTGGCTCGCTTCGGGCCGTGGCCTCAGGACGACCGCCGCAGCGGCGGGCGGCCTGTTCGTGGTCGCCGCGCTCGGCGGACTGCTGCGCGCGTCACTGCCTGCCGACTGGACGGTTCCCGGCTATCTGACGTGCGGAATCGCCCTGGTGGCACTGGTACGGAGCCGACTCCCCCAGCCCGTACGCGACGGCCTCGGCTGGGCCTCCGGTGTCGTGCAGGCGGGCGCGGCGTTGTGGACACTGCCCGCCGTCGGCGTCACGCTGCTCGGCCCGGCCGCATGGCTGTCCCGCGCGTGGTCCGGCGCGCCCGGCAACACCCGTGAGGCGGCGGCGACGGACACCTTCTGGCCGGAGCACGCGACCACAACTCCCTTGCTCCTGCTCGCGGTTGCCGCAGTGCTGGCCCTCACGGTCCGCGCCGCCCGGTGGCGCCCCCAGGCGCTGACCGCCGCCCTCACCCTGACCTGGGGGACGGCACTCACCTTCCCGACCGCGCTGCAACTGCCTTACAACATCGGACTGTTGGTGTACGGGGGCACGCTCATGGCCCTGCTCGCGCTCGGGCACCGCACGGCGACGACACTCGCCCTGGTCACTTCTCTCAGCCTCGCCTGTCTCGCCCTGGCCGCCGAGCCGGCCACCCTCGCCGTCCTCGCCTCGCTGACGGCCGTGTTCGCGGCAGGCGCCCTGCGCGGGCGCCTCGCACCGGCGACCGCCGCCGCCTCACTCGGCTACGCGACGGCCCTCACCTGCGCGGTGGGCGCCTCCCTCGACTGGCAGCCACAGCACATCGCACTGCTGGTGCTGCTCGTACCGGCTGCCGCCGCACTCCTCACGGCACGCATCACCGACCCGGCCACCACCAAGGCGGTCGAGATCGCGGGGGCTGCGGCAGCGCTGATCGCGATCGATCTCGCGACGGCCGAACTGCCTGTGCTGGCACTGGTATTGGCCCTGTGCGCAGTGATCGTGGCGGGTACGGCGATACGGCCCGAGCGCAGGAGCCTCGGCCATGTGGCCGCCGGCCTCTTCGCCCTCGCCGCCTGGGTGCGGCTGGGCACGTGGAACGTCACCGACCCCGAGGCGTACACGCTGCCGGTGACCGTCCCCGCGCTGTTCGTCGGCGCGCTGCGCAGGCGCCGCGACCCGAGCGCCACGTCCTGGACGGCCTACGGACCCGGGCTCACCGTCACGCTCGCGCCGAGCCTCCTCGCGGCCTGGACCGACCCGCACTGGACCCGCCCGCTGCTGCTGGGCACGGCCGCGCTGACCGTCACCCTGCTGGGAGCCCGGCACCGCCTGCAGGCACCGCTCGTCCTCGGCGGCAGCACCCTCGCGCTGGACGCGCTGCACGAACTCGCCCCGTACCTCGCCCAGGTCGTCGGCGCCCTCCCCCGCTGGGCACCTCCCGCCCTCGCCGGACTCCTGCTGCTCGCACTCGGCGCGACGTACGAGCAGCGGATCCGGGACGCCCGGCGGGTGCGGGAGGTCCTGGGGAGGATGAACTAATCCTCGGCTAGGGCATCTTGTCGCCGAGCAGCGCCAGGTTCTCGATCGCGGCGAGGCCGTACAGCGCGGTGTCGTTGGAGGACACCCACGCGGCCTCGCTGCCCGGGACAAGGGTGACCGGACCGTTCAGCGCCTCCGTCTTCCACGGCGAGGACTCCATGTAGCCGTCGGAGCTGTAGAACTTCGTCCACGCCCGCTTCGCGAGCGTCGCGTCGTCGAGCTGCACGGCGGCGTAGGCGTCGAGGCGTGAATGGCCCTGGAAGAGCAGCAGGGTGCCGAAGTTGGAGCCGTAGCGTGCCGCCTGTTCCGCCTTGGAGGCGTTGAAGTAGCGGCAGTAATCCATGTACACCTCCTTGAACTTGGGCATGTCGACCAGGTGGATCAGCTCCGCGCACAGTTCGTTGAGGCCGAAGACCGCCGAGAGGTGCGAGACGGAGACCACAGGCGTGGAGGCGACGGCGAACTTGCCGGTGTCCAGGTCGTACAGTCCACTCCCCTGCACAAATCCGTTGGGCTGGGCGGCGATTGTCTCCATCGTCGACAGGACGCGCGCCTTCGCCTTCTCCCACTTGGGGCCCTTGCGCTCCCACTCGGTCAGCCACGCCGACACCAACCCGCTCCAGTCGGTGCCGAATCCGATCGACAGGGCGTGCCGGTCGGGCGTGTACGGCGCGGTGCGGATCTTGCGGATCGGGTCGAGGACGAGGAACGTCTCGTCGGAGTCGACGTTGGCCGCCATGAGGTCGCCGACGCGTTCGTCCGCGGTGAGGAAGTAGTAGTAGCGCCGGTAGGTGGTGTTGGCGATGCGCTGCTGCTTGGCACTGTCGGCGTAGTGCTGGACGCCGTGCCGGGTGCCCAGGCCGGCCCACTGGCCGAGGTGGTAGACGTCGACCTCACCGGTGTGCCGGGTGAGCGCCTCGGCGAAGCGGAAGATGTCCGAGCGGCCCGAGCGGAGGTACGCGAACCAGAGCCAGATGTCCGGCGACAGCTCGGAGTTGTCCCAGGCGTAGCCGCCGACGTCGTACCGCCACTGGTGGCGCACGGTGTCGTACGAGTGCATGAAGTCGCCGTAGTCCCAGAAGCCGTACCAACGGCGTTGCGCCACCTGGTCCTTGTAGTAGGTGAAGAGGAAGTCGAGGTGGTCCTCGATCTTCGCCTTGGCGGCCGTGGAGCGGTCGGGCTCGGAGTAGAGGCCGGGGCCGAACACCTTGGACTTGATCAACTGGGCGGGCGGGGCGGCGAGTTGCGGCAACACCCTCACCGCTTCGACCTGTTGGGCGAGGGTCTCCGGGGTCGGCGTCGACTCATTGGCCCAGAAGAGGAGTTCGGATGTGCGGGCGATGCCGTACGGGGTGCCGAACTCGGGCTCGTAGTCCTCGTAGGTGATTTCGAGGCCCTGGAGCTGTTCGGCGTAGGTGTCCTGGCCCATGCCGTCGTGGTAGAAGCGCAGGTCCATCGGCTGGGCCTCGGGCGACCAGAGCCAGAGGGTGACCTCGGCCTCGTCGGTGTGCGCGTCGCGGATGTCGAGCTGCGCGGGGAACTTCTCCCAGAAGTCCCGCAGCCCGAAGGAGAATCCACCGCTCGCGCCGCCGACGTACCCGAACCCGGAGGCGTGCCCGCCACCGCCGGCCGCGATCCAGCCGTGGCCCTTGGTGGTGCGCTTGCGCAGGGTGAAGCCGTCGGCGGAGAGCTGGGAGAGGGTGTAGTCGCCCCACTTGGGGATGTACTGGAGGCGGGTCGTGACCCGTTGGTCCCAAGTGGAGGGATCGGCCAGTTTCCGGCCCGCGTACTGGGCGGCCTGGACGGTCGCGCCCGGGTCGCGGCGCAGCCCGGTGATGCCCTGAACTGCCTCGCGCAGCAGGCCCGTTCCCTCGCCGCCGATACGGATGTGGCGATCGTAGGCCGCGTCCCGCATCGGCACGGTGAAGCGGACGCCGAGGCCGCGGATGAAGTCGCCGCTCGCCTTGCCCGGTTCCACCGTGCCGTCGAAGGTGATCGTGTGCACCATGCGGAAGGAGTCGGCGCCTGCGTAGAAGTAGAGGCGGATCGAGAACGGCAGCCAACTCCGGCCGCCCTTGCGGTGTTTGCCGTCGATGCGGACCACCGCCCTTACCGGGCCGTCCTGTTCGACGGTGACCTCGTCGATGACTCCGTCGAAGCGCTCGGTCTTCACCGAGCCCTGGTCCTCGTCCTCGATCTCGGGCTGGCGGATGAGGACGAGACGGCCGTTCCTCGCGATCTCCGTACCGCCCCTGGTGACCGATTTGACGAGGGTGGAGCCGTTCTTGCCGATCCTCGCGGTGATGACACCGGTCGACACGTCGATGGTGCCGCCGCTCTTGTCGACGGTGACCTTCCTGTCGGGGGCGGCCGTGTCCCCGGCGGTGAGCGTGAGCTTGCCGGAGCCCGAACTCACGGCGTGCGCCGTCCACTTGAGCGATCCGTCGGGCCAGTAGGCGATGGGCCAGGACTGCACGGGAACGGCCGCGCCCTCGGCGTCCGTCAGCGCGAAGGCCTGGTCCTCCTGGTAGGTGCCCATCGGCCAGGGAACACCGACCGTCGAACCGGGCGCGGCGCCGAGACCGCCGTCCTCCAGCCAGTCGAGGGTCACCGGGTCGGCGTCGGCCGCCGCGGCTCTGGGCGCGGCCTGGGCGTCCTTCACCCCTAGCGCCCAGCTGAACTGCGCGGCGGCTCCGGCGGCAGCGGCGGCCTTGAGGAGGGACCTGCGGGGGATGGGAGACATGGCCTTTCCTTTCCGTGCGGGTAGCGTTTTCACTCCGTTTGGTCAGGGGCATGACAGATGGAGTCGCGGCAGCGGACCGCTGCCCGGAACCACCGCCCGTCAGCGGTGCCGGTACCGCTCCTCCACCGCGACGGCGGCCGCGGCGACGGCCCCCAGCACGGGGACCGCCAGCGGCGCGATGAGCAGGGCGGAACAGCCGACGAGGACCAGCCCGCCGACGAGCAGGAAGGAACCGGCCGGATCGAGGACCGTACGCCGGCCGGCCTCGGCGAGGAGCGCGCGCCAGGTGTCTCCCGGCGTCCAGACCGCAGCCGCGCGCATCCCGGCGACGACGATCCCGAGCAGCGCGAACACGCCGACGGCACCGACGAGCGGCCCACCGGGCAGCCCGGCCCGCACGGCCTGGACATCCACCCACAGGGCGGCACCCGCACCCCATCCGGCGATCCCGACGACCCACCCGCCGCGGACCGCCGCCCGGAAGTCTGCGACGAACTCCCGCCACCCGCCGCCCACATGACCGGTGCGGCGCCTCAAGTGCCGTGCCCCGGCGGCGAATGCGGCGGGACAGGTGACAACTCCCACCGACGCGACGGCGATCCACACCCCGGTGAGCAGACACTCGGCGAACACCCCGAACCGTTCGGCGAAGACCGATTCCTTCCGTGCCTTCACACGTGCTTCGGCCACCGCCTCAGCCCTTCAGTCCGGAGGTCGCCATACCGTCGATCAGGTAGCGCTGGAAGGCGAGGAAGAACAGCAGCACCGGCAGCAGCGCGACCAGCGACATGGCGATCATGCCGCCGTAGTTGGCAGCCACGCCGTCCGAGTCGCGGAACATCATCAGGCCCAACGAGACGGTGTACTTGCCCGGTTCGTTGAGGTAGATCAGCGGGCCCATGAAGTCGTTCCAGGCGTTGATGAAGGTGAAGATCGCGCTGGTGATGAGCGCGGGCCGGCACAGCGGCAGCACGATCGACCAGTAGATGCGGAGGTGTCCGCAGCCGTCGAGGCGGGCCGCCTCGTCCAGTTCCTTCGGCAGGTTCCGCATGAACTGCACCATCAGGAAGACGAAGAAGGCCTCGGTCGCCAGGTATTTGCCGATGAGCAACGGGACGTAGGTGTTGACCAGTTGGAGCTTCTGGAACATCACGTACTGCGGGATCAGCAGCACGTGGTATGGCAGCAGGAGCGTGCCGATCATCAGGGAGAAGAGCAGGTTGCGGCCGGCGAACCTGATGCGGGCGAAGGCGTACGCCGTCAGGGAGCAGGAGATCAGGATGCCGACGACCGAACCGAGGGCGTAGAAGAGGGAGTTCTCGAAGAAGGTCCAGATCGAGATGTCGGCGATGCCCTTGGCCAGGCCCTTGAAGTTGGCGAGGATCGGGTGCCCGGGGAACAGTTGCAGGCTGCCGATGACGTCCTTGCTCGGCTTGAACGAGGCGCCGATCACCCAGAGCACCGGGTAGAGGACGACGGCGAGGACGGCCAGTGCCCCGATGTGCCAGGCGAGGGAGCCGGTGCGCCGACGGCCCAGGCCTGAGGACTTGGTGGTGGTGAGGCTCAGCGGGCGGCTCATCGGGCGTCCTCCTCGTAGTGCACCCACTTCTTCTGCGACCAGAAGAGGACGGCCGTCACGAGCGCCACGGCGAGCAGCAGCATCCAGGCCATCGCGGACGCGAAGCCCATCTGGGCGTTCTTGAAGCCCTGTTGGTAGAGGTAACAGGTGTAGACGAGCGTGGCGTCGGCCGGTCCGCACTGGGAGTTCGAGACGACGTACGCCGAGCCGAAGATCTGGAAGGAGTGGATGGTCTCCAGCAGCACGTTGAAGAAGAGCACCGGGGAGATCATCGGCAGCGTGATGTTCCAGAACCGGCGGAACGGTCCGGCCCCGTCCATCTCGGC
This sequence comes from Streptomyces sp. NPDC050549, assembly GCF_040655035.1. Taxonomy (NCBI): domain Bacteria; kingdom Bacillati; phylum Actinomycetota; class Actinomycetes; order Kitasatosporales; family Streptomycetaceae; genus Streptomyces; species Streptomyces sp. NPDC050549. Next base: position 75,692 of record NZ_JBFAJD010000003.1, read on the forward strand.
CGCCTCGTAGAGCTCCTTCGGCACCTGCTTGAGTCCGGCGAGGAAGATGACCATCGGCGCGCCGAACTGCCACACGGTGAGCGCCACCAGGGAGTAGAGGATCCAGTCGGGGTCACCGACCCAGCCGCCGACATGCGCGCCGAACAGAGACTGCGTACGGTCCACGATGGCGCCGTCGGAGAACAGCGACCGCCAGACGAAGCCGATCGAGACACTCGCGCCGATGAGCGAGGGGGCGTAGAAGGCGGCCCGGTAGAGGGCCTGGCCGCGGCGGCTCTGGGCGAGCAGCATGGCGACGCCGAGGGCGAGCAGGAGTTTCAGCGGGGTGCCGATGACGACGTACTTCGCCGTCACCTCCACCGACTTCTGCCACCTCGGGTCGTCGAACATCCGGGTGAAGTTGTCGAAGCCGATCCACTTCGGGCTGTCGAAGAGGTTGTAGTCGGTGAACGCGAAGTAGAGCGAGGCGACCATGGGCCCGGCGGTCAGCAGCAGGAACCCGGCGATCCACGGGGACATGAAGAGATAGCCGGCGATGTTCTCACGGCGCCCCCGCCGCTTCCGGTCGGCGGGGGCTGCGGAACGGGTCTGCCGGGCATCGGGCGGAGCGTCCTTGACGAGCGTCACGGCGGTTCCCATCAGGCGGAGAAGGCGGCCTGCGCCTCGGAGAAGAACTGTTTCACCGCGTCGGCGACCTTGGTCTTGCCCAGGGCCATGTCCCCGGCGATCCGGAGGAAGGCGGACTCGGCGGTGTCGGCGCCGGACGGGTGCGGGGTGATCGTCCCGAGGACCCCGGCCTTGGCGGTGTCCGCCTCGTACTGGGCGATCTCCTTCTGGACCGTGTCGGTCGGCTTGAAGGCGTCGTACTGGTCGGTGGTCGCGAGGATGCCCCGGTCGTAGCCCATGATCCTGCCCACGGCGGGGTCGTGGACCATGAAGTCGATGAACTGGGCGACTTCCTTCGGGTGCTTGGTCCGGGCGGAGCCGCTGAGCATCAGGGAGGCGAGGTACTGGCCGGTGTGCTTGCCGTCGGTGGTGGGGATCGGCGCGAGGCCGTAGTCGCTGGTGCCCTCCGCCGTGTAGCGGACGGTGAAGTTGTCCCAGGTGAATTCCGAGGCACCGTGGCCCGCCGAGAGCGAGGACTTGGGGGTGTCCTGGGCGACGACCTTCGGGGAGGTGACGATCCCGGCCTTCACCCGGCCGTACCCGTCCGTCCACCACTCCGTCAGATCGGACTCCTCGAAACCGAGTCCGTCCTTGGTGAAGAACGCCTTGCCGTTCTGCCGGAGGTAGAGGTCGTACAGGTACATGATGCTGAAGTAGCCGGTGTCCCCGGGGACTTTGGTCTTGTCGTGGATCGTCTTGAGGGCCTTGAAGTACTCGTCCCAGGTCCAGCCCGCCGTGGGGTCGATGCCCGCCCGCTTGTAGACCGTCTTGTCGATGACCAGCGCCATGGTGTTCGAGCCGACCGGAACACCGAGTTGCTTGCCGTCGACCTGGCCGACCTCGACGACGCCCGCGCGGAAGTGATCCAGGCTCAGATTGCCTGCGTCGATCTGCGACTTGAGATCGAGCAGGACACCTCTCTTGTCGTACTTCCGAAGAAATCCGACGGCGTTCTGGAATACGTCCGGTGGATTTCCACCGGCGGCCTGCGTCTGGAACTTCTCCCAGAAAGAGGGATAGTCCTGAAAGTCCGTCTTCACCTTGATCTTCGGATACTTCTTCTCGAAGAGCGCGATGGACTGATTGATCTTTTTCGCTCGCTCCTCGGCACCCCACCACGAGTAACGGATCGTCACCGTCCCGTCCGCGGACGTGCCGCCGTTGCCGCCGCAAGCCGTCGCGGCCAGCCCCAGCGTGACCGCCGAGACTCCGGCGGCCTTCAAGATCGTACGCCTCTCCACATTCGTGCCGGTTCCCATGACGGGCCCTCCCCGTAGCGTCGTTGCCACCTGCATGAATCGTTTCAAGTAAGCGCTTGCTGGCACAAGTTACGGAGGCCCTCGGAGCGCGTCAATGATTCGGACAGGAATTTCTTGTGGGCCGGCTGAGCGCCACGACGGCGCCGACGGGTGCGTCGCGGGAGCTGCGGGACGGACACCGCAGGTGAGAAGCCCGCGATCGGCCGGCCGAACAGAAAGCGGCCTGCAGCACTCACCGACGACCGGCCGAAAAAGGCCTGGGCGGCGGGGAGTTGACCTCTCGTCACCGACGAGTGAACGACGACGGCCCGCCTGTGCGATCACAGGCGGGCCGTCGATCCGGGTGGGCGATACTGGGTTCGAACCAGTGACCTCTTCGGTGTGAACGAAGCGCTCTCCCACTGAGCTAATCGCCCGGACGCACGGAGAACATTACCCCATGTCAGCGGGTGCCTCCGACCAGCACGGGAAGGCACCCGGGCGCCGCCACCGAGTCACTGGTCCTTGATCTTCCAGGGCATCACCACACCGAACTTCCAGACGTAGACGCCCACAAGGGCGACCACGATCACCAGGCCGATCGAGGTCAGGACGATGTTGCGGCGGCGCACCGCCGGGTCGAGCGCACGCTGTGCCGCCTCGGTGACCTTGCGTTTCGTCCAGCGGAGCACCAGCTGGGCCCAGACGAACTCGGTCGCCCAGATCGCCATACCGCCGAAGATCACCACCCAGCCGGGTCCCGGCAGCGGCAGCATCACGATGCCGGCGGCCACGACCGCGAGGCCGACGACGAACACTCCGACCTGCCAGCTCACATGCAGCGCACGGCGCGCCTTGATGAATTCCGGCGCCTTGGAACCGAGCCCCTGCTCGTCCCGGGCCCCGTCCACTCTTGTCCCGTCCGGCGCCCCGTCGGCCGCTCCGTCCGACGCCACGACAACCTCACCCGGCCCGTCACTCCCCGTATTCATACGGACAAACCCTACCCGAGGGAATCCAGTCACCGGAATGGCCGCACCGAGCGATCGAGCCCTCGGCCGGAAGAGTTACGTAAAGGCACGCAAAACACTCAGAGGGGTTTACAACGGCACCGTAGGTGGCATGTCGATTTCGCCGACGTGCGAATCCCCGAGCGCACACTGAGCGAAAGGCCCTGGCGCTTATGAACACCACGGTCAGCTGCGAGCTGCACCTGCGCCTCGTTGTGTCGAGCGAGTCATCCCTGCCTGTCCCCGCAGGCCTGAGGTACGACACGGCCGACCCCTACGCCGTGCACGCCACCTTCCACACCGGAGCCGAGGAGACCGTCGAGTGGGTGTTCGCCCGCGACCTTCTCGCGGAGGGCCTCCACCGGCCCACCGGTACCGGCGACGTCCGTGTCTGGCCATCCCGTAGTCACGGTCAGGGCGTCGTCTGCATCGCACTGAGCTCTCCCGAGGGCGAAGCCCTGCTGGAGGCTCCCGCACGGGCCCTGGAGTCCTTCCTGAAGCGGACGGACGCCGCCGTGCCACCCGGCACGGAGCACCGGCACTTCGACCTGGATCAGGAGCTGTCGCACATCCTGGCGGAGAGCTAGCGCAAGGCCCCGACCCAAACCACCTGGCGCCGTCCGAACTCGGGGAGACGGCTCGGGCCTGGACAACCGCATATGGCACACACCGGCGCCGTCGCCGCGATTCGTCGCGGGGGCGGCGCCGGTGCGTGCGGCGCCCGCCGCCGGTGGTCCCCCCTGGGCCGCGGAGGGGGCGACTCTCCGTGTCCCGTGAACCGCACTCTCCGTAGCCCGGGGAACCGCGAGGGACACGATGGCGTTCATAGGGGCAGGGGCCGCCCTCCGGGAAGCCACTACCATCGGCCAGCATCGGCGGGCGCCCGCCCGACCCCCAGGCCAGGGAGCTAAACGTGCTGATCACCCACGACACCCGGTGTGCCCTCGACACCGTGGTGGATCTGGTGAACACCGCACCGGAGGACGCCGCGGCGCCGGACGGACTGTCGGACGTCGCGCTGCTCGCGGATTTCGTACGAAACCACGAGATCAGCGATGTGGGCGTGCTCTCGGAGTTCGACCTCTCCGCCGTGCGCAAGATCCGCGGCCGGTTCACCGCGGTCTTCTCCGCGCCGGATCCCCGGACCGCCGCCGGACTGATCAACGACCTGGTCGCCGCCGCGGGCACCACGCCCCGTCTCACGGACCACGACGGCTACGACTGGCACGTGCACTATTTCGCGCCCGGCGCCTCGGTCGCCGACCATCTCGCCGCCGACTGCGGGATGGCGCTCGCGTTCTTCGTGGTGGCCGGCGAGCAGGAGCGGCTGCGCCGCTGCGAGGCCCCCGACTGCAGGCGCGCCTTCGTCGACCTCTCCCGGAACCGCTCGCGCAGATACTGCGACAGCCGGACCTGCGGAAACCGACTGCATGTCGCGGCGTACCGGGCCCGGCGCAAGGAAGCCGCGGGCTGACGGCCGACGCCCTTCGATGAGGTCGTGGCCCCCGGCGGGTGACGTCGGGGACCACGAGTACGGCTCACAGCATCAGCAGGTCGTGCAGCGAGGCCATGAGCAGCAGACACCCGATCACCGCAAGGAAGATCATCAGCGGTGGCTGGGAAAGGGCGAAAAGGCACCCGCGCGGCTCGTCCTTCGGCGGCGCGGCGTCGCTCTGTGTCGTGTCCAGCATCTCGCCGCGATGATGACGCAGCGAGGACCCCTCACGCGATCAACACGCCCGATAGGAGAGGGAGTTCGCCGAATTCCGTGATGTCCGTTTCGGGTCGCGTCGGGTCCTGAACACTTACCGGCGGACCCGGCTCGCTCTGTGTCGTTTCAGTCGCTGTGCGTCCGTCATATGCCGTGCTTCTTCAGGATGGCCTCGATGTCGCTGAAGTCGTCCCCGCTCTGGGCGCGGGGCGCGGCGGCGGGCCGGGCCGCCGGGCGGGCGGCAGGACCGAGGGAGGGCGCGGAGGCAGCCGGGGCCACCGCGTCCGGCTGGGCCGAGGCCTTGGCCGCCCTGCGCTCCTTGCGGGTGCCGCCACGTCGGCGCTCCACGGCTCGGGTGCCCGTGAAGAGCAGCCAGGCACCGCCGAGTACGACGAAACCCGCCCAGGCCGTGGGGCTGAACGCGGTGTCGGCGGCCCAGCCGACGACCCCGGTCATCACCAGGCCGACGGGCACCAGCGAATAGGCGGCGATACGGGCGGCGGAGAGAAAACGCTTGCGGTACGCGGTGACCGCGGCGATGCCCAGGCCTGCCGCGGAAACGGCGGAACAGACGGTCTCGGCAATCATCCGGTCCTCCAGGCGGTTCCGTCGGGCACTCTCGGTCGGACGAGGTCGGCCGGTCCGCTCGGACACGTCGGCCCGGCAGGTCGCACTTCGTCCCTTCCATCCTGCACCGTCCGGTCCCCGGGATGCCATGCCCCGGTAGGACATCAGGGACATCTCCGGGTCGCATCCTCCCCAGGTGCCGGTCGGCGCCGTACGCCCGCGTCCCTTGGACCCTGTGGTCCCGGTTGGGACGGCGGATCCGGGGCTGGGAGACTGGTCCCATGAGTGACCTCCCCTCCGCGCGCACCCCCGTCCTCGACGTCTGGTGCGAGCTCCAGTGCACGGACTGCCGCACCGCGCTGGAGGATCTGCGCGACCTACGGGCCCGCTACGGCGACCGGCTGGAACTGCGGCTGCGGCACTTCCCACTGGAGAAGCACAAGCACTCCTTCGCCGCCGCACAGGCCGCCGAGGAGGCCGTGGAGCAGGGGCGGGGCTGGGACTACGTCGAGGCCGTGCTCGGGCGGGTCGAGGAGCTGGACCGCAGGGGCGAACCCTTCCTGGTCGAGATGGCCGGCGAACTCGGCCTGGACGCCGAGGAGTTCGACACCGCCCTGATCGACGGCCGGCACATCCTGATCGTCGACGCCGACCAGGCCGAGGGCAAGGCAATCGGCGTGACCGGCACCCCGACGTATGTCATCGGCGGTGAACTCCTCGACGGCAGCAAGAGCCAGGAAGGGCTGCGCGCCCGCATCGAGGAGATCACCGACCGGCTGCTCGCCGGGGTCGAGTGAGCAACCGGCAAGGTCTCAGAGCAAGCTCTTGTACAGGTGGTAGGTGACCGTCTCGTAGCCGAGCGACTCGTAGAGACGCTCGGCCGGGGTGTTGCCCGCGAAGACGTTCAACCGGATGGCCGGCAGTCCGGCCGCGATGCCCTGCGCCTCGGCCAGGAGCATCAGGCTGCGGCCGTGGCCCCGGCAGCGGGCGTCGGCCTCGACCTTGTAGACGAAGGCCTTGCCGTCAAGCTGGCCCGTCCAGAGCGTGCCCACCGCGATCCCTTCGTGCTCCAGGACGCTGAAGGTCATGTCCGGGGTGGCAAGTCCGTCGGGCAGCAGTTCGGTGTTGGTCTGCAGAGCCCTGGTCCGTGCCTCGGCCTCGGGCACCCCGCGCTCGGTCCAGCTCTTGGTGAAGTCCTCGGTCCCCCGCATCTCCCACGGGCCGTACTCCTCCTGGGTCATGGGCCGCCCCAGGCTCCCAGTGGGCAGTTCGGGCGCGAGGTCGCCGAGCGGCTTCTCCATGTGGCGGTTGCGCACGACGTAGCCGAGGGCCCTCGCCACCTTCAGCGCCGCCTCCGCGCCGGCCGGCACGGAGACCTCCATACGGTCGCAGCCCCAGCCCCGCACCACCTCCTCGGCGGCGAGCGCGGCCACCGTGCCACGGCCGCGCCGCCGGTCCGGTTCCTCGATGCTCAGGTCCAGGATCTGGGCCACCGAGTCGCCGAAGAACGGACTCGTGCTGAGGCGTATCGCCCCGACAGGACGGCTGTTCACACACACCTGGTAACGGCGTGAACGCGTCCCGTCGGTCTCGCGCTGAAGCGGCTCGGTCGGCCGCAGGGTCGTGGTCATCACCTGTGTTCTACCCGACCCGGAGCCCCAGGTCAGCCTCTTAAATGTGCCTCCTGCGGCTCTTACGGATCAAGGTCGTCGCCCGACCGCTCGTCGAAGACGCGCATCGCCTTGGCGGTCACCGGCCCCGCCATGCCCGGGAGTTGGCGGTCGTCGAGCAGGTGGACGGCCTGTACGTCGCGCAGCGAGGACGTCAGGAATACCTCGTCGGCGCGCTCCAGGACGTCGAGCGGCAGGTCGGTCTCCTTGGCGCCGGTCCATTCGACGGTCAGGGCGCGGGTGATGCCGGCGAGGCAGCCCGAGGCGACCGGCGGGGTGTGGATCTCGCCGTCCAGGACGACGAATACGTTCGAGCCCGTGCCTTCGCAGAGTTGGCCGACCGTGTTGGCGAACAGGGCCTCGGAGGCGCCGTGTTGGTGGGCGCGGGCGAGGGCGACGACGTTCTCGGCGTAGGACGTGGTCTTGAGGCCCGCGAGGGCGCCGCGCTCGTTGCGGGTCCACGGGACGGTGACCACCGCCGTGGAGTCGGGGCGGCGCTTCGCCTCGCCGAGGGCGACCACCAGGGTCGGCCCGTGCTCGCCGCGGTCGGAGCCGAGGGGGCCGTGGCCGCCGGTGTACGTGATGCGCAGCCTGCCGAACGGCATCGGGTTGGCGGCAAGGACGGCCGCGCAGCCGCGGCGGACCTCGTCCAGGTCGGGGTCGGGGAGGCCGAGTCCGCGTGCGGAGCGGGTCAGCCGGTCGAGATGGCGGGTCAGCGCGAACGTCTTCCCGTCCGTCGCCTTCACCGTCTCGAAAATGCCGTCGCCCACGGTCAGTCCGTGGTCGAAGACGGAGACACGGGCGGACTCGATGTCCTGCAACCCGCCGTCGAGCCAGATCTTCATGAAAGAGCCCCTCCGCTCACCTCGTACGCGCCCGACGCTACCGCGAGCAGCCGTGACGCCTTCAGCTCGGTCTCCCGCCACTCCCCCTCGGGGTCCGACCCCCAGGTGATGCCGGCGCCGGTGCCGAAGCGGAGCCTGCCGTCGGCGCGGTCGATCCAGAAGGTGCGGATGCCGACGGCCAGTTCGCCGGTGCCCCGGTCGGCGTCGACCCATCCGATGCCCCCGCAGTAGGGGCCGCGGGGTGCGGTCTCCAGGGCGTCGATGATGCGCAGGGCACTGGACTTGGGCGCGCCGGTGACACTCCCGGGCGGGAAGGCGGCGGCCAGCAGCTCCGGCCAGCCCGCGTCCGCGTGCAACTCACCCCGGACCGTCGACACGAGGTGGACCAGACCGGGGTGCTTCTCGACGACACACAGGTCCGGCACGGTCACGGTCCCCGTGGCGCAGACGCGCCCGAGGTCGTTGCGGACCAGGTCCACGATCATCACGTTCTCGGCGTAGTCCTTCTGCAGCAGGTCCGCCTCCGTCCGCCCGGTGCCCTTGATCGGGCCCGACTCGACTACCCGCCCGGTACGGCGCAGGAAGAGCTCGGGTGACGCGGTGGATATCTCGACGCCGTGACCGGGCAGCCGGATCGTTCCTGCGTACGGCGCCGGGTTGCCGCGTGCGAGCAGGGCGGTGAGGGCGTCCACGTCGGCGTCGGGCGCGACGGGCGCGGACAGGACGCGGCACAGGTTGGCCTGGTAGACCTCGCCGGCCGCGATGTGCTCCCGGATGCGGCGGACGCCGGCGGTGTAGGCGGCGCGGTCGAGGGAGCTGGTCCAGGCGTCGGTCGCGGGGCCGTGCCAGGCGCCGGGGACGGGTGCCGGGACCGGTTCGGGTCGCACGTCGCGGAAGCGCGCGCAGGTCAGACGGCCCTCGAAGTCGGCCGCGACCGCCCAGAAGCCGGTGGAGTCCAGGGCCGCGGGATCGCTGGTGACATCGAGGAGGCCGGTGGCGACACGGCCGCCGAAGCGGGCAAGAGGAACGAGGTCGAGCACGCCGTCGAGTCTATGGCGGGTGTCTCACAGGTTGCCCGGCCATGTCACCGCGGGTGCCCTGACCATGCGTTCCCGTAGTCGCAGGCCAGCACGCTGCACAAACGCGTTTTTGTGCTGGCCCCGGAATCCGCTAGAGTTCAACTCGTCGCCGCGACGCGCAAGCCGAGCGGAAACGACAAGCGGACGTAGCTCAGTTGGTAGAGCGCAACCTTGCCAAGGTTGAGGTCGCCAGTTCGAACCTGGTCGTCCGCTCGCAGGAAGTGGGGGATCTTCCCGAACCCCTACGCTCCTGGTGGAGTGGCCGAGAGGCGAGGCAACGGCCTGCAAAGCCGTCTACACGGGTTCAAATCCCGTCTCCACCTCCAAGGACGATTAGCTCAGCGGGAGAGCGCTTCCCTGACACGGAAGAGGTCACTGGTTCAATCCCAGTATCGTCCACTGATCCGCAAGGATCCCCGCGCGATTAGCTCAGCGGGAGAGCGCTTCCCTGACACGGAAGAGGTCACTGGTTCAATCCCAGTATCGCGCACGTACCGCCCATGATCTGCGGATCGTGGTCCCGAGGACGATTAGCTCAGCGGGAGAGCGCTTCCCTGACACGGAAGAGGTCACTGGTTCAATCCCAGTATCGTCCACACACCGGAACCCCCGGCCGTCTCGTACGGCCGGGGGTTCTTCCGTGTGCCGGTCAGCTGGAGAACAGCATGTGGCCGAAGCTCTTGTGGCGGTGGTGGCCGCCGTGACCGCCGTAGTGGCCACCGCCGTGACCGCCGCCGTGCGGGGCGCCCCAGGCGGGCGCGGGCGGGGCGGGGTAGGCCTGCGGGCCCGGGGGCGGCGGGGCGGGCTGCTGCCACTGGGACTCCACGCGGGTCAGCGCCTCCAGCTCGCCGTAGTCGAGGAAGATCCCCCGGCAGTTGCTGCACTGTTCGATCTGGACACCGTTGCGGTTGTACGTGTGCATCGGCGCATGGCACTTCGGACACTGCATGCTCGGCTCAACTCCTCGGCCGTTGGTACGTCTTCGTGTTTCCCCAGGACAGACTCCGTCCGACCCCGGTCGGTTGCACCCTACTTCGCGAATCCGGGCGTCAACTCGGGTGGGACGGAACCCATTCGGTCACAGGCGTCCACAACCGCTCCTTCCACCTCGTCCAGTGGGCGGCCCGCCGCGACCGCCTTGACGATGGCGAGGGCCGCGGTCTGCACGGTCAGGGCACGGGCCGGGACGTCCAGGGCCGGCCAGGGGTCGCCGTCCGCGGGAACCGCCGGGCCGCCCGCCGCGCGGTACGCGGCCAGGAAGCGGGCCCACTCGTCGGGCGGGAGCAGCCCGCAGGCATACCAGGCGGCGGGCCGCGCCAGGTCCCACCCCGGGACTCCTACGCCCAGGTCGTCGACGTCGATCAGCAGCCAGGGGCCGTCGGGGGCCGGGTGCCGGACGAGCTGGCCCAGGTGGAGGTCGCCGTGGCAGAGGGTGGTGGTGTCCGGCTGGGGCGCCTCCGCGCGGGCCCACGCCGGGAGCAGGGTCCAGGCGTGCAGGACAGGGGCGGCTGCGGGGTGGCCGCCGCCGGTCTCGCGCAGGCGGGTGATCGCCCTGACCGCCTTGAGGGGGCCGCGCATGGGCGGGAGGGGGGTCGGGGCGGGGGTGCGGTGGAGGCGGGCGAGGAGGGTGGCCGCGGCTTCCCAGGGGGCCGCGTCCGGATCGTCCGGGTCCACGGGGGTGCCGTAGGGCCAGAACGTCACCTGGCGGTCGTGCAGGGTGAGGGGGGTGGGGTCCAGTGGGGGCAGGAGGATGCCGGGGAGGTGCGTGGCGGCGGTGAGGCGGGCCGTGAGGTCGGTGGGGTTCGTGTGCGGGGCGTGGGCCTTGGCGACGGTGGCTGCGTGGCGGACGACTGTGCCGTCGGGGCGGTCCGTGAGGGTGTGGGTTGCTCCGCAGGGGCAGGCGGGGGTTCGGGTGTGCGCTGCTTTTACAGCTCGGGCTGTCAGGTCGGACAGCAGTTGGCGGGTGGTCACCGGGTCCCCCTGAGTCGTACGGCTTGCTATGGGAGCGTACGGCTGGGTGTGCGGGTCCACTGCGGGCCGGTGGGGGCTGGGCGCGCCCACTCTGCGGAGCCGAAAATCGATACAGCCCCGCGCCCCTTCGGGGCGCTCCAGCCAAAGGCGTTGCAATGCGAGGGCAAAGCAAAGCCGGCGCAGCTCCCCAGCTGCGCCGGCTTTTTTTGCCGTCCGCCGCACCCCCGTCCCCACGGGGTTTCATGGGTTGATGTCCCCGCCCGGACCGCTCTTCCGGGCCTGGGGTCGCCGCTCAGCGCCCCAGCATCACTCCCACGGACGACGCCTGTGTGGCCACGGTCTCCCAGCCGTCGAAGACGACCAGGAGCAGGACCGCCAGGGGAAGTGCCATCAAGGTCGCCACCAGCGGGTGGCGACGGCCCGTGCGGCGGGTGTGGAACGCCGCGTTGTACGCCTTGCGTCCCTCTTCGCGGATCAATGCCCGCGGTGCCGTGTGGGCCATGGTCCCTCTCCTGACCGTGCTCCGTTGACCGAACTCAGTTGTCGTTGGCAGCGGCGGGTGTCTGACCTCGGGGGACGAGTGCTGCACCCGCCGCTTGACCTCAAATCTAGGTGCGCGGCGGGTGCGGGTCGTCATGCCCTCGTACCGATTGGCGGGCCTCCCGGAGGATGAGCAATGACCTGCGAACTACTCCCCTGGGTGGAGACGGAGACCTAGGTCTCGGGGTCTTCCCGGAGGGGGCGTCCGGTGTGCCCCGCTTTCTCCGAGCTGTCCTCACGCGGGACCGGCTGCTCGACCAGGGCCAGGACCCGGGTCGCCATGAAGCGGGCTGTGCGGACTACTGAGCCGCTGCGGGTGACTTCGCTCACTTCCACAACACCTCGCCGTACCGCCGTCTCCACCCTGCGGCCCGCCCTGCTCGCCACCACCTCGTATGTACGTGTGGTGTCGCCGGCGTCCACCACTATCTCGACGCGATCACCCTTCACGCGCTCAATCCCCCTTCTGTGATGGTTGGTTGGGGTCGGGGGCGATATGAAGTCCTGCTGTTCGCACGGCCTCTGACCACCCTTCAAAGTTTCCCACCCGGCACTGACAATCCATCGGTCCGAGAGGGCGCGGCCTTTGCGCGCGGGCGGCTGTGGAAACGTAAGCTGTCGCTCGTCACACGGACCGGGCAGCGGGGATGAACATGGCGATGATGCGCCTGAGGCGCGAGGACCCGCGCGTCGTCGGCTCGTTCAGGCTTCACAGACGGCTCGGCGCGGGCGGAATGGGCGTCGTCTACCTGGGCTCCGACCGCAAGGGCCAGCGGGTCGCGCTGAAGGTGATCCGCCCGGATCTGGCGGAGGACCAGGAGTTCCGTTCGCGGTTCGCGCGCGAGGTGTCGGCCGCCCGGCGGATCCGGGGTGGGTGCACGGCGCGGCTGGTCGCGGCGGATCTGGAGGCGGACCGGCCGTGGTTCGCCACGCAGTACGTGCCCGGTCCCTCCCTGCACGACAAGGTCGCCGACGAGGGCGCGCTCGGCGCGGCCGAGGTCGCCGCGATCGGGGCCGCGCTGTCGGAGGGGCTCGTCGCGGTGCATGAAGCCGGGGTCGTTCACCGGGATCTCAAGCCGTCGAACATCCTTCTCTCCCCCAAGGGCCCGCGGATCATCGACTTCGGTATCGCCTGGGCGACCGGAGCCTCGACGCTCACGCACGTCGGCACGGCGGTCGGTTCGCCCGGCTTCCTCGCACCCGAGCAGGTGCGGGGGGCCGCGGTCACGCCGGCCACGGACGTCTTCTCGCTCGGAGCCACGCTCGCGTATGCCTCTACCTCCGACTCGCCCTTCGGGCACGGCAGTTCAGAGGTGATGCTGTACCGCGTGGTGCACGAGGAGGCGCAGCTGCACGGTGTACCGGACGCGCTCGCTCCGCTGGTCCGCGCGTGCCTGGCGAAGGATCCCGAGGAGCGGCCCAGCACGCTCCAGCTGTCCTTGCGCCTCAAGGAGATCGCCGCCCGTGAGGCCCAGGGTCTGTCGGACGTACGACCGCCCGCGCCGCGTGGTGGCGAAGCCGACCGGCCCACCGGGCGGCTCACCGAGAGCTATCCCGAGCAGCAGCGCACGCAGGGCGGTCGACGCCCGCAGAGTCCGCAGGGCACCCCGGCGCCGCGCGGTACCGCTCCGCCGTCGCGGGGCGGTGGCAATCCCTCTCGTGGGAGCGGCGGCGTCCCTTCCCGACCGGGCTCGGCACGGCCGACTCCGGCGGGGCGGAACACCACCCGCTCCGGCAGCGGCAGCCGTCCCGCCCCGCGCAGCGGCACCGGCCGCCCGGGGCCGCGGACCACGGGCACGGGGCGGCGGCCCGCCAACCCGCGTCTGCTGCGGCAGCGGCTGTTCGTGTTCGTCGTGGTGACGTTGCTGGTCGCGCTCGGTATCGCAGTGGCTCAGGGGTGCTCGGGGCCGGCGCACGGGCTCGGGCGCACGGGGGGCGGTGCACCGCAGGGGCACGAGAGGGTCGTGGCGGAGGACGGGCGGTTCGGGGCTGTGGGCGGTTTCGCCGGGCAGTGAGCGGTGGGGTGTCGTGGGGTTGTTTCGCCCCCCGCCGCCCCAGACCCCCGCTTCGGCCCGGACGGCCCCGTCCTCAGACGCCGGACGCGCTGACTTTTCAGCCGTGCCTACAGGCTCGGCAGGATGTGCGCGAAGAACTCCCGGTCCGCGTCGAAGAGCGGGGTCATCGTCAGGAACTCGGCCGCGGTGACCCAGCGGACCTCGGAGACCTCGCCCGGGTCGGGGACAATGGTGCCGTTGCCTGTTTCGGTGGCGGTCCACCAGTGGAGGCGGAAGCCGCCGTCGTCGGTCTCGGACTGCCAGACCTTGGCCAGGGGGGAGACCGCGAGGCCGACCTCCTCGTGGACCTCCCTGACCAGGGCTTCTTCCTGGGTCTCGCCCGGTTCGAGCTTGCCGCTGAGCGGGGCCCAGTAGCCGGAGCGGGCCGAGTCGGGTCCACGGCGGATGACCAGCACGCGGTCCGCGCGTCGTAGGACGGCGACGATCGCCTCTCGCTGGTCCAAGGGGCTCCTAGAGTTCGGGGCGGCCGGTGGCCACCGCGTAGAAGGCTACGGCAGCGGCAGCGCCCACGTTGAGGGAGTCGACGCCGTGGGCCATCGGGATGCGGACCCATTCGTCGGCGGCCACCAGGGCCTGGGTGGAGAGACCGTCGCCCTCCGCGCCGAGCATCAGGGCGACCCTGTCCATGCGGTGGGGGGCCGCCTCGTCGAGGCTCTTCGCCTTCTCGTCGGGGGTGAGGGCGAGCAGCGTGAAGCCTGCCTCGCGGACCGACTCCAGGCCCTTGGGCCAGCTGTCGAGTCGGGCGTAGGGGACGGCGAAGACCGCACCCATGGAGACCTTCACACTGCGGCGGTACAGAGGGTCCGCGCAGTCCGGGGAGAGCAGTACCGCGTCCATGCCCAGGGCCGCCGCCGAGCGGAAGATCGCGCCGATGTTGGTGTGGTCGTTGACGGACTCCATGACGACGACCCTGCGGGTGGTCCGGAGGAGTTCGTGCGCCGTGGGGAGCGGTTTGCGCTGCATGGAGGCGAGGGCGCCCCGGTGGACGTGGTAGCCCGTGACGCGTTCGGCCAACTCCGGGCTCACCGCGTAGACCGGGGCCGGGAGTTCGTCGATGACGTCGCGCATGACGTCGACCCACTTCGCGGACAGCAGCATCGAGCGCATCTCGTAGCCCGCGTCCTTGGCCCGTCTGATGACCTTCTCGCCCTCGGCGATGAACAGGCCCTCGGCCGGTTCACGCTTGCGGCGCAGCTCTACGTCGGTCAGGCCCGTGTAATCACGCAGGCGCGGGTCGTCGGGATCCTCAACGGTGATGAGATCGGCCACAGGGTGATACTGCCTTGTCCTGGGTGTCGTGCCAACGGCTGGGAACGGGTTGTGTTACCCGGGGTTACGCAAGCGCCTCGGGGCCCACGGTGACGACCGCGCCGATGACGATCACCGCCGGCGGCTTCACGTCCTCGGTGCGCACGGTCTCGCCCACCGTCGCGAGGGTCGCGTCCACCCGGCGCTGGGCGGCCGTGGTGCCCTCCTGGACCAGGGCGACCGGCGTGTCGGCCGGTTTCCCGTGCGCGATCAGGGTCTCGGCGATCTTCCCTATCTTGTCCACGCCCATCAGGACCACCAGCGTGCCGGTGAGCTTCGCGAGGGACGGCCAGTCCACCAGGGAGCGCTCGTCGTCAGGGGCGACATGGCCGCTGACCACGGTGAACTCGTGTGCGACTCCGCGATGGGTGACCGGGATACCGGCCGCGCCCGGTACCGAGATCGAGCTGGAGATGCCGGGCACCACCGTGCAGGGGATGCCGGCCTCGGCGAGCGCCTGGACCTCCTCCATGCCACGGCCGTAGACGAAGGGGTCGCCGCCCTTCAGACGGACCACCGACTTGCCCTGCTTGGCGTGTTCGATCAGCGCGTTGTTGATGGCCTCCTGGGCCATGTAACGGCCGTACGGGATCTTCGCCGCGTCGATCACCTCGACGTGCGGGGGGAGTTCGGCGAGGAGGTCGCGCGGGCCGAGGCGGTCGGCGATGACGACGTCGGCCTCGGCGAGGAGGCGGCGGCCGCGGACCGTGATGAGGTCCGGGTCGCCGGGGCCGCCGCCGACGAGGGCGACGCCCGGGGTGCGGGTGCGGTGGTGGGGGGCGACGAGGGTGCCGTCGCGCAGGCCCGCGACGACCGCGTCCCGGATCGCAGCGGTGTGGCGGGGGTCCCGGCCGCGCGCGTCCGTGGTGAGTACGGCGACGGTGACGCCCTCGCTGTGGCCGGTGGCCGGGGTCCAGGCGGTGGCCCGGTCGGCGTCGTCGGAGCGCACGCACCAGACGCGGTGGGCTTCCGCCTCGGCGGAGGCTGCGGTGTTGGCCTCGGGGTCGGTGGTGGCGATGAGGGCGTACCAGGCGTCCGCGAGGTCGCCGGCCGCATACGGGCGTCGCTCCCAGGCGATCTCGCCCGCGTCCGCCATCGCCTCGACGGAGGGGGTCGCCTCGGGAGACACGAGGAGGATGTCCGCGCCCGCCGCGATCAGCGCCGGCAGCCGGCGCTGGGCGACCTGGCCGCCGCCCAGGACGACGACCCTGCGGCCGGTGAGGCGGAGGCCTACGGGGTAGGCGGGGTTTTCGGCCATGAGGGTGCGGCTCCTCTTGTACGGCGGGTTGCCCGGCGTGCTTCACGACGTGCGGTGGCCCTGACGTGCAGATTTTACGGGCAGGGGGCTGTGGCGGCTCAGCCGGTCCACTGGCTGAGCCGCCACAGCCCCCTGCAGGCGCCTACTTCTCGGTCACCCCTGCGGAATCGAACGTCGCCACCTCGTGCATCGCCCGCGCCGTGCTCTGCACCAGCGGCAGGGCGAGCAGTGCGCCCGTGCCCTCGCCGAGGCGGAGGTCGAGGTCGACCAGGGGGCGCAGGCCGAGCTTGTTGAGCGCGGCCACGTGACCCGGTTCGGCGCTGCGGTGACCCGCGATGCAGGCCGCGAGGACCTCGGGGGCGATGGCGCGGGCCACCAGGGCGGCGGCGCCGGCGCTGACGCCGTCCAGGATCACCGGCGTACGCAGGGAGGCGCCGCCGAGCAGCAGGCCGACCATGGCCGCGTGCTCGAAGCCGCCGATCGCGGCGAGTACGCCGATGGGGTCGGCGGGGTCCGGCTGGTGGAGTTCGATCGCGCGGCGCACGACCTCCGTCTTGCGGGCCAGGGTCTCGTCGTTGATGCCGGTGCCCCGACCGGTGACATCGGCGGGGTCGGTGTCCGTGAACACCGAGATCAGGGCGGCGGACGCGGTGGTGTTCGCGATGCCCATCTCACCTGTGAGCAGCGCCTTGTTGCCGGCCGCCACCAGGTCGCGGGCGGTCTCGATGCCCACCTCGATGGCCTGCTTGGCCTCCTCGCGGGTCATCGCGGGACCGGTCGTCATGTCGGACGTACCGGCCCGGATCTTGCGGGGCAACAGGCCGGGCGTGGCAGGGAGTTCGGATGCCACACCGACATCCACGACACACACCTCGGCGCCGACCTGGCTCGCGAAGGCGTTGCAAACGGCGCCGCCGCCAAGGAAGTTGGCGACCATCTGGGCCGTCACCTCCTGCGGCCAGGGGGTGACCCCCTGCGCGTGCACACCGTGGTCGCCCGCGAAGATCGCGACGGCCGCGGGCTCCGGGATCGGCGGCGGGCACTGCCGGGAAAGACCGGACAACTGCGCCGAGATGATCTCCAGCATGCCGAGCGAGCCCGGCGGCTTCGTCATCCGCTTCTGCCGCTCCCACGCCTCGCCGAGCGCCTTCGCGTCCAGCGGGCGGATCCCGGCGACGGTCTCCGCCAGCAGGTCGTGCGGGTCCTCACCGGGCAGGGCACGGCGGCCGTACGTCTCCTCGTGCACGACCCACGACAGCGGGCGGCGCTTGGACCAGCCCGCCTGCATCAGCTCGGGCTCCTCCGGGAACTCGTCGACGTAGCCGACGCAGAGGTACGCGATGACCTCCAGGTGCTCCGGCAGGCCGAGCGCGCGGACCATCTCGCGCTCGTCGAAGAAGCTGACCCAGCCGACCCCGAGGCCCTCGGCACGGGCGGCGAGCCACAGGTTCTCCACCGCGAGGGCGGCGGAGTACGGCGCCATCTGCGGCTGCGTGTGCCGGCCGAGGGTGTGCCGGCCGCCGCGGGTCGGGTCGGCGGTGACGACGATGTTCACCGGGGTGTCGAGGATCGCCTCGATCTTCAGTTCCTTGAACTGCTTCGCCCGGCCCTTGGGCAGCGACTTCGCGTACGCCTCGCGCTGGCTCTGGGCCAGTTCGTGCATGTTGCGGCGGGTGTCGGCGGAGCGGATGACCACGAAGTCCCACGGCTGGGAGTGCCCGACGGACGGAGCCGTGTGCGCCGCCTCCAGCACGCGCAGCAGCACGTCGTGCGGGATCGGGTCGCTGCGGAAGCCGTTGCGGATGTCACGGCGCTCGCGCATCACCTTCAGCACGGCCTCGCGTTCGGCGTCGTCGTAGGCGGGTGCGGCAGGGCCGGTGGACTCTCGTACGTCTTCCACTGCGGCCGTGCTCTCTTCTTCCTGATCGGCGGCCCGGGTGTCCAGGTCGTCCGCGTGCTGCACGAGTTCGGGCTCGCCATCGGCGCCGGCGTCGGCCTCTCGGGGGCCCGGGACGGCGACGAAGGCGTCCGCGCCGCCGGCCGGGTCCTCCGCGGGGATGACGAGGGGGTGCGGCGGGGTCGGTGCGAGGTGCGGGGTGGTGGGCACCGAGCCCTCCACCGGCACGAAGCGGCCGAGGGAGTCGTCGGGGTCGGGGCTCGCCGGGACGGCCTGCGGCACCTCGGCGAACTCGACGAACTCGGCGGCCGGGGTGGCGGGTTGAGCGAGGGGAGCGGGCGGCTCGGGGGCGGGGGGCTGCTCGGTCGAGAGCGGGGCGTGGGGGTCGGCTGCTTCCGCTCCGTGGTCCTCGACGGTGGTCGGCTGCGGCGCGAGCGCGGGCTCCGCTTCCGCCGCGAACTGCTGGTCCGGTACTGCTTCGGGCGCGACGGTCGGCTGGAAAGTCGGGTCGCCCGGGGTCGCGTCGAGGAAGACGGGTGAGCCTTCGACGACTGGAGCGGGGACGGCCTCTTCGACGGGCGTGACCGCGGTGTCGGGGTGCGCCTCGTCCGGGACCAGGACCGGGGGCGCGGCCAGGACCGGGACCGCGATGGCCTCGGCCTCGGCGAGAGGAGCCGAGTCGTCGGCCGTGGGGGCGGGCTGCGCGGTGTCCGAGGCGGGGGCGAGGGGCTCGGTGTCGTAGACGAGCGGGGTCTCGACTGCCGTGGGAACAACCGGAGTTGACCCGACGTCCTGGGCCTGGACCTCGCCGGCCTCGTCGAGAGCCTGGTCTCCCTGCGTGTGGCCCGGCTCCGCAGCGGTTACGGCTTCCGGGGCCGGGGAGGCGACGAACGCGTCCTCGGGGGCCTGGTCGACGGTCTGGGCCGACTCGGAATCGGAAACGGGGACGCTGTCTTGCGCGAGTGCGGCTTCGGGAGCGGGGCCCGCACCGTCACCGGGCAGGAACTGCGCTTCGGGCGCCGCGTGGGCGCCCTCTGCCAGGACGTCCTCGGCGCCAGGGCCGACGCCCTGTCCGAGTGCGGCCTCCGGAACTGTGCCGACGGCGTGGACGAATCCGGCCTCGGGGTCCCCCCCGGCACCGTAGGCCGCCCCGGCCTCGACACCCTGATCGGGCCCGGCGTCGACGGCCTCTCCGGCCCCCGGCACCGCCCCGGCGCCCAACCCCTCAGCACCTTCCGGCAGTTGACCCGCCTCAGGGACACCAACCGGCTCAGAACTCTCCATGCTCGCGTGAACAGAGGAAGCAGAGGTAGCAGAAGAAGCCGAGGACTCCGAAGCGGACGCCGTCGCCGCCGTCTCGACCGCGTACAGCTGACCGTTCCCCTGCCAGGCCTCCCCCGCGTCGGGGGCCTGCGCCAAGCCCGAGCCCGGCTCGGCAGCCAGGGCGAGCCCGGTGTCCACGGCCGTGGCGACTGCCCCGTTCACCGCTTCCGTGGCGAGCCTCGCCACCGCGGCCCGGGCCGCATCGTCGGGCTCCGGGGCCGGTTCGGCCGCCGGTGCCGGAGTAACCGTTTCGGCTGTTCGCACCCCTGCGGCGACCGAGGAGTGGGCGCCCCAGGGGGCCGCGCCCTGCGGGGGCAAGTCGCGGAGCTGGGGGGCGTCGAGGTATTCGGAATTGGCCGTCGGCGGGCCGGACTGCCGTACCGGCGCACCGGCGGGGCCGCGGTCGGCGAGGGAGCGGACCGGGCTCGCGGAGGTGTCGGGGAGGGGCGGGCCCAGGTGCAGCGGGCGGCGCGGGGTGACCGGCGCGAGCGGCGGTTCGGCGAGCCGGACGCCACCGAGGTCGACGGCGCCGCTGTCGCGGCCCGCCGTCTCGTGCGGACCGGGCTCGTGCAGAGCCGACTCGTGCGGGGCCTGCCCGTGCGGAGCCGACTCGTGCGGAGCGGGTTCGAGTGGAGCGGGCTCCTGGACGGTCTCGACGACCGGCTCGGGGACGGGGGGCGGGACCTCGTTGCCCCAGGCGCCCTGGGCGCCCGGCAGCAGCAACAGGTCCTCGTCCTCGGCGGTGGTCTCGGAGAGGTAGGTGTACGCGCCGTGTGCGGGAACGCTCGGCTGTTCCACCATGCCTGCGTTCTCCGGCAACCCCTCGGCCGGGACCTGGCCGGTGTCGGTCATGCGTACCCCTCGCCCATCGGTTAGTGCTTCTACGACCCGCTCACCGGGAACGGCGCACCGACCGCCCCGCAGTGGAGAACGAGCGTGCCTGTCCAGCGGCACGAACGACCCGACGCCAAAAAGCGACAAAGCCATTTAGACGACAAAGCCATTCAATGGCATTGTCGCGGCCGTTGCGCCGTCACGGCAGCTTGATCCGCGACGGCCCGCTGTGGACTGCGCCACGTTGCGCGTCCTCCGGTTCCGCTGTACCACACACACCCCAAAACGGGCGGGTTTTCCGGACATTGACGAACGAAGCGCCGGGCCACCCTGTGCGGTACAACGGTCCGCCAGCCTACCGCGCGCAGTACGACAACAGGATCACGGGGACGGTTCGAGGGGTCAGGAAACGCGCTCCGGAAGGAGGCCGCTGAGCAGGAACGCGACGCTCCGTTCTGTCTCCGTCCAGGCCCTGGTGTCGAGTTCGACGGACTGGATGAGGGCGCACTCCACGTGGTAGCCGTGCTCCGTGAGGTCGCGGCCGACGAGTTCGGCCTCGTCTCGGGTCGAGGCGTGCGCCACGATGCGCTGCGGGCGCCGGTCGGCGACCGCGGAGACGACGGCCACTCCCCCGCCGCCGACGCGTACCACGTCAGGTTCGGGAAGGTCCTCCAGGATGTGCGGGGCGTCGCCCTTCACGATCTGGAGGTGCACGCCGAAACTGCGGGCCGCGGAGTCGGTGCGGGCGCAGGCCTGGCTGTCGCGGTCGACGGCGATGACGGCGGCTCCGGCGCGGGCCGCCTCGATGGCGAAGGCGCCACTGCCGCAGCCGATGTCCCACACGAGGTCTCCGACGCGCGGGCCGAGGCGGGCGAGTTGGGCGGCCCGGAGCAGTTCCGTCTCGCCCTCGCCGAGCTCACCGACGTAGGCCTCGGCGGGGAGGGTCCAGCCCCGGGAGACGGCGGCCGGGTCGCGGCCGGCGATCCAGCCCTCGCCCGCGCCGGTCGTGACGGCGGGGCCGACCGGGCCGCCCATGACGATGACGACGTTGGGGTCGCGCCAGGTGCGGTCGGCGGCCTTGTCGGAGGTGAGGACAGTGACCTGCTCGTGCTCGGTGCCCAGTTCCTCGCAGATGACGAAGGTGCGGTGGACACCCTCCAGCAGCAGGCCGAGTTCGGCGGGGCCGGCGCCCGGCGAGGTGAGGACGGCGACCTTCGTGTGGGCCCGGCACACGTTCACCGCGCGTCGCAGGGTGCGTCTGTGTGCGACGACCACCTGCGCGTCGTCCCAGGGCATACCGGCGCGGGCGAAGGCGGCGGCCACCGAGGAGACGGCGGGGACGACCTCCACCTCCAGGCCGAACTCGGGTGCGCGCAGGGTGCGTACGACGCCGAAGAAGCCCGGGTCTCCGTCGGCGAACACGACGGCGGTGCCACGGCGGCCGGCGATCCGGCGGGCGGCGAGGGCCACGCTGCCGAGGCGGATGCGTTCGGCGGCCGCCGGCACCTCGGGCAGTTCCAGATGGTGGGGCGCGCCGGCCACCAGGGTGGCGGCGCTCAGGGCGGAGCGTGCCGCAGCTGTCAGCGGAGAGCCGTCCCAGCCGATCACCGTGACGCGGTCGGCCATCGTCGTCAGTCTCCAGGGGTACATCGCAGGTCGTCAGGGGAAGCGGCCCGTACGCGGGCACCGTGAGGGTACCTGGTGCGGCCGGGCGGTGCTCCCGTGGTCGTACCCGCCGGATTCAGTTCCAGTCGGCGAGTGACGTGAAACCGTCGACGTCGGCGAGCTGCTCCGCCGTGCCCTCCAGGTCCTCGGGGAGGAGGCTCCACACGATGAAGTCGGTGCGGACGTCGATCCAGGTGCCGTCGTCGGCGTGGACGTGCGCTATGCAGGCGTTGCGCAGGACGCCCTCGCTGATGCAGCCGATCTTCTGGGCCACCTGCTGGGAGGCGGTGTTGTCGGCGGCGGTGCGCAGTTCGATGCGCTCCAGCTTCTGGTCCCCGAACAGCCATTGGGCGGTGGCGAGCGCGGCCTCGGAGGCATAGCCCTCGCCGCGGGCCCAGGGGGCGATGATGTACGACAGCTCGGTGGACCGGACATGCCAGTCGGTCTTGGTCAACTGCACGATGCCGACGAGCCGTTGGGTGAGGAACTCGGTGACGGCGAGGTCGAGGCCGCGGCCCGAAGTCCGTTCGGCGGGCGCGTAGTTGGTGATCCACTCGCGGGCGCCGGCGACGGTGAACGGCTGGGGGACGTCGGTCCAGGCCGCGACCTGCTCGTCGTTCATCATCTCGGCCAGGGCCTGCACATCGTCCTCGTCGAGGGGCCGCAGCACCAACCGCTCCGTGCTGATGGAGATGTTGGGGAAGGTGCTAGTCATGCGCCACTCCGTAACCTATGGAAAATGTTCAGGGCAACCTGAACTGCCCAGCATGCAGCATGAAAGCAGTGAACCGCACCACGGGGTCCACCCGCCGTGAGCGAGTGGACCCCGTGCGTGGTGATACGCCGTATACGCCCCCGTCAGCCGGTGGTGACCGGCAGGACGGAGCCCTTGTACTTCTCCGCTATGAACTTCTTCACGTCGGCGGAGACGAGCAGCTTCGCGAGCTTCCCGACGCGGGGGTCGTCCTCGTTGCCGCGTTTGACGGCCAGGAGGTTGGCGTAGGGGTTGTCCTTCGCCGACTCCAGGAGGATCGCGTCCTTCGCGGGGCTGAGGCCCGCGTCCTGGGCATAGTTGTTGTTGATGACGGCCACGTCCACGTCGTCGAGCGAGCGCGGGAGTTGGGCCGGGTCGAGCTCCTTGAACTTCAGGTGCTCCGGGTTGGCCGTGACGTCCGCGGGGGACGCGTCGGTGCCCGCGCCCTCCTTGAGCGTGATCAGCCCCTTGGCAGCGAGGAGTTTGAGGGCGCGCCCCTCGTTGGTGGTCTCGTTCGGTACGGCGACGGTGGCTCCGTCGGCGAGCTTCGCGATGTCCTTGGTCTTCTTGGAGTACACGCCCATCGGCGGCAGGTACGCCTTGACGACCGGGACCAGGTCGGTGCCCTTGCTCTTGTTGAACTCGTCGAGGAAGGGCTGGTTCTGGTAGAGGTTCGCGTCCAGCGAGCCCTCCTGGAGCGCGGTGTTCGGCAGGACGTAGTCCGTGAACTCCTTGATCTCCAGGTCGAGTCCGGCCTTCTGGGCGAGGTTGTCCTTGATGTACGTCAGGACCTCGCCGGCCGGCATGGCGGTGGCACCGACGACGAGGGTGCCGTCGTCCTTGCCACCGCCCTTGCCGGAGTCGGAGCCCGAGCCGCAGGCCGTGAGTCCGAAGAAGGTCACGGCGAGTCCGGCCGCGGTGACGGCGATGCTCTTGCGCATGGCGGTTCCCCCGGTTCGGCTCAGAAGGACGGGATGACGGAGCCGGCGTACTTGTCCTCGATGAACTTCTTGACCTCGGGCGAGGTCAGCAGCTTCGCGAGCTTCTTGACGCGCGGGTCCTTCTCGTTGCCCTTCTTCACGGCGAGGAAGTTGCCGTACGGGTTGTTCGTCGCGGACTCCAGGACGATCGCGTCCTTGGCGGGCTTCAGGCCCGAGGAGATGGCGTAGTTGCCGTTGATGACGGCCGCGTCGACGTCGTCCAGGGAGCGCGGGGTCTGGGCCGCCTCCAGCTCCTTGAACTTGAGGTTCTTCGGGTTCTTGGTGATGTCGGCGGGGGTCGCCTCGTTGCCGACACCGGACTTGAGGGTGATCAGCCCGTTGGCCGCGAGCAGCTTGAGGGCGCGGGCCTCGTTGACGCTGTCGTTCGGGACGGCGACCGTCGCTCCGCTCTTCAGGGCGTCGGCGCTCTTCACCTTGTGGGAGTAGAGGCCGAGCGGCTCCAGGTGGACCGTGACGACGGGCACGATGTGGGTGCCGTTCTTCTTGTTGAAGTCGTCGAGGTACGGCTGGTTCTGGAAGTAGTTGGCGCCCACCGACCCGTCCTCGGTCGCCGTGTTCGGCGTCACGTAGTCGGTGAACTCCTTGACCTCCAGGTCGAGTCCGGCCTTCTTCGCCAGGTGGTCCTTGACGTAGTCGAGGATCTCGGCGTGCGGGGTGGGACTCGCGGCGACGACCAGCGGTCCGCTGTAGTCGGAGGCCGAGGAGAAGCCCTTGCCCGAACCGCACGCGGAGAGCGCGAGGGTGAGGGCTCCGGCGGCGAGGACGGCGGTGGTGAACTTTGCGGTGTTACGCACGAAAAGTGCCTTTCCTGAAGGGTGTCGCGTACTACGACCCCGCGTTGGGTGGTGCGGGGAGTCCGAGTGGGGGGTGGGCCTATGCGGCTTTCAGCAGCCGGAGCCTCGGCTCGGGTCCCGACCGTCCGCCGCGCCGGTGCGCGGAGCGGGCCGCGTAGTCGCCGGCGAACTGGATGAGGGAGATGACGACCGCGAGGATCGCCACGGTGATCCACATCAGCTGGGTCTCGAAGCGCTGGTAGCCGTAGCGGATGGCGATGTCGCCGAGACCGCCCGCGCCGACCGTGCCCGCCATCGCGGAGTAGCCGATGAGCGCGACGATCGTGGTCGTGGTGCTGGAGATCAGCGAGGGCAGGGACTCCGGTACGAGGACCTTGCGCACGATCGTCCAGGTGTTGCCGCCCATCGACTGCACGGCCTCGACGAGCCCGCCGTCCACTTCCCGGACAGCCGTCTCAACCAGGCGCGCGAAGAAGGGAATTGCCCCGATCGCGAGCGGCACGATGGCGGCCTCGCGGCCGATGGTCGTCCCGGTGATGGTCCGGGTGAAGTTCATCAGCGCGACCATGAGGATGATGAACGGCAGCGAGCGGGCCACGTTCACGATCTGCCCGATGACCTTGTTCGCGGCGACGTTCTGGAGCAGTCCGCCGCGGTCGGTCAGCACGAGCAGGATGCCGAGCGGGAGTCCGCCGACGACGGCGATGACCGTGGACCAGCCGACCATGTACAGCGTGTCCCAACATGCCTGGGACAGCAGCGGCTGCATCTCCGACCAGGTCACTTGGCACCTTCCTTCAGCAGTACGGGCTCCTGGCCCAACACGTCGATCTGCAGGCCCTGTTCGCGCAGGAAGCCGATCGGCACCACGTTGTCCTCGTAGCGGCCGGGCAGTTCGATGCGCATGCGGCCGACCTGGAGTCCGCCGACGGTGTCGATGGCGGCGCCGAGGATCGAGATGTCGATGTTGTAGGTGCGCGAGAGCTGCGAGACGACGGGCTGGGTGGCGGCCTCGCCGTGGAAGGTGACGTCGACGACCGTGCGCTCCTCGCCGCCGGCTTCGCCGCTGACCGGGAACAGTGCCGAGGCCAGCTCGGAGCCGGGGGTGGCGAGCAGTTCGCCGACGGTCCCGGACTCGACGATGCGCCCGTGCTGCATCAGCGCGGCGGAGTCGCACACCGACTTCACGACGTCCATCTCGTGGGTGATGAGCAGGACGGTCAGGCCCAGCTGCCGGTTGAGGTCGCGCAGCAACTGGAGGATCGAGCGGGTGGTCTCCGGGTCGAGGGCGCTGGTGGCCTCGTCGGAGAGCAGCACCTTGGGGTCGCCGGCCAGCGCGCGGGCGATGCCGACGCGCTGCTTCTGGCCGCCGGAGAGCTGGGCCGGGTAGGCCTTCGCCTTGTCGCCGAGCCCGACGAGGTCGAGGAGTTCGAGGGCCTTGGCGGATCGTTCCTTCCCCGACTTTCCGAGGATTTCGAGCGGCAGCTCGACGTTGTCCTGCACGGTCCGCGAGGAGAGCAGGTTGAAGTGCTGGAAGACCATGCCGATACGGCTGCGCGCCTGCCGGAGTTCCCGTCCGGCGCGCGGTCCGCGTCCGGCGAGGGCGGTGAGGTCCTGTCCGTCGACGGTGACCGTGCCGGCGGTGGGCTTCTCCAGCAGGTTGACGCAGCGGATGAGCGAGGACTTGCCGGCGCCGGACTGGCCGATGACGCCGTACACCTCGCCTTCGCGGACGTGGAGGTCGACGCCGTCGAGGGCGGTGACCTCACGGCCGCGCGAGCGGTAGACCTTGGTCAGGCCCGATGTGGTGATCACTGGGGTTCCATGACTGTTGAGTACAGGGGCGTGAGTGTGCCCTGGTACGAGGGGGGAAATGTGCGTGGGGCGGCGGAGTCACACGGCGTTCAGCACATGGACGTGCCACGGCGGCTCGCTTCGGGGCGCGAGGCTGGGGCGCTTGGCCCGGGGGTGGTGCGGGGGCCCTCTAGAAGGCGCACATTCGACACATACAACGAGCACCGGGCGTCAGGGTCGCCTCGGTCGCAAGGGTGCGGCTGCTCGTCGTGGTCATGGAATCAGTAAAGCAGACGTACGGTCCTGACAAAGTGCCGCTGTCCGCATCCCGGACAGCGGCGGACATCTGTCAGCGGCGCTCGACGACCTCCACTCCCATGTCGCTGACCAGCGCGGACAAGGCTGACAGGTCACTCACAACAAGGTCGGCGTCGAGCTCGTGAGTCTGATGCGTTGTGGCCAATGCCACGGTGATCATTCCGGCCGTGCGGCCCGCCTGGAGCCCCGCCGGGGCGTCCTCGAAGACGACGCAGCGGGCCGGGTCGACGCCCAGCTGGCGGGCGGCGAGGAGGTAGGGCTCGGGGTCGGGCTTGCCGCGGGTGACGTCCTCGGCGACCACCAGGGTCTTGGGGAGGATGCCGGCGTACGCGAGCCGCGCCTCCGCCAGCTGGCGGGTGGCGGAGGTGACGACGGCCCAGCGGTCGGCGGGCAGCGAGTCGAGGAATTCCTTGGTACCGGGCAGCAGGACGGCACCCCCGTTGGGCACGTCCTCGACCTCCAGCGCCTCGATCCGCGCGACCGCCGCCGGGACGACGTCGGCGGGCAGCAGGTCGGCGGCTATCGCCACGGCGGTCCGTCCGTGCAGTTCGATCCGGGCGAAGTCCTCGGCGGTGATCCCGAACTCCTCCGCCCAGCGCGTCCAGCACCTGCGCACGGATTCGAGGGAGGAGACGAGGGTGCCGTCGTTGTCGAACAGGAGGGCTTCAGCATGGATCTTCATGTTCCCGACCCTACGGTCACCGGGTCTTTTGGCCCGTAATAGGGTCGCGGCATGCTTGATGCCCTGACGCTGGCGATCGGTGTCGCCGCGCTGCTGCTCGCCGCCTGGACCGGGTGGGCGGCCTACCGCGACCAGTCGACGAAGGACTGGCACTTCATCGGAATGGCCGTGGTCACCCTGCTGGCCACCGTCCAACTGGTGGTCGGCATCGTGCAGTTGGCGCGCGGCGAGAAGGCGGAGCAGGGCACGGCGATCTTCGTGGCGTATCTGCTGGGCGCGTTCGCGGCGGTCCCGGCGGCGGGTTTCATGTCACTGGCGGAGCGCACCCGCTGGGGCACGGCGACGGTCGCGGCCGGCGCCGTGGTCCTCGCCGTGCTCGAAGTCCGGCTCTACGACATCTGGGGAAGCTGAGATGACCACCGTGGAAGAGAACACCGCGGAAGAGAAGCCGAAGCGGCTCATCAGCGGGCCCGGCATGCTGCTCGTCTGGTTCTACGGCGTAATGGTCGTCGGCGCGGTGTCGCGCTCCGTCTACCAGATCGCCACCGAGTTCGACCGGGCGCCGCTCGCCTACTCCCTGTCGGCCGTCGCGGGTGTGGTGTACGGATTCATCACGTACTCCCTGATCCGCGGCGGCGAGAAGGCCCGCAGGGCGGCACAGGCGTGCTGCGCCGCCGAACTCGCGGGTGTCCTGATCGTCGGGACGCTGACCGTGATCGACAGCTCGGCCTTCCCGGACGCGACGGTCTGGTCGTACTACGGCGCGGGGTACATCTTCATCCCCGTACTGCTGCCGCTGTCCGCGCTCTACTGGCTCCGGAAGAACCGCGACGCCGTCGGGCAGTAACGGTCACGCGGTGGCGACGTAGGCCTCGACCGGCTTCTCCAGGACGATCATCGGTACGCCGTCGTCGCCCTGGGAGGTGCCTACGGTCTCGTAGCCGACGCGGCGGTACAGGCGGAGGTTGCCCTCGCTGCGGTGGCCGGTGTGGAGGCGGAACTTCTTGGCGCCGCGTTCCTCGGCGAGGGCCGATTCGGCCGCGCGCAGCAGGCGGGCGCCGATGCCGTGGCCCTGGAGGCGCGGGTGGACGCAGAGTTTGCCGATGGCCGCGGCGCCGTCCTCGGTCACCGTGCCGCGGACCGAGCCGACCACCTCCTCGCCCAGCCGGGCCACGAAGACGCAGTCGGAGCCGAGTTCGGCCCGGACCGAGTCGAGGCTCTGGACGAGCGGGTCGATGCGGTAGTTGCCGTACAGCGCCGCCTCGCTCTGGAAGCACAGGTACTGCAGCCTGAAGATCTGCTCTGCGTCCTGCTCGGTCGCCACCGAGATGGTCACGCTCATGCCCATGTGCGCACGCCTCCCGCTCACCTGATCGCCATGTGGTCCCTCACTCCTATCCCCGTGCTTCGCGGGCCGCAACCTCCGGCGCCAGCAATCGGCGAAGACATCCCAGACATCTGGAACGTTCCGGGCCGAGACTGCCCTGTGAGATACCCAACTCCCCTGCGATCTCACGGTAGGTGAGGTCCTTGGGCGACAGCAGCGCCTCCATCAGACGCGGGCAGCGCCCAGGCAGCCGGCGCACCGCGTCGTGCAGCGCACGGTGCCGCGCCGCCGTGAGGGCCGTCTGTTCGGGGCCGCGATCGGTGTCCTCGACGGGATCACCGCCGTACGACTGTTCGAGGCGAGCCGTGCGGCGGGTGCGTCGGGCCTCCGAGCGGACCGCGCGGCGGAGCCAGCGCTGGGGGTCGACCGGTGGCCCGGATGCGTCGAGGAGTTCCAGGAGGCGGACCCAGACGGCCTGTTCGAGGTCGGCCGGTTCGGTTCCGGAGGCATATGCCTCGGCGGAGGCCTCGGCCGCGAGCAGTGGGCGCAGGGTGGCGACGAGTTGGTGTGTCATATGCGGCACGACGTGGCCGCCCCGGCACAAGGTTGCCGGGGCGGCCGTCTGTCACCCCAACGGGGCGCGGGGCTCAGCCGTTGACGAAGTCCGCGCGGGCCAGCAGACCGGTGTCGGCGTTGTCGGTGAAGACACCGTCGATGCCCGTGGCGAAGTAGCGCTTGAAGGCGCCGAACGCGTCGCCGTAGGCGTCCACGGCGGTGCCCTTGCGGTACTCCAGCGGCAGGAAGGGGTTCTCGTTGCGCATGGTGTAGGGGTGCAGGATCAGGCCGGCCTTGTGCGCGTCGGCGACCAGGGTGGTCTCCCTGTTCAGGCTGCCGTCGGCGTTCTTCGTGATGATCAGGTCGAGGGTCGGGCCCAGGCCCTGCGCGTACGTCGCGATCTCGGCGAGGCCCTTCGGGGTGACCAGGTCGTCGACCGTGCGCGGGTCGCCGAGGTCGACGAAGTCGAAGGGGCGGGTGCCCGTGCCGGACAGCAGCACCACCAGGTTGTTGCGGACGAGCTTGCCGATCTTCTGGATGCTGGTCGGCTCGAAGGACTGGATGAGGACCGGCGAGTTCCGCTTGTCCTTGCCGTGCTTGCGCAGGGCGTTCGAGAGCAGCTCCTCCATCTCGAATCCGCGCTTGCGGAAGTAGGTGGGGTGCTTCATCTCGGGGTAGATCCAGACCTGCTTGCCGCGCTTACGGGTCTGCTCGTCCTGCCACTTGAGGACCTCTTCGAAGGTCGGGATCTCCCAGCGGCCGTTGTAGAGCGTGTTGTGCGGGCGGTTGGCCGGAATGCGCTCGATGGCGCGCAGGGTCTTCAGCTCGGCGAGCGTGAAGTCCTCGGTGAACCAGCCGGTCGCGGAGACACCGTCGAGCAGCTTGGTGGTCTTGCGGCTCGCGAACTCGGGGTGGTCGGCGACGTTCGTCGTGCCGCCGATCTCCGGCTCGTGCCGGCAGACCAGGTGACCGTCCTTGGTGGGGACGAGGTCACCGGCCTCGACGATGTCGGCGCCCAGGTCGAGGGCCAGGTTGTAGGAACCGAAGGTGTGCTCCGGGCGGTAGCCGCTGGTTCCCCGGTGCCCGACGATGGTCGGCTTGGGCAGGTCCTTGAGGCCACCGCCGTGGCGGGCCGTCGTGGCCTCGGCGGCTCTCGCCGCGCCCGCCGGTCCCAGTGCGGCCACTCCCGCACCGAGCACGGCCGCGCCGAGGAGTGCCCGTCGTCCCGTCCCGTTGGCTCGCTCGTTCGGCCCCTGCGTTCCCTGCGTGTCCATGAAACCTCCTGGCGTCGCCCCGTCGGTGCGCGCCGATCGTAGGTGCGCGCAGATGACGAACGGGAGACCTCGGCCGGAACACGACGGTGACGCTGGATGTCGTAGGGAAGGCGAGGTTTGACACGCCATCAGCAAGGAACGCGAGATGCGTCACAACATGGCGGCCCGGTTACGGGACGACTCCGGAGCGACACCGCAGGTAAACGTGCGTCAACACTGCGTAAGACCTCGGTGAACCCGATGTGCAATACGCGGGGCACCGCGAGTATCGTCCTCACCTGCACAGTTTTATATCGACCCCTTGACACCGGAGGGCCCGTTGTCCCGCTTCGTGCTCATCAAGGCAGTGCTCGGACCGATCATGCGCCTGATGTTCCGCACACGTGTGGAGGGCGCGGAGCACATCCCCGGTGCCGGCCCGGTGATCCTGGCCGGCAACCACCTCACGTTCATCGACTCGATGATCCTTCCGCTGGTCTGCGACCGGCAGGTGCTGTTCATCGGCAAGGACGAGTACGTCACCGGCAAGGGGTTCAAGGGCCGTCTCATGGCCTGGTTCTTCACCGGCGTCGGCATGATCCCGGTGGACCGGGACGGCGCGAACGGCGGCGTCGCCGCGCTGATGACCGGACGCCGTGTGCTGGAGGAGGGCAAGGTCTTCGGGATCTATCCCGAGGGCACGCGGTCGCCCGACGGGCGGCTGTACCGGGGGCGTACCGGGATCGCCCGGCTCACGATGATGACGGGCGCGCCGGTCGTTCCCTTCGCGATGATCGGTACGGACAAGTTGCAGCCCGGGGGTGCGGGGATTCCCCGCCCCGGGCGGGTCACTGTCCGGTTCGGTGAGGCGATGGAGTTCTCCCGGTACGAGGGGATGGACCGGGACCGGTATGTGCTACGGGCCGTTACCGACTCCGTGATGACCGAGGTCATG
The DNA here is from genome assembly GCF_040655035.1 of Streptomyces sp. NPDC050549. NCBI lineage: Bacteria > Bacillati > Actinomycetota > Actinomycetes > Kitasatosporales > Streptomycetaceae > Streptomyces > Streptomyces sp. NPDC050549. The sequence continues at coordinate 106,782 of NZ_JBFAJD010000003.1, forward strand.
CGGTTGTCTGGGCAGGAGTACGTGGACATGTACGCGACCAAGGCGAAGGCTGCGTAAGCCTCCGGCAGTTGACCGTTTTCGGGTGCGGGTGCGTGAGGGCTGGTCGCGCCCGCGCGGCGGAGCCGCAAATCGATACAGCCCCGCGCCCCTAAAGGCGTTGGCCTCGCAGGAGGAACCAAGCCGCCGCCGCTGTGGCGAGCAGGACCGCCGCGCCTACGCCCGATGCCACACTGAGGCCGCTCACGAAGGCCTCTCTGGCCGACGTCAGCATTTCCTGGGCCGCCTGTGTCGGCATGTTGCCGGCCGCCTCCACCGCGCCGCCCAGTGACTCGTGTGCTCCGCTCGGTGTGCCCGCCGGAGACGCGAAGCCACGGTAGACGCCCGTCACGATCGAGCCGAGTACGGCGATGCCGAGGGCCGCGCCGAGTTCGTAGGCCGTTTCCGAGACCGCCGATGCCGCGCCTGCCTGTTCCTTCGGTACGGAGGAGAGGATGACGTCGGCCGTCACCGTGAAGGAGAAGCCCGCGCCGACGCCGACCACCAGCAGTGCGGCGCCGAGGAGTGGGTAGCCGGTGGACTGGCCGAGGGTCGTCAGTACGGCGAGCGCCAGGCCAACCGCCGCCAGGCCGCCCGCGACCACCGCGCGGACCGAGAAGCGGCGGGCCGTACGGCCGGCGATCAGACCGGCCGCCACCGCGCCTGCCGCGGCGGGGATTTCGGCCAGCCCCGCCTCGAACGGGCCTCTGCCCTGGACCAGTTGCAGGTACTGGGAGAGGAAGAACACCAGCCCGGACAGGCCGAGAATGGTCAGCAGGTCGGCCAGCACGGCCGCGCTGAAGCCGCGGTTGCGGAACAGGCGCATGTCCAACAGCGGTGCGGGAAGGGTGAGTTGGCGGCGGACGAACCAGTACAGGGCCGCCGCGCCCAGCGCGCCCACCGCGAGTGCGGGCAGCTCGAAGCCATGGGTCGCGGCCTCCTTGACCGCGTAGACCACGCCGATCACACCCACCAGGGACAGCGCGACGCTGATCATGTCCCAGGGCCCGGGGTTGGGGTTCTTCGACTCGGGGAGCATCTTGATGCCGACCAGGACGAGAACCGCCATCACGGGCAGGTTGATGAGGAACACCGAGCCCCACCAGAAGTGTTCCAGCAGGAAGCCGCCCGCGACGGGACCGACTGCCGTACCGGCGGAGGCCGTTGCCCCCCAGACGCCGACCGCGAGGCTGCGTTCGCGCGGGTCGTGGAAGAGGTTGCGGATCAGGGCGAGGGTGGCGGGCATCAGGGTCGCGCCCGCGACGCCGAGGAGCGCCCGGGCCAGGATCATCAACTCCGGTGTCGTGGCATAGGCGTTGAGGACCGAGATCGCGCCGAAGGCGGTGGCTCCGACGAGCAGGATGCGCTTGCGGCCTATTCGGTCACCGAGGCTGCCCATCGACACGAGCAGGCCCGCGATGACGAAGGAGTAGACGTCGCCGATCCAGAGGAGTTGAGTGCCGGACGGCTTCAAGTCCTCGCTGATGTATGGGGTCGCGAGGCCGAGGACGGTCGCGTCCACGGCCACCAGCAGCACGGCGAGCACGAGGACGGAGAGCGCGAGCCAACGGCCCGGGCGCTTCTCCGTCTCCGTCACAGCCGCCGGCTGCAGGGTGCTGGTCATGATTCCTCTCTCCGTGTTTCTTCTCTTCGTGTTTCGTCTCTGCGCAGTGCGCCGCCGAGCAACAGCTCGACGGTCATGTGCGTGAAGTCCTTGGGGGCGCCCTTGCCGCTCTGCACCAGCCACACACCGGAGGCCAGCAGGCCGAACAGCGCCTCGGTGAGCCAGGCGGGCGTGAGATCGATGCGGAACTCACCGCTCTGCTGACCGCGTCGGAACAGGGCGGTGATGCGGTCGTCGATCCTGGCCCAGCCGGAGTGCTGCTCCTCGCCCTCGAACAGCTGGTTCTCCGTGTAGAGGAAGGCGAGCAGACCGGCGGCCGGTTCGGCCTCGCGGACGAGTCGCCGTACGGCGTCCTCGGCACGGCCGTCGTCCAGCCGCGCCGCGTCCAGGGCGGTCTCGCACTCGGCGATACCCAGCGCCTCCAACGCCCGTACGAGCGCGTCGCGCCCCGCGAACTGGCGGTGCAGCGTGGCCCGGCTGATCCCGGCCGCCTTGGCGACCTCGTCCATCGTCGCGGTGGACTTGCGGGTCAGCAGGGCGGCGGCAGCGCGGAGTACGTGGTCGCGATCGAGAGCCATGACACAACCATAACCCACGTGAGACATCTATGTCTCACCACGGGCATGGCTGCCTCAGGAGCGGTCGATCGTCGGAACCTCTCAGTTCAGTGCCAGGGCAGCTGCCCGCGCTTCGCCCAGTACGTGCGCGGGTCCTCGGCGAGCGCGGCGAGGCGGGCGAGCTGGTCGTCGTCCAGGTCCACGACCGCCGCGTGCAGATTGGAGGCGAGCTGGCCGACCGTCGCCGCGCCGGACAGAGCCACCCCCGCCCACGGCTCGCGCAGGATCAGCGCCAGGGCGACCGCGTCGGCGCCCAAGGACGTCTCTTCCGCGACGGCCTTCAGGGCGTCCGGCGCGTACGGCCCCGCCAGCCGTCCGTTGGCCATGCCCTCCTTCACGATCACCGTGAGTCCGGCGTCGTGGGCCTCGGCGAGGGCGGGGCCTGCTGAGGTCTCCAGGGCGTTGTACGTCGACTGGACGGTACGGAAGAGGGGCTCGCCGTCGACCGTCACGGCGAGCGCGGCGCGGATGGCGTCCGCCTGGGCCGGCCCGCTCGTCGAGAAGCCGATGGTCACGCCCGTCGCCGCCAACTCGGCCAGTTTCGCGTGGAGTTCCTTGTCTGCGAGGGCCGGGCTCTCGGGGGTCACCGAGTGGATCTGGTAGAGGTCCAGGCGGTCGCCGAGGAGGTTCGCGGTCTCGGCGCGCTGGCGCTCGTACGTCTGGACGCTGTGGTCCTTGACCTCGTGCTTCTCGGCGTCGGTGGTCCAGTCGGCCGTGTAGGTGTAGCCCCATTTGCTGCCCACCACGATGTCGTCCAGGCCGGGGCGGGTGGTCAGCCAGTCGGCCAGGAACTCCTCCGAGCGGCCGTAGGAGCGGGCCGCGTCGAAGTAGCGGACGCCCTGCGCGTAGGCGGCGTCGAGGAGTTCGTGGGTGCGGGCCCGGAGGGTTTCTACGGTGCGGTTCTCTCCGAGGTCTGCTTCTCGGCCGAGGTTGATGTAACCGGGGCGGCCCACTGCGGCGAGGCCTAGTCCGAGGTGGGACGTGGGGGTGGTGGCGGTGCTGAGTCGGGCGAAGGGCATACCGACAACGTAACTCGGGATGCCCTTCGCCCCGGGATTCGGATTGTGCGGTTGTCTGGCGGGTGCGGGTGCGTCGGGGCTGGTCGCGAAGTTCCCCGCGCCCCTGAAAGCGTGCTCCTACCGCTTGTTCTTGGCCGTCGCCCACTCATGCTGGGCCGTCAGATCCCGCTTCACCTCTGCCAGTTGGATCGCCACCGCGCTGGGCGCCGTACCGCCGCGCCCGTTGCGGGAGGCCAGGGCGCCCGGCACGTTCAGGACCGTCCGGACCTCGGGGGTCAGGTGGGCGGAGATCTTCGCGAACTGTTCGTCGGTGAGGCCGTCGAGCTCGATGCCCTCGGACTCCGCGACCTTGACGCACTCGCCGGCGACCTCGTGGGCGACGCGGAACGGGACGCCCTGCTTGACCAGCCACTCGGCGATGTCGGTGGCGAGGGAGAAGCCGGCCGGGGCCAGTTCCTCCATGCGGTCGCGGTGGATCGTCAGGGTGGCCATCATGCCGGTGAACGCCGGGAGCAGGATCTCCAGTTGGTCGATGGAGTCGAAGACCGGCTCCTTGTCCTCCTGGAGGTCCCGGTTGTAGGCGAGGGGGAGCGCCTTGAGCGTGGCCATGAGGCCGGTCAGGTTGCCGATCAGACGGCCCGACTTGCCGCGCGCCAGCTCCGCGATGTCCGGGTTCTTCTTCTGCGGCATGATCGACGAGCCCGTGGAGAACGCGTCGTGCAGGGTCACGAAGGAGAACTCCTTCGTGTTCCAGATGATGACCTCCTCTGCGATCCGGGAGAGGTTCACCCCGATCATCGCGGTGATGAAGGCGAACTCCGCGACGAAGTCACGTGAGGCCGTGCCGTCGATCGAGTTCGCGACGGAGCCGTGCTCGAAGCCGAGGTCCTTCGCGACCGCCTCCGGGTCCAGGCCGAGGGAGGAGCCGGCCAGTGCGCCCGAGCCGTACGGCGAGACGGCCGTGCGCTCGTCCCACTGACGCAGCCGCTCCGCGTCCCGGGACAGGGACTGGACGTGGGCCAGGACGTGGTGGGCGAACAGCACCGGCTGGGCGTGCTGGAGGTGGGTGCGGCCGGGCATCGCCACGTCCGGGTGGGCCTCCGCGAGGGCGACCAGCGCGTCCTGGAGGTCGGCGATCAGGCCGCCGATCGAACGGGCGTGGTCGCGCAGGCACATGCGGAACAGCGTCGCGACCTGGTCGTTCCGGGAGCGGCCGGCCCGCAGCTTGCCGCCGAGGTCGGGGCCGAGGATGGTCAGCAGGCCGCGCTCCAGGGCCGTGTGGACGTCCTCGTCGGCGATCGCGCCCACGAAGGAGCCGTCGGCGACATCCGCTTCGAGCTGGTCGAGGCCCGCGAGCATGCGGGTCAGCTCGTCGTCCGTGAGGAGGTTCGCCTTGTGCAGCACGCGGGCGTGGGCGCGGGAACCGGCGATGTCGTAGGGCGCGAGCCGCCAGTCGAAGTGGACGGACGCGGACAGCTTCGCCAGGGCCTCGGCGGGACCGTCGGCGAAACGACCGCCCCAGAGCCGTACGTCACCGCTGTTGCTGCTCACTTGCGCTGCTCCTCAAAGGCCGTGGACGGGGTTCGTCGTGCCGTGGTGTGTCCCTGCATTGTCTCGCATGCATGATTATGCAGAGCTCTGCATGATTCGTCAATTTGAAAGACCCTTGAACAGACTTGAACACCGGCAACCGCTTTCCCGTACCTCTCGCCGAACGCAGGCGCCGCGTTTCCCCCCACGAGTCACCTTCAGTTCACCCCTGACCCGAGTGAGGCATTCGCATGTCCAGGGCTCTCCCCAAGTACAACAAGCGTCGCGTCGTGTTCATCGGCGGTGCCGCCGCCGTGGCGCTCACCGGTGCCGTCATCGCCGGTACCGCCCTTGCCGGGACGCCGGACAAGAGCAGCACCACGCAGAGCGCCCGCACGTTGTCCGACCCCGGAACGATCACCTGCCCCGACGTGAAGTCGCAGCTGCCGGCGGTTCCGGCGTCCGCGCAGGCCGAGGTCGACCGGAACCTCACCCTTCTCGACACGCAGATCGCCGAGGCCAACAAGCGACTCGTCGACACCGTCGGACAGGGCGGCGCCAACTTCGTCCAGAACGCCATCCTCGGCCCGCTGAAGGACAAGCGCGTCTCGACCATCGACCGCATCGCCATCGCCATCGGACGCAAGGGCACCAAGCCGACGGGCCTCGACGCGCTCGCCGCGTGCACCCTGAACTCGGCCGGTTCCACGGGCACTACGGGCTCGACCGGTGCGACGAACACCGCGACCGCCACCCCGAGCGCGACGGCTGCCGCCACACAGGCGGCCGGGGGGACGGACGACACCGCCGCCGGGTCGAGTGCGGTCGGGACCATTTCCTGCCCGGACGTGAAGTCGCAGCTGCCGGCGGTTCCGGCGTCCGCGCAGGCCGAGGTCGACCGGAACCTCACCCTTCTCGACACGCAGATCGCCGAGGCCAACAAGCGACTCGTCGACACCGTCGGACAGGGCGGCGCCAACTTCGTCCAGAACGCCATCCTCGGCCCGCTGAAGGACAAGCGCGTCTCCACCATCGACCGCATCGCCATCGCCATCGGGCGCCAGGGCACCAAGCCGACCGGACTGGACTCCCTGGCCGCCTGCACGCTCACCAAGTGACGTGACAGGCAGCCGTGGCCGCCCCGATGAACGCCGGCCGGGGCGGCCACGGTGATGTCCGGAGCGGGGTGCGTTGCCTGTTCGGCCCATCTGAGGTGCCGTCAGCGGGTGCGCGCTCTAGCGTCTGAGGCATGCGTCCCGGTGTCGTTGCCCTCGCCTTCCTTCTTCTCCTGCTCGGTGCGGTACCCGCGGGAGCGGTGGAGCCGTCGCCCTTGTCGCTCACGGACACCGGAGGTGGCGGCCAGCTGATCCTCGCTCAGGCTCCGCGCGCCAACTCCACGTCAGGGACACTGGGTTGGTGGGAGCGGCGGCGGGGTGGGAAGTGGGTGAAGGTCGGTTCCGCCGTCGCTCGGTTCGGGGTGAAGGGGCTGGTCGAGGGGCGGGCTCGTAAGCAGGGGTCCTACACGACTCCCACCGGGCTGTACGACCTGCCGTATGCCTTCGGGATCAACGCGGCGCCGAGTGGGACTCGGGTCAAGTACCGGCGGGTGAGCGGGAGTTCTTGGTGGTGCGAGGACACTCGGTCTCGCGTCCACAACCGGTGGAGTGAGCCGCTCGCGAGTGACTGTCGGGCCTCCGAGTCCGAGCGGTTGATCTCGTATGCCACTCAGTACGCGTACGGGGTTGTCATTGGGTACAACTACGCCAAGCCAGTGAAGGGGCGTGGGGCCGGCATCTTTTTGCATGTCAACGGGCGTGGGGCTACCGCCGGTTGTGTGTCTGTGCCGGTGAGTGCGATGCGGAGGATTCTGGGGTGGGTTGATCCCAGGAAGGCGCCGCACATTGCAATTGGGACGGTGAGTGGGGTTACGGGGATCACTCGGTACTGATTCGCCGTAGCGCCGTTCAGGTGTCGGTTGTATGGCGAGTGCGGGCCGTCAGTGGCTGGTCGCGCCCGCGCGGCGGAGCCGCAGATCGACACGGCCCCGCGCCCCTTAGGTGGATCCGCTTGACGGCAGTTTCACCGTGAACGTCGTTGAGCCCGGGCGGCTCTCCAGTTCCACGCTTCCGCCATGAGCCTCCGTCACCGCCGCCACGATCGACAGGCCCAGGCCCGCTCCCCCTCCCCTGCCTTCCGTCCGGCGGCGGTCCGCCCTCGTGAAGCGTTCGAAGACTCCCGGCTGGACCTCCGCCGGGACGCCCGGGCCGTCGTCGTGGACCGCCAGGTAGATCGACTCACCGTTCGTCTCCACCGACACCGTCACCTTCGTGCCGGCAGGTGTGTGCAGTCGCGCGTTGGCCAACAGGTTGGCCAACACCTGTTGGAGGCGGTGGGCGTCTCCGGTGACCGTGACCGGTTCCTCGGGGAGTTGCAGGGCCCAGCGGTGGTCGAGGCCGGTGGCCCGCGCGTCGGCGACGGCGTCGAGGACCAGGCGGGTCAGGTCGACGGGACGGCGTTCGAGGGGGCGGCCCGCGTCGAGGCGGGCGAGGAGGAGCATCTCGTCGACTATCACGCCCATGCGCGCCGACTCGGCCCCGATGCGTTCCAGCGCCCGGGTCACCTTGGGCGGGACGGGGTCCGGATGGAGGAGGGCCAGTTCGGCGTGGCCCCTGATCGACGCGACCGGGGTGCGCAGCTCGTGGCTGGCGTCGGCGGCGAAGCTGCGCAGTCGTTCCTCGCTGGCGTGCCGGTGGGTGAGCGCGTCCTCGACATGGCCGAGCATGCGGTTGAACGCGCCGGCGACCTGGCCCACCTCACTGCGCGGGTCCGACTCGGGCGCCCGGGACGGCAGCGCCACCTCGCCGCTGGCCAGCGGCAGTTCACTGACCCGGGTGGCGGTGGCGGCGACCCGGCTTAGCGGCCGGAGCGACCAGCGCACCCAGAGCGCGCCCGCGAAGCCGGTGGCCAGGAGGGCGGCGCCGAAGACGATCGCGGCGACGGCCTCCAGCCGGTGGACGGCGGCCTCCACCGACTCCAGCGGGAGCCCGGTGATCATCACGTCGCCGTCCCGGCCCTTCGCGGCGAGGACGCGGTACTTGCCGAGGGAGGAGAGGCGGACGGTGCGGGCCCTGCCGCCGGCCGGGACCGCGGCGAGTTCCCTGCGGTCCCGCGCGGTCAGCGGGACCTTCAGGTCGGTCGTGGTGCCGTCCTTGTCCGCGGGTACGACCCCTGAGTTGGTGACGACGCCGTCGACCAGGCGGGCGCCGAAGGTGTGCGGTGCCTGACGGCGGGTGTCGCCGCGTTCCCGGTCGTCGGCGTCGTGGTCGGTCAGCGTCTGGCCCCTGTGCTCCAGGCTGGCCGGGAACTGTGTTCCGACCTCGGTCAGCTGCTGGTCGAGGCGGCCGGTGAGGAAGCCGTCCAGTTCGATGACGGCGGCCACCCCGACGGCCGCGCAGCTGACCGCGAGCAGTACCACCAGGCCCGCCGTCAGCCGCGCCCGCAGGGTGTGCGGCCAGGGCAGTCTCCGCAGCCACCGTCCGCCGACCCGCAGCGCCCCGCCCATCACAGGACCGGCTTGAGCACGTACCCGGCCCCGCGCACGGTGTGGATCATGGGCGCCCGGCCGGCGTCCACCTTCTTGCGCAGGTACGAGATGTACAGCTCGACGACATGGGCCTGGCCGCCGAAGTCGTAGGACCAGACGCGGTCGAGGATCTGGGCCTTGCTGAGGACGCGGCGCGGGTTGCGCATGAGGAAGCGGAGCAGTTCGAACTCGGTCGGTGACAGTTCGACGATCGCGCCCGCCCGGCTGACCTCGCGGGCCTCCTCGTCCATGACCAGGTCCCCGACGACGATCCTGGGGCCCTCCTCCTGCTGGCGGGCCATACCGGCGCGGCGCAGCAGTCCGCGCAGCCGGGCGACGACCTCCTCCAGGCTGAAGGGTTTCGTGACGTAGTCGTCGCCGCCCGCGGTGATGCCGGCGATACGGTCCTCGACCGTGTCCCGGGCGGTGAGGAAAAGCACACAGACGTCGGGCTTCACCTCGCGCAGGGAGCGCAGCACGGCGAAACCGTCGGTGTCCGGGAGCATCACGTCGAGGACGACGGCGTCCGGCAGCAGGTCGCGCGCCCCGTCGACCGCAGAGGCTCCGTCACCGGCGGTGCGGACCTCCCAGCCCTCGTAACGCAGCGCTCCGGAGAGCACTTCGGCCAGGTCGGGGTCGTCGTCGACGACCAGGACGCGCACAGGAGTGCCGTCGGGGCGGGTGAGGGCCGGTCGGCCGGAGCGGGTCGTGTTCATCGCGTTTACCAGCATCTCCCCTCACGGCGTTCCCGGCCGCCGTGAGGGCCTCTGAGTTTCCTCTGAGAACTCTGAGAAAGGAGCCCGCTCAGAGATCCCTCAGAGGTTCGGCCCCCACAGTGGCACGCAGGACACGTGAAGGGACACACACATGACCACCGTGTACGAGCAGCGAAAGGCGCCGCCCGTGCCGCCGATCTCCCGGCGTTCACCGGCGGCCCCGGTACTCGCCCTGCTGTGGGCCGGGGCCGCGGCCTCCGTCGCCCTCTGGTGGGCGGACACCGGCTCCGTGGTCGGGGCCGCGGGCTGGCTGACCGGGGCCGGGCGGATCGCCGGTCTGTTGTGCGGGTACGCCTGTGCCGTGCTCGTCGGTCTGATGGCGCGGGTGCCGCTGCTGGAGCGGCGGATCGGCTCGGACCGGGTGGCGCGCTGGCACGCGATGGCCGGCCGCTACACGATCTGCCTGCTGGTCGCGCACGTCGTGCTGATCCTGTTCGGGTACGCCGCCCAGGACCACGCCTCGATCGTGCACGAGACGGTCACCGTCGTCCTGGACTACCCGGACATGCTGAAGGCGACCTTCGGAGCGGTCGTCCTCTTCGCGGTCGGCATCACCTCGGCCCGCGCCGCGCGCCGCAGACTCAGCTACGAGTTCTGGTACTACGTCCACCTGCTGACGTACGCCGCCGTGTTCCTCGCCTTCTTCCACCAGCTGAGCCTGGGCAACGAGTTCAACGGCCACGCCGGGGCCACGGCCGCCTGGTACGCGCTGTACCTGGGTGTCGCCGCGCTGGTCGTCTGGTACCGGGTCCTCGCCCCGGTGCGGTTCAACCTGCGGCACCGGCTGCGGGTCGAGTCCGTGCACCGGGAGGCGCCGGGTGTGTACTCCGTCGTCGTACGGGGGCGCCGGGTGGACGAGATGGGTGCCGAGGCCGGGCAGTTCTTCCGCTGGCGGTTCTTCGGCGAGGGCATGGGCTGGACGTCGACGCCGTACTCGCTGTCGGCGCCGCCCCGCCGGGACCTGCTGCGGATCACCGTCAAGGCGCTCGGCGACCACAGCGCGGCCGTGGCCCTGCTGCGGCCGGGTGCCCGGGTGTGGGCGGAGGGCCCGTACGGGGCGCTGACCGCCGACCGGCGCACCGCCCACAAGTCGCTGCTGATCGCCGCCGGCGTCGGCATCACCCCGCTGCGGGCCCTGTTCGAGACGCTGCCCGGAGACGTGACGCTGCTGTACCGGGCGCGTACGGCCGAGGACCTGGCGCTGGGCGGGGAGTTGGAGGCCATCGCGCAGTGGCGCGGGGCGAAGGTGCTGTACGCGCTCAACGGGCCGCAGGGGCAGCGGCCGGTGCTCGGTGCGGCGGCGCTGCGCGAGGCCGTGCCCGATCTCGCCGGGCACGACGTGTACATCTGCGGTCCGCACCCCTTCGCCCAGGAGCTGTACGGGGCGCTGCGCGCCGCCGGTGTGCCGGACCGTCGTATCCACCACGAGTCGTTCGAGCTGTGAGGCTGTCGTGCATCCGTTGAAGAAGAACCGTCCGCTGCGCCGGATCGTGCTGGCGAGCGCGGTCACCGCGTCCGGTCTGGTGATGCTGCTGGCGCTGAAGCCGCACACGACTCCCGAGATCGCGGTGGCGCCCGCGCCGGCGCCGTCCAGCAGTTCCACCGCCACCGCCGGTTCCGGTGGTTCGAGCAGCTCCAGTGGCTCCAGTGGGTCCAGTGGCTCGACGACCACCGGCACCAAGACCGTCACCGGGGACACCGTGCAGACCCGTTGGGGCCCGGTCCAGGTGAAGATCACCGTGAAGAACGGCAAGATCACCGATGTCACCGCGGTCCAGTACCCTTCGGACAATCCGCGCGACCAGGAGATCAACTCCAATGCCCTGCCCCAGTTGAGGAGCGAGGCGCTGGCCGCGCAGAGCGCGAGCATCGACACGGTGTCGGGAGCCACCTACACAAGTGACGGTTACCGCCAGTCACTCCAGTCCGCACTGGACTCCGCGGGACTCTGAACGCACAGCCTCCACGGCACGTACTTCAGGGCCAAGGGGCCACGCCAACCCCCTTGTGCCCCGTCCACGGAGGAACCGTGACCACCACGCTCGCAGGCGGACGTGCCGCCCGCCGACAGACGATGCGCCGCATCCGCCCGCGCCGCTCCCCAGCGACCCTGCTGCTGCTCGCCGTCTGGGCGGGTGCCGCCGGAGTGCTGTGGCTGTGGTGGCAGAACACGCCGTCCATCGCCGACCAGAACGGCAAGATCCTCAACGCGGGCCGTATCACCGGCCTGTTGGCCGGCTATCTGATGGCACTCGTCGTACTGCAGATGGCCCGCGTGCCCGCTCTGGAGCGGCGGGTCGGCTCCGACCGGGTCGCCCGCTGGCACGCGATGAGCGGCCGGTACACGCTCTGCCTGGTCTTCGCGCACGTCTTCCTCATCATGTGGGGCTACGCCCTCCAGGCGGGCAAGACGCTGAACGACATCGTCCAGCAGACCATCGACTCGGTGAACCAGCTGCCCGACATGGGCAAGGCCGCCATCGGCACCGGCCTGTTCCTGCTGATCGGCCTCTCGTCGATCGGCGGCATCCGCCGCAGGCTGCCGTACGACACCTGGTACCACGTACACCTGCTGACGTACGCGGCCGTGTTCCTGACCTTCTGGCACCAGATCACCACCGGCAACGACTTCGCGCTGACGCCGCTCGCCAAGACCGTCTGGTACGGGCTGTACGGCACGGTCACCGCGCTGGTGGTCTGGTACCGGATCCTCACCCCGATCCGGCTCAACCTGCGGCACCGGATGTACGTCGAGGCGGTCATCGAGGAGACGCCGGGCATCGTGTCCGTGCTGATCGGCGGGCGGAAGCTGCACCGGATGGGCGCGGAGGCCGGGCAGTTCTTCCGGTGGCGGTTCCTGGCGCCGGGCATGCGGTTCAGCTCGCACCCGTACTCGCTGTCGGCGGCGCCCCGCCCGAACATGCTGCGGATCACGGTCAAGGCGATCGGCGACCACAGTGCGCGGCTGCGCGAACTGCGGCCCGGCATGAGGGTGTGGGCCGAGGGCCCGTACGGCGCGCTGACCTCGCAGCGGCGCACCCGAGGCAAGGTGCTGCTGGTCGCGGGCGGTGTCGGCATCACACCGATGCGGGCGCTGTTCGAGACGCTGCCGGGAGCGGCCGGTGACATCACGCTGCTCTACCGGGCCAACACCACTCAGGACCTGGCGCTGTGGGACGAGCTGGCGAAGATCGCCGACGAGCGCGGCGCCCGTCTGATGTACGCGGTCAACAGCCCCGACGGGGAGCGCCCCGACATCTCGGCGGACTCCCTGCGGCGGAAGCTGCCCGACATCGACAACCACGACGTCTTCATGTGCGGGCCGCCCGGCTTCGCGCAGTCGGTCTACGAAGCACTGCGCGGCGCGGGGGTCCCCGCCCGCCGTATCCATCACGAGTCGTTCGAGATGTGAGCGACGGGAGTCAGGAGCAATGAAGAAGAGCCACCCCATCCGGCGTGTTCTGCTCGCGAGCGCCGCCACCGTGTCCGGGATCGTTCTGCTGCTCTCCCTGAAGCCGGCGACCGACTCCTCCTCGGCGTCCGCGCAGGGAGCGGCGGCCCAGGGGGCCGCCGCCGCGCAGGAGTCGCCCCAGGGCGGTGCCGCGGCGGCCGGGACCTCGACCATCACGGGCGCTGCCACCCAGACCGAGTACGGGGTCGTCCAGGTGCGCCTGACGGTCGCCAACGGGAAGATCACCAAGGCCGAGGCCGTTCAGGCGCCGCACGGCGGCACCAGCGACCAGAAGACCGCGCTGTCCGTCCCCAAGCTCAACCAGGAGGTGGTCGCCACGCAGAGCGCGGACATCACCTCCGTGACCGGGGCGACGTACACCAGCGGCGGCTACAAGAAGTCCCTGCAGTCGGCCATCGACAAGATGAAGGCCGCCAACACGGCTTCCCCGTCGCAGAGTTCGGCCGCCGCGGCGCCCGCCGCGCAGGCCAAGACCGTCATCGGCGATGTCGCGACGACCCAGTACGGGCCCGTCCAGGTCCGGATCACGGTCGCGAACGGCAAGATCACCAAGGCCGAGGCGGTGCAGGCCCCGAGCGGCGGGACCAGCGACCAGAAGACGGCGCTGGCGATCCCCAAGCTCAACCAGGAGGCCGTCGCGGCCGGCAACGCGAACATCGACTCGGTGTCGAGTGCCACGTACACGAGCGGCGGTTACAAGAAGTCCCTGCAGTCGGCGCTGGACAAGGCCGGTGTCTGACACGGTGACCGATCCCGCGGAGGCTCCCGCCGCGCTGCGGCACGCCGAGGAGGTCATGGGGACGGTGTTCTCCTTCGACATCCGCGGCGGGGAACCCGAGGCCGTCCGGGCGGCACTGGAGCAGGCGGTCGCCCAACTGCACCGGGTGAACGAGGTGTTCAGCACCTACCGCGACGACAGCCAGGTGTCACGGCTGGCCCGCGGCGAGCTGACGGTGGCGCAGTGCGACGCCGAGGTCGCCGAGGTGCTGGAGCTGGGCGCCGAGGCGGAGCGGGTCAGTTCCGGCTGGTTCAGCACGAAGTACGAGGGCCGCCTCGACCCGACCGGCATCGTGAAGGGCTGGGCGGCCGAGCGCGCGGCCGAGCTGATCGCGACGGCGGCCGGGGTGAGCGGGGTCAGCGTGAACGGCGGCGGCGACGTCCAGATGTTCGGCACCCCGGGAGCGCACCGGCCCTGGCGCGTCGGCGTCTCAGATCCCCTCCGCCCAGGCGGTCTCGCGGCCGTGATCTCCGCGGCGGGCGCCGACGAACTGGCGGTCGCCACCTCCGGTACGGCGGAGCGCGGGGCGCACATCGTGGACCCGTCCACCGGCAGGTCCGCGGTGACCGACCTGGTCGCCGTCACCGTGGTCGCCCCCCGGCTGACCTGGGCCGACTGCTGGGCCACGGCCGCGTTCGCGATGGGCTCGCGGGAGGGCCTGGCCTGGCTGGAATCGCTCCCGGACGTGGAAGCGCTGCTCATCACGGCAGGTGACGAAGTGCGCTGCACGGACGGGCTGGCGGCCCGCCTCGGGTAGGGATCCCCCATGCGAGTCGGGGGCGCACCGGAGAGTTCCGGTGCGCCCCCGACTCGTGGCTCGTCGGTCGTACGGGTACGTCAGTGGTCGTTCTGTGCCAGCCGCAGCAGATGGTCCGCGAGGGCCTGCCCGCCGAGCGGGTCCCGGCTGATCAGCAGGAGCGTGTCGTCGCCCGCGATGGTGCCGAGGATGTCCTGCAGTTCGGCCTGGTCGATCGCCGAGGCGAGGAACTGGGCGGCGCCCGGCGGGGTGCGCAGGACCACGAGGTTGGCGGAGGCCTCCGCGGAGATCAGCAGTTCGGACGAGAGCCGCCGCATCCGCTCCTCCTTCGCCGACTCCCCCAGCGGTACGCGCGGGGTGCGGAATCCGCCCTCGCTCGGTACCGCGTAGATGAGGTCGCCGTCGTTGTTGCGGATCTTCACCGCGTTCAGCTCGTCCAGGTCCCGGGAGAGCGTCGCCTGGGTGACGCTCAGCCCGTCGTCGGACAGCAGCTTCGCCAACTGGCTCTGGGAGCGCACCGGTTGCCGGTTGAGGATGTCCACGATCCGGCGGTGGCGGGCGGTGCGGGTCTGCGGCACGGCCGGCCCCGCGGGGTGCTCGTGCTCCTGCGCCTGACTCATCGTCGACTCATTCTCCGGATCATCCGTCCCCCTTGGCCACGTCCAGGACACCGGGCAGTGCCCGGAGGAACGCGTCCGTCTCGTCGTCGCCGAGGTTCAGCGGTGGCATCAGCCGTACGACATCGGGGGCGGGCGCGTTGACCAGGAAACCGGCGTCCTGAGCCGCCTGTTGCACCTGGGGCGCGAGCGGCTTGGTGAGCACGATACCCAGGAGGAGGCCCGCACCCCGGACATAATCGATCAACGGGTGACGAGAACTGCCGTCGGCGCCCTCGATTCCGTCGCGGATCCTCTCGCTCTGCCGCTTCACGTTGTCGAGCAGGCCCTCGGCCTCGATGGTGTCGAGTACGGCGAGACCGGCGGCGCAGGCGACCGGGTTGCCGCCGAACGTCGTGCCGTGCTGGCCCGGCTGAAGCAGGTCGGCGGCGCGCCCGAAGGCGACGGTGGCGCCGAGCGGCAGCCCGCCGCCGAGCCCCTTCGCGAGGGTCACGACATCGGGCAGGACACCCTCGTGGGCCTGGTACTCGAACCAGTGCCCGGTACGGCCGACTCCGGTCTGCACCTCGTCGAGGACGAGCAGCGCGCCGTGGGCGGCGGTGATCGCGCGGGCCGCCTTCAAGTACCCGGCGGGCGGTACGACCACCCCGTTCTCGCCCTGGATCGGCTCGATGATGACGAGCGCGGTCTCGTCGGTGACGGCGGCCGCGAGGGCCTGCGCGTCGCCGTACGGGACGTGGGTGACCTCGCCGGGCAGCGGCAGGAACGGCTCCTGCTTGGCGGGCTGGCCGGTGAGGGCGAGGGAGCCCATCGTCCGGCCGTGGAAGCCGCCTTGGGTGGCGACCATGTGCTGACGGCCCGTCAACCGGCCGATCTTGAAGGCGCCTTCGTTGGCCTCGGCGCCGGAGTTGCAGAAGAAGACCTTGCCGTCGCGGCCGAAGCGCTCCAGCAGCCGTTCGGCGAGGGCGACGGGCGGTTCGGCGATGAACAGGTTGGAGACATGGCCGAGTTCGGCGATCTGCTTGCTCACGGCCTCGACGATCGCCGGGTGGGCGTGGCCGAGCGCGTTGACCGCGATACCGCCGACGAAGTCGGTGTACTCGTTGCCCTCGGCGTCCCAGAGCCTGGCGCCCGCTCCGCGGACGAGGGGGAGCTTCGGGGTGCCGTAGTTGTTCATCAGCGCGCCCTGCCAACGGGCGGTCAGTTCCTGGTTGTTCACGACTCCCCCTGGTCGTCGTCGGGCTTCTGGTCGGGCACGACCATCGTGCCGATGCCCTCGTCGGTGAAGATCTCCAGCAGGATCGAGTGCTGGACCCGGCCGTCGATCACCCGGGCGGTGGTGACGCCGTTGCGGACGGCGTGCAGGCAGCCCTCCATCTTCGGCACCATCCCGGAGCTCAACTCCGGGAGCAGCTTCTCCAGTTGGGAGGCGGTGAGGCGGCTGATCACCTCGTCGCTGTTGGGCCAGTCCTCGTAGAGACCCTCGACGTCCGTGAGGACCATGAGGGTCTCGGCGCCCAGCGCAGCAGCGAGTGCCGCAGCCGCCGTATCAGCATTGACGTTGTAGACATGTCCGTCGTCCTCGCTCCTGGCGATCGACGAGACGACCGGGATACGGCCGTCCGCGAGCAGTGCCTCGATCGCGCCGGTGTCGATCGCGGTGATCTCGCCCACCCGCCCGATGTCGACCAACTCCCCGTCGATCTCGGGCCGGTGCTTGGCGGCGGTAATGGTGTGCGCGTCCTCGCCGGTCAACCCGATGGCCAGCGGCCCGTGTTGGTTGAGCAGCCCGACCAGTTCGCGCTGGACCTGTCCGGCGAGGACCATCCGTACGACGTCCATGGCGTCCTCGGTGGTGACGCGCAGGCCGGCCTTGAACTCGCTGACGATGCCGTGCCGGTCGAGGGCGGCGCTGATCTGCGGGCCGCCGCCGTGCACGACGACGGGCTTGAGGCCCGCGTGGTGCAGGAACACGACGTCCTGGGCGAACGCGGCCTTCAGGTCCTCGTCGATCATCGCGTTGCCGCCGAACTTGATGACGACGGTCTTGCCGTTGTGCCGGGTCAGCCAGGGCAGCGCCTCGATGAGGATCTGCGCCTTGGGCAGCGCGGTGTGTTTGCGAGTAGTGCTCATGAGGAGTACGCGCTGTTCTCGTGGACGTAGTCGGCGGTGAGGTCGTTGGTCCAGATCGTCGCGGTCTCGGAGCCGGCGGCCAGGTCGGCGACGATGTGCACCTCGCGGTAGCGCATGTCGACCTTGTCGCGGTCCTCGCCGACGCCGCCGTTCTTGCAGACCCAGACGCCGTTGATGGCGACGTTGAGCTGGTCCGGCTCGAAGGCGGCCCTGGTCGTGCCGATCGCGGACAACACCCGTCCCCAGTTGGGGTCTTCGCCGTGGATCGCGCACTTGAGGAGGTTGTTGCGGGCGATGGAACGGCCCACCTCGACGGCCTCGTCCTCGCTCGCGGCGTTGACCACCTCGACCTTGATGTCCTTGCTGGCGCCCTCGGCGTCCCGGATCAGCTGCTGCCCGAGGTCGTCGCAGACGGCCCGGACGGCCTCGGCGAACTCGGCGTATTCCGGGGTGACTTGGGAGGCACCGGAGGCGAGCAGCAGCACGGTGTCGTTGGTGGACATGCAGCCGTCGGAGTCGACCCGGTCGAAGGTGGTGCGGGTGGCGGCCCGAAGTGCCTTGTCCAGTACGTCACTTTCGACGGCGGCGTCGGTGGTGAGGACGACGAGCATGGTGGCGAGGCCGGGGGCGAGCATGCCGGCGCCCTTGGCCATGCCGCCGACGGTCCAGCCGGCCTTGCCGTCCTTGCCGCCCTTGGTCACGACGGCGGTCTTGTGGACGGAGTCGGTGGTCTTGATGGCGATGGCGGCCTTCTCGCCGCCGTGCTCGGAGAGTTGACCGGCGGCGGTCTCGACTCCCGGGAGCAGCTTGTCCATTGGCAGCAGCAGCCCGATGAGCCCGGTGGAGGCGACGGCGACCTCGGCCGCGTTCAGCCCGAGGGTGTCGGCGACCTTCTCGGCGGTGGCGTGCGTGTCCTGGAAGCCCTTCGGCCCGGTACAGGCGTTGGCGCCGCCGGAGTTGAGGATCACGGCGGAGACCTTGCCGCCCTTCAGCACCTGCTCCGACCACAGCACCGGCGCGGCCTTGACACGATTGGAGGTGAAGACGCCCGCGGCGGCGAGGCGGGGCCCGTTGTTGACCACGAGGGCCAGGTCCGGGTTGCCGTTCTCCTTGATTCCGGCGGCGATGCCCGCGGCCGTGAATCCCTGTGCTGCCGTCACACTCACGGCGCGACTCCGATCGTAGAAAGCCCGGTGGTCTCGTCGAGTCCGAGGGCGAGGTTCATGCTCTGGACGGCACCGCCCGCGGTGCCCTTGGTCAGGTTGTCGATTGCGCTGATCGCGATGATGCGGCCCGCGGCCTCGTCGTACGCGACCTGCACCTGAACGGCGTTGGAACCGTAGACGGACGCCGTCGCGGGCCACTGCCCCTCGGGGAGGAGGTACACGAAGGGCTCGTCGGCGAAGGCCTTCTCGTAGGCGGCGCGGACCGACTCCGCGGTGACCCCCGGCTTCGCCTTGGCGCTGCAGGTGGCGAGGATGCCGCGGGGCATCGGCGCGAGGGTGGGCGTGAAGGAGACGGTGACGGTCTCGCCGGCCGCACCACCCAGATTCTGGATGATCTCGGGGGTGTGCCGGTGGCCGCCGCCCACGCCGTACGGCGACATGGAGCCCATGACCTCGGAGCCCAGGAGGTGAGGTTTGGGCGCCTTGCCGGCACCCGAGGTACCGGAGGCGGCGACGATCACGGCCTCGTTCTCGGCGAGGCCCGCGGCGTACGCCGGGAAGAGCGCGAGGGAGGCGGCCGTCGGATAGCAACCGGGCACCGCGATGCGCTTGGACCCCTCCAACGCGGCGCGGGCGCCCGGCAGTTCGGGAAGGCCGTAGGGCCAGGTGCCGGCGTGCGCGGAGCCGTAGAACTTCTCCCAGTCGGCCGCGTCCTTCAGCCGGAAGTCGGCACCCATGTCGACGACGAGGACGTCCGGGCCGAGCCGCTCGGCGACAGCGGCGGACTGGCCGTGCGGCAGGGCGAGGAAGACGACCTCGTGTCCGGCGAGGACTTCGGGGGTGGTTTCCTGCAGGACCCGGTCGGCCAGCGGCAGCAGATGCGGTTGGAGCGCGCCGAGTTTCTGACCGGCGTTGGAGTTGCCGGTCAGGGCGCCGATCTCGACCCCGGGGTGGGCCAGGAGCAGACGCAGGAGTTCGCCACCCGCGTATCCACTCGCTCCGGCCACTGCCGCACGTACCGCCATGGAACCCTCCTCATCGATGGCATGACTATACGTTTCGCTGCACGTTTATGCAATCCAGGGCTGCGGGTACGGAGAGCGGCTGAATAGGATCGCCGGCATGACGCTGCGACCGGTTCTGGTGAACATCAAGGCCGTCGACGACTCGGCGGTCGGCCGGTTCTGGGCGAAGGCGCTCGGCTGGACCCCTGCCGGCGCGGAACCCGGCGCGACGGCCGTCAAACCCGCCGGCTTCGACTGGCTCGACCCGGTCGGTGTCTGCGTCGACGTCATCGCCGTACCGGAACCCAAGACGGCGACGAAGAACCGCGTACACCTCGATCTCGCCAGCACCTCCGCCGCCCATCAGGCGGAGCTGATCGCGCGCCTGCGCTCGCTCGGCGCGACGCCCGTCGACGTGGGCCAGGGCGAGGTGCCGTGGACGGTGCTCGCGGATCCGGAGGGCAACGAGTTCTGCGTGCTGGAACCCAGGGAGATCTACCGGGACACCGGGCCGATCGCCGCCGTGGTGATCGACTGTGTGGATCCGCGGGCCATGGCCCGGTTCTGGGGCGGGGCGACGGACTGGACGCCGCACGGGGTGAGCGACGACCACGCGACGTTCCGCTCCCCCAAGGGCGACGGCCCGTATTTCGAGTTCCTCCGCACACCCGGCGTGAAGACCGTGCCGGACCGTGTCCATCTCGACCTGCTGCGGTACCCGAGTGACGACCAGGAGGCGGAGGCGACCCGGCTACGAGCCCTCGGCGCCACCGACCTCGACGTCGGCCAGGGCGATGTCCCCTGGAAGTGCCTGTGCGACCCGGAGGGCCACGAGTTCTGCGTCCTGGCCCGCTCCTCCTGACGCGGCGCCTCGGCGGCGGCCCGGCGCGTGAGCCCGATCGGCATGCGGTGCAGGCGCGGCTCGGGCACTCCCGGCGGATGACGTCACACAACCGACGCCCCGCCCCCACACGTCACGGCGCCGCACGACGCCATACTCTCGTCGCCATGACGGAGCCAGTGGCAGAGACCCGCCCGCAGGAGAACGAACCCGGCCCGACCCGACTGATCGCCCTGTCCGACGGCATCTACGCCATCGCGATGACACTGCTCGTCATCGACGTGGCCGTCCCCGCGCAGCTGGACGACGCCGGCTTCCACAAAGCCCTCGGCGAGGCCCTGCCCAGCATCGGCGCCTTCGCGCTGAGCTTCTCCCTCCTCTCCGGGTTCTGGCGCGACCACCGGCGCATCCTCACCGCGCTGCCCACCGAGACGACCCTGGTCACGCACCTGATACTGCTGGGTCTCGGCCTGGTCGCCCTGCTCCCCTTCCCCACCGGGCTGCTGGCCGAGTACGCCTCCCATCCCGAAGCCGTCGCCCTCTACGCGGGTGCCATGACCGCGATCCACGGGGTTCACGTGGCCCTGCTGTTGCTCACACAACGCCAGGTGCACCCTTCGCCCGAGTCACCGGCCGCGGTGGCCCGCCGCCGCTTCACCGCCCAGCTCGGTACCAGCGCGCTGGTCTTCGCCCTGTCCATTCCGCTGGCCTACGTCGACACGACGGCGGCCATGTGCTTCTGGGTCACGCTCGTGCCCACCCACTACCTCATCGGCCACTACTGGCACCGTCTCCCGCGACCGTGAGGCGCCCGCGGTCTCAGTCGGCGATCGTCCGGTCGCACTCGTCCGCTCGTTCCCTCTTGGCCGCGTAGGCCCGCGCCGCGCGAACCCGGTTCCCGCATCTGGTCGTGCACCAGCGCCGGGCCCCGTGCGAGCGCAGGAACCAGCGGGTGCAGCCCCGGGCGGCGCACGGGGTGAGCTGTTCGGCCTCGGGTCCGGTGAGCAGGTCGGTGGCGTCCTCGGCGAGCAGGGAGAGGGCTGCCGCCGCCGGGTTGCCGGTGTCGGGCTCGTCGGCCCGGCGCGGGCCGTCGGCGGGCCAGACCAGCCGAGGGGTCGAAGGGGCCGCCGCCAGAGCCGAGTTGAGGGCGGCGAGACTCTCGGCGGACGGGGCACGACCGTCGCCGTATGCCTCGAAGAGGGAGCGCAGGGACTCGCGCAGGGCGAGGAGCCGACCGGACTGTCGGCCGTTCAACACCACACGGTCGGGCAGCAGTTGATGGCGTACGAGCCAGAGATGGGCGGCCTCGACGCCGTCGAGCAGGTCGACCGTGCCGTGGCTGAGCGCGAAGCGCGTGTTGACCAGGGCCAGGGAGAGGTAGCGCTCCTCGCCGGGGACCGGGAGCTGGTGCAGGTAGACGGGCGCGTCGTAATCCACGGCCTCATGGTAATGCTTGCGATTCTCCATGAGGAGTTCTAGCGTTCCTCACGGAGAATCAAGAGTTAAACCGTGAGAGGCGAGATGCCGTGGGCTTCGATGTGGACGCGCTGCGCAAGGACTTCCCGATCCTGGAGCGAACGATGGACAGCGGCGCCCGGCTCGTCTACCTCGACTCCGGCGCCACCACCCAGAAACCCCTTCAAGTCCTGGACGCCGAACGGGACTTCTATCTCACGCACAACGCGGCCGTGCACCGCGGCGCGCACCAGCTGGCCGGCGAGGCGACGGAGGCGTACGAGGGCGCCCGGCACACCGTGGCCCGGTTCGTCGGGGCCCGGGACGACGAGATCGTCTTCACCAAGAACACCACCGAGGGCATCAACCTGGTCGCCTACGCGCTGGGCAACGCCGGCCGGATCGGCCCCGGCGACCGGATCGTGGTCACGGAGATGGAACACCACGCCAACCTGGTGCCCTGGCAGCAGCTCGCGGAGCGCACGGGCGCGACCCTGGACTGGTTCGGCCTGACCGACGAGGGGCGCCTCGACCTCACCCGGATCGACGAACTGCTCGACGAACGCACCAGGGTCCTCGCCGTCACCCACCAGTCGAACGTCCTCGGCACCATCAATCCGGTACGGCAACTCGCCGACCGCGCGCACGGGTTCGGCACCCTGGTCGTGGTCGACGGCGCACAGTCGGTGCCCCACCGCCCGGTCGACGTACGGGAGTTGGGCGCGGACTTCCTCTCCTTCTCCGGGCACAAGATGCTCGGCCCGAACGGCATCGGCGTGCTGTGGGGACGGCGTGAACTCCTCGCCGGACTACCGCCGTTCCTCACCGGCGGTTCGATGATCGAGGTCGTCGAGATGGACCGCACGACCTTCCTGCCGCCGCCGCAGCGCTTCGAGGCGGGTGTCCCGATGACCTCCCAGGCCGTGGGGCTCGCCGCGGCCGTGGAGTATCTGGAGGAACTGGGCATGAGCGAGGTCGCGGCCCACGAGGACCGGCTCACCGCCCGCGCGCTGCGACTGCTCCAGGAGGTTCCCGGCGTACGGATCGTCGGCCCCCGCGACCTCACCGACCGCGGCTCGGCCGTCTCCTTCACCGTCGACGGCATCCACCCGCACGACGTCGGGCAGATCCTGGACGAGCGGGGCGTGGCCGTCCGCGTCGGACACCACTGCGCCCGCCCGATCGTGCGCCGCTACGGCATCCCGGCGACGACCCGGGCGAGTTTCTACGTCTACAACACCCCGGACGAGGTCGATGCCCTGGTCGAGGGCGTTCGCGCAGCTCAGGCCTACTTCGGCAGCTGATCCCCGGCAGGGCTTGACCTGGAGCGTGCTCCAGGTTCTACGGTTGTGTTCATGAGCAGCGGACAGCCGCCGAACCCCCTCCATGGGGACCGGGCACCCACCCTGACCATCGCCCAGGTCGCCGAACGCACCGGACTCTCGCACGACACCCTGCGCTACTACGAGAAGGCCGGCCTGATCGAGCGGGTCGGCCGGAGCACCGGCAACCAACGGCGGTACCAGGCGGCCGACTTGGCCTGGCTGGAGTTTCTGCTGCGGCTGCGCGAGACGGGCATGTCGATCGCCGACATGCAGCGGTTCGCGGCGCTGCGGGCGGCGGGGATCACCACGGTCCCCGACCGGCTGGCGATGCTCCGCGAGCACCGTGCCGAACTCGCCGACCGGATAAGGGCGTTGCGCCGCAACGCGGCGGTGCTGGACCACAAGATCGACCACTACGAACAGCTGCTCCTCGACGAACTCGAATACGAGCACGAGCAGCAGGGATCGGACGAGCTGACATGAGCACGAGCACCACCCGTGAAGAGCGGTTCACCCACGGCCTGGAGGTCCTGAAGCGGGTCGACGGAGAGGCCGGGCAGCGGGTCGTCGACTCGCTCGCCGACATCAACCCCGAACTGGGCCACCAGGTCGTCGCCTGGGCCTTCGGCGAGATCTACGACCGTCCCGGACTCGCGCCGCGCGACCGCCAGTTGGTGACGCTGGGCATGCTCACCGCGCTCGGCGGCTGCGAGGCCCAGCTCGATGTGCATGTGAACGCGGCACTGAACGTGGGCCTCACGCCGGAGGAGATCGTCGAGGCCCTGACGCACTCGGCGGTGTACTGCGGTATGCCGAAGGCCCTGAACGCGACCTTCGCCGCGAAGAAGGTCTTCGCCGAGCGTGGGCTGCTGCCACTGGGACAGCAGCCCACCACGGAGGCCGAAGCTACTTCTGCCTGATCCTCAGGAAAGTGATCGAGTTCGCCGGGAACGTGTAACTGAACTTGTCCGCAACGCCCTTGAAGGTCGAGCCGGCCGGCGCGACCGCCGTGGCCGTCTCGCTGTTCACCGCGTCGGGCGCGGCGGCGAGCGTGGTCACCTTCGCCCTGGACGCGACCTTGGCGCCGCCGAGGTCGATCGCCGTACGGGCCGCCGAGGACTGGGCGTTGACGACCTTGACGATCAGGTCACCGGTCTTCGTGTCCTTGGTGACGACCTGGCGGAACGGCTCGGCCGGCTTGTCGTCGGTGAAGCTCCCCCACTCCTGCCCGTCGAGGTACAGGGTGACCTGGCGACCCCTCACCTTGATGTCGACGTCGTAGGCCCGGCCCGTCTCGATGGTCCCCGGCTTGGCGATCAGCGTCGACTTGCCGCCGTCCACGGCCTGTTCGACGGCGGTCTGGGTGTTGTTCCAGCCGCCCAGGTTCCACCAGTAGTAGTTGCCGGTGTCCTTGACGCCGAACGCGACCAGGAAGCCTTCCTTCCCTGCCTTCTTGGTGGCCTTCACATGCAGGTCGTAGTCGTGCCAGGCCGGGTCGCCCGCCGACACCATGGTGTTCTCGGCGGCGGTGTCGGTCTGGACGTACTGCCCGTCCCGAAGACTCCAGCTCCCGCCTCCCGTATGGGTCCACTGGGTCGCGTCACCGGAGAAGTCGTCGGAGAGCAGCGCCGTGCCGTCGGCCGCCGTCACCTTCACGTCGTCGTACGCCGCGCTCGTCGCCCAGGTCGACAGACCCACCGCGCCGGAGATCGGGGCGACAAGTGACGGTGTGCCGGTGGCAGTCGACGGCACCACCCGGCTGCCGACGTTGTTCATGAACAGCTTCTGGACCTCGTAGTTGGCAGAGCCCCACGACGCGTGGTTGTTGAACCAGACCAGGTCCGGGCGCCACTGGACGTAGTCCTCGTTGGCGAACAGCGGCGCGTAGGAGGCGAGTTTGACCACGTCCGCGTTGCGTTCCAGACCGGTCATGTAGGCCGCTTCGGCGAGGCCGTTCTTGAACGCGTTGCCGCCGGAGGCGTATTCGCCCAGGAAGACCTTCGGGCCGGTGCGGTCGTAGGAGT
The DNA here is from genome assembly GCF_040655035.1 of Streptomyces sp. NPDC050549. Taxonomy (NCBI): domain Bacteria; kingdom Bacillati; phylum Actinomycetota; class Actinomycetes; order Kitasatosporales; family Streptomycetaceae; genus Streptomyces; species Streptomyces sp. NPDC050549. Next base: position 131,539 of record NZ_JBFAJD010000003.1, read on the forward strand.
CGTAGCGGTCGTTGTTCTGCAGGAACCACTGCGGGCTGTTGTAGTAGTGCTCGTCGACCATGTCGACATGCGCGTCCTTGTTGAGCTGCCAGGCCGTGTCGAAGGTCGAACCGCTGTCGTCCGGGCCCGCGTTGGAGATCACCGTCATGTACGGGTACCTCGCCTGGATCGCGGCGCGGAACTGGGTGAAGCGGGCGAAGAACTCGGCGGGGAGGTTCTCCTCGTTGCCGACCTCTATGTGGGTGAGGTGGAAGGGCTTGGGGTGACCCATCTCGGCGCGCAGCCTGCCCCACTTCGAGGTGACCGGGCCGTTGGCGAACTCGACGAGATCCAGGGTGTCCTGGATGTGCCGCTTCAGCAGCGCGGGGTCGTCGACGGCCTTGTTCTGGCCGCAGCCGGTCACCAGGGCCGGCACGACGGGCAGCGGCATCGCGCCGATGTCCTCGGCGAAGCGGAAGTACTCGTAGTAGCCGAGGCCGTAACTCTGGTTGTAGCCCCAGAAGTTGGAGTTGGTGGCGCGTGTCTCGACCGGGCCGACGGTGTCCTTCCACTGATAGGAGCGCTTGCGCTGGTAGCCGGAGGCCGCGCTGTAGTCGTCCATGGAGCCGGTGTTGACCAGGCAGCCACCGGGGAAGCGCACGAAGCCCGGGTGCAGGGCGGCGATCTTCTCGGCGAGGTCCTTGCGCAGGCCGTTCGGCTCGTGCTTGTAGGTGTCGCGGGGGAAGAGGGAGACCATGTCGAGAGCGGTCGCGGCCGAGGAGGCGACGGTGAGGCGGCCCGCGGTGCTGGTGCGGGTCGCGGTGAACGTGGCCCTGTACTTGGCCCAGCCGTTCTTCCGTACGGCGACCCGGTGGGCGGTCGCCAGAGTTCCGCCGGTGTCCTGGAGGCTCACGGTGAGCGTGGTGCCGCTGTCGGCGCGGGCCCACACCGAGAAGTCGTACTTCTCGCCGTCCTCGACCGCGATGCCGGTGTTGTAGCCGGCGTCGGTGACCGACGAACCGGCCGCCAGGGAAAGGTAGTTGCGGTTGGTCTCGTTGAGGCGGCCGGCGTCGTTCACCACTTGGGCCGTACCGGCGACCGTCCAACCGGTCAGCGGGGTGTACGACTTGTTGTCGTCGGTGGAGTACTCGAAGGACCGGTTCTGGACGAGTTCGGCGTACAGGCCGCCGTCGGCCGCTCGGTTGATGTCCTCGAAGAAGACGCCGTACATCGTTTTGTCGATCGCGGCGCCCCGCGTGCCCGGGTCGACGGTGATCGCGTAGTCGGTGACGTCGGCGGCGCGGGCAGGGGCGGGGACGACGGCCGTCGCCAACAAGAAAGCGCTTGCCCCGAGGGCAAGTCTCAGGCGGGTACGGCTGGTGCGTGACATGGATACTCCGCGGCTCGTATCGGATCGTGCGCGATGCCCGAATGTCCAGTTCGATATATCGGACGTCGGTCAGCACTTCGAACGGCAAGATAGGCAAGGGTCGTGAGCACGTCAATGGGACCGGTGTGGGCGGGGACGTAGGGTCGAAGGCATGTCCGCGTTGTTGCCGTACCTCGTCCTGTTCGGCTTTCTCGCCGTCACGCTGGGGTTCTTCGCCTTGCTCGCCCGGCGGATCCGCCGCCGTGGCACCGCCGGGGGCGCGATCGGCGGCGCCCTGGCCGCGTACGAGGAGGCCTTCCGGACCACGAGTCACACGTCGCACCACGAGATCCGGGCGCAGGCGGAGCGGAAGGCTCCCGCCGACTCGCCGGACGGATGGCGCCGGTGGCGCAGGAAGGGATGACGGTGGGTGAGTTCTGGCCGGTTCCCGATGTGCTGGCGTATCTGTCGGGGAGTTGGCAGGTGCGACGGACGGTGCGGGATCTGGCGAGCGGGGACGAGGGCGAGTTCTCGGGTACGACCGTGTTCAGCGCGCCGGCCGAAGAGGGCCTGCTGCACGCCGAGTCGGGCACCTTCATCTGGCGGGGCGTGGCCCGTCCCGCCGAGCGGACGCTGTGGTTCCTGCCCGGCCCGGCGCCCGGTACGGCCGATGTGCGCTTCGGCGACGGGCGCCCCTTCCACACGCTGGATCTGACGTCGGGGCGGTATGTCGCCGACCATCCCTGCTCGGCGGACCTGTACCGGGGCGAGTTCACGGTCCTGGACGCGGACCGGTGGCGGACCGTGTGGCGGGTGGGCGGTCCCGCGAAGGACCTGGTGCTCAGCACGGACTACGTGCGCGTGGGTTGAACCCGGGCCAATCTCCTTGTAGTTGGCCGACGGCTCAGACCCGTCTCGACTGAACCGCCGCTCCGTCGAAGCGCAGGTTCCAGCGGCCTGCACTGCCGGTGACGGTGGTCGTGGACAGGGGGCGTACGTCGATGTTCCAGTAGGTGGAGGGCGGGGCCTTGAGGGCGTAGACCAACGCGGCCCGGATGACGGAGGGTTCGGCGACGGCGACTATCCGGTCGCCGTCCTCGATGGGCCGGGTGTCCAGCCAGCCGCCCACCCGAGAGATGAAGGAGAGCAGCGACTCGCCGCCGTGCGGGGTGGAGCGCGGGTCGGCGAGCCAGGCGTCCACCAGTGCCGGTTCGCGGGCCATCGCCTCGCCGAGCGTCAGCCCGCGCCAGCGGCCCATGTCGCAGTCCCGCAGGGCGAGTTGCACCAGCGGGGTGTAGCCGAGGCCGTCGCCGGTGGTGCGGCTGCGCGGAGTCGGCGAACAGTAGCGCAGCTCCGCCGCCGCCAGGGGCAGCAGTATCGGGGCGGCGCGCTGCACCTCGTCCCAGCCCGCCTGGTCCAGCGGCCGGTCGTCCTCGAAGCGCTCCGCGAGCAGCGGGGAGCTGCGCGCGGCGGCGACGAACGTGACCCGAAGTTGCATGCGGCGATCGTGATCCCGCCGAAGTACGCAGGTCAAGGGGGGCCGGATGAGAGTTACCCAGGGTGGGCGAAGCCTTACTTCGAAGTCAGGACCAGGCGGACAAGTCACTCGAAATACAGGGCCATCCACCGATCGGGCCGTTCCAGTGGCTTGAATCCGACTTTCTCGTACACCCCGTGGGCGTCGTGCGTGGCGAGCAGGACCCGGCGCACTCCGAACGGCCGTAGCTCCTCGCGTACGGCGGCGACGAACGCCGTCCCGATGCCCTTGCCGCGCGCCGACGGATCCACGTACACGTCGCACAGCCACGCGAACAGCGCCCCGTCGGTCACCACACGCGCGTACGCCACCTGCTCCCCCGAAGCCATGTCGTACACCCCGAAGTTCAGCGAGGACGCGACCGCGCGCTCGTGCTGCTCGCGGGGCCGGCCCTTCGCCCAGTAGGCGTCGGTGGACAGCCAGTGGTGGACGCGGTCGAGGTCGACGCGGGCGGTGTCGGCGGAGAACTCGTAGCCGCCGGGGAGGCTCGGGATGTCGTTCATGGCGGGAGACTTGCAGGCCAGGAGTACGGGTGTCGAGCGGTTTTGGCAGGTGGCGCGGGCCTGGCGCTGCCCCGTGTCAGAGCACCTCGTCGTAAGCCGCCCGTAGTCGCCGTACCCCCTCCATGATCTCCCCCGTCCCCGCGACCGCCGCGAAGCTCAGCCGGATGTGGGCGGCCGGGGGTTCGGCGCTGAAGTAGGGGCGGCCGGGGGTGAGGGAGACGCCCGCGCGGAGGGCGGCGGTGGTCAGGGACTGTTCCTCCGTGCCTGCGGGGAGGCGGAGCCAGAGGTGGTAGCCGCCGGAGGGGATGTGCGGGAGGGAGAAGTCGGGGAGTTCCAGGCGCAGGGCCACCGTCATGGTGTCCCGGCGGGTCTTCAACTCGGCCGAGATGGCGCGGAGATGGCGTGGCCAGGCCGGTGAGCCGACGAGTTCGAGGGCCGCTTCCTGGAGTGGGCGGGGGACGAAGAAGGTGTCGACGACCTGGATGGCGCGCAGGCGTTCCAGTACCGGTCCGTGCGCGGCGAGCGCGCTGACCCGGAAGCTGGGTGAGGTGGCCTTGGTGAGCGAGCCGACGTGGACGACGACTCCGTCGGGGTCGTCGGCGGCCAGCGGGGGCGGCAGCGGTCCCGCGTCCTCGTGCACCAGCCGTCGTACGAAGTCGTCCTCGATGACGAAGGCGCCCGCGTCACGGGCGATGCGCAGGACCTCCCGGCGGCGGGCGGGGGCCAGGACGGCGCCGGTCGGGTTCTGGAAGAGGGGCTGGCAGACGAACACCCGGGCGCCGGTCGCTTGGAAGGCGTCGGCGAGCAGGGCGGGACGTACGCCGTCCGCATCGACCGGCACGGGGACCGGGCGCAGACCGGCCGCCCGCGCGATCGCCAACATGCCCGGATAGGTGGGGGATTCGACGAGGACGGGGGCGCCGGGGGGCGCCAGCGCGCGCAGTGCGGTGGTCAGTGCGGTCTGTCCGCCCGCGCTGACGAGGACGTCGGCTGCGGTGACCGGTCCGCCGATGCCGCGCGCGAACCACTCGCGCAGTTCCGGCAGGCCCTCCATGGGCGGCCGGCCCCAGGCGCCGGGGCGGCGCCCGGCCCGGGACAGGGCCGCGGCCATCGCCCGCTCGGGCTGCAGTGACGGATGCAGATACCCGCCGTTGAACTCGATCACCCCGGGCGGCGGAACGGCCAGCGTGGCCAGGACCGCGGACGCGTCCACCGTGCGCGGTACGACGTCGGCGGCAGCGTCCGCGCCGAGTGCGACCTCCTGCCAGGAGGTGTCACCCGTGGCTGCGGTGGCGGGGCGGGGCGCGGCCCGGAACACGCCGGCGCCCGGGCGGGTGACCACCAGTCCCTCGGCGGTCAGCTGTGCGAGGGCGCGCGAGACGGTCACCGGGCTCACCCGGAACCGCTCGACGAGCGCCCGACTCGATGGCAGCTTTCCACCGGGAGAGTAGCGGTCGAGTTCACGTCGTAGATGATTCGCCAGTTCACCGACACTGCTACGCTCTTGCATGAGAGCATACGATAGCGCTACTGCACCGAGGACGATAGCGGTCAGCACCGCCCCGACCATCACCACCGGGACGGCCAGGGCGGCGAAAACCCCCGCCGGTACGGTCCTCGCCGCCCTCGGCGTGATCGCCTTCTCCCTCACCTTCCCCGCCACCGCCTGGGGGCTCGAAGGCTTCGGCCCCTGGTCGTTGGTGGCCGTGCGCTGCGTCCTCGCCGCGCTGATGGCGGGCGGCTGCCTGCTGGCGCTGCGCGTGCCGGCGCCCGCCCGGCGGCACTGGGCCGGGCTGGCCGTCGTCGCGGCCGGAGTGGTGGTCGGGTTCCCGATGCTGACCACGCTCGCGCTGGAGACGTCGACCACCGCGCACGCGGCAGTCGTCGTAGGCCTGCTGCCCCTGACGACGGCGGCCCTGTCCGCGCTGCGCACCGGCGTCCGCCCCTCGCGCACCTTCTGGACGGCCGCGCTCGCGGGCGCCGGCGCGGTGCTCGCCTTCACGATCCAGCAGAGCGGCGGCGCGCTGACCAGCGCCGACCTGTATCTCCTCGCGGCCCTGCTGGTCTGCGCGGCCGGCTACACCGAGGGCGGCCGACTGGCCCGGGTGATGCCCGGCTGGCAGGTCATCGCCTGGGCGCTGGTCCTGTGCCTCCCGCTGAGCGTGCCCGCCGCCGCGATCGCGCTGTCGTACGACACCCCACAGCTCACCGCGCACAGTGTGGCCGGGGTGCTGTGGGTCGCCGCCGGTTCGCAGTTCCTGGGGCTCGTCGTCTGGTACCGGGGCATGGCGGCGATCGGGGTCCCGAAGGCCAGCCAGTTGCAGTTGGCGCAGCCGCTGCTCACGCTGGTGTGGTCGGTGTTCCTGCTGGGTGAGCACCTGCCGGTGGCCGCTCCGCTGACGGCGGCGGCCGTGCTGGTGTGCATCGCCGTCACCCAGCGGGCCCGGAGTTGAGGGACGTGCGCGACCCGGTCCCGGCCGGGCGGGCCGCCGTAGACTCGAAGGGATGGACCGCTGCTCCCGTACTCGGTGAGGAGGCGCTACAGATGCGTGCGACCGTTGGCGACAGGCTCGTTCAGCACGGCAGGGTGGTCGGCCTGCACGACCAGGTCTCGGAGGTCGTCGAGGTGATGGGCAGGGAGGGCAAACCGCCCTACCGCGTCCGCTTCCCCGACGGGCACGAGGCCGTGATGTCACCCGGCCCCGACTGCGAGGTCAGGCACCAGGACACGGAACGGTAGATCAGCGCGGGGGTTTCGCCGGCTGCCCGTAGTGGTCGGCGATTACCCGCGCCATGGCTCCGACCGGGTCCACCGCGACGTCCCGGGCGGCGAAGAAGACATGCCCGCCGACCTCCGGGTAGCGGTCGGCGAGGGTGAGGTGCCGGGAGAGTTCGGCTGGGTCCTGCCAGGCCGCGGGCTGCGCCGGGTCGCCCGCCTTGTAGAGCGCCTCACCCGCGTACAGCCGCGTCTTCGAGCCGCGCGCGACCGCCGCCCACCAGGGCAGCAGCTTCGCGTAGTCGGCGGGGGCGAAGCCGATGTTCCAGTACAGCTGGGGAACGATGTAGTCGATCCAGCCCTCGCGCACCCACTTCCGGGTGTCCGCGCAGAGATCGTCGTACGTCTGCACCCCCGCCGTGGTGTCGGAGCCGCGCGGGTCGGTCGCGGCGTTGCGCCACACGCCGAAGGGGCTGATGCCGAAGCGGGTGCCCGGGCGGGTCTGCCTGATGCGGGCGGCGGTCTCGCGGATCAGTTTGTCGATGTTGTCGCGGCGCCAGGCGGCCCGGTCGCTGAAGCCGCCACCGTATTTGTCGTACGCCGCGTCGTCGTCGAAGGTCTGGCCGGCGACCGGGTAGGGGTAGAAGTAGTCGTCGAAGTGGACCGCGTCCACGGGGTACTTGCGCACCGCGTCGAGGATCGCGTTCTCGACGAAGAGGCGGACCTGCGGCAGCCCGGGGTTGTAGTAGAGCTTGCCGCCGTACGTCACGACCCAGTCGGGGTGCTTGCGCGCGGGGTGCGAGGCGACGAGCTTCGTCAGGTCGGTGTTGTTGGCGATGCGGTACGGGTTGAACCAGGCGTGCAGTTGCAGCCCCCGCACATGCGCTTCCGCTACGGCCGTCTTCAGCGGATCCCAGCCGGGGGCGACGCCCTGGGTGCCGGTCAGGTACTGGGACCAGGGTTCGTACGGCGAGGGCCACAACGCGTCGGCGGTGGGCCGGACTTGGAAGATCACCGTGTTGAGCCGGTCACGGACCGCCGTGTCGAGGTGGGCGATCAGTTCGGTGCGTTGCTGCGCGGCGGTCAGGCCCGGGCGGGAGGGCCAGTCGCGGTTGGCCACCGTCGCCAGCCACACGCCCCGCATCTCGGTGACCACGCGCGGACGCCCGGCCGTTGCCGGCGCGCGCCCGGTGTCCGCCGCCGCACTGCCCGTGGTCGCCAGGGTCGACAGCGCCGCCATCGCGAACGCCCGACGTGACAATCGCCCCATTCGTACACCCCCATACGCTGTGGATCCGTGCGGTCACGGATCGTCTCCGCGCCCCAGGATGCCCGACCCCGGCGATCGATCATCGATACTTGCGGGTAACGTGCACGATCGGAGCAGACTCCGGACAACGGGTTTCTACCAGAGCCCACAGAAGCAGCGAAGGGGACGATGTGACGGACATCCCGTCGGGAGACATCTCGCGCGTCGGAGTGGTCGGCTGCGGCCAGATGGGCGCCGGTATCGCCGAGGTGTGCGCCCGCGCCGGCCTGGACGTGAAGGTCGCCGAGACCACCGGCGAGGCCCTGGAGATCGGCCGGACCCGGCTGTTCAACTCCCTGTCCAAGGCTGCCGAGCGCGGCAAGATCTCCGCCGAGGAGCTTGAGCAGACGCAGGCGCGGCTCAGCTTCACCACCGACCTCGGCGAGTTCGCCGACCGCGACCTCGTCATCGAGGCCGTCGTCGAGAACGAGCAGGTGAAGACCGAGATCTTCCAGGTGCTCGACCAGGTCGTGACCCGCCCCGACGCGATCCTCGCCTCCAACACCTCCTCGATCCCGCTGGTGCGGCTCGCGGTCACCACCTCGCGCCCCGACCAGGTCATCGGCATCCACTTCTTCAACCCGGCCCCGGTGCAGCAACTCGTCGAGCTGATCCCGGCGTTGACCACCTCCGAGGGCACCCTCAGCCGCGCCCAGCTGTTCACCGAGAAGGTGCTCGGCAAGCATGCGATCCGTGCCCAGGACCGCTCCGGCTTCGTGGTCAACGCGCTGCTGATCCCCTATCTCCTGTCCGCGATCCGGATGTTCGAGTCGGGCATCGCCAGCCGCGAGGACATCGACAACGGCATGGAGCTGGGCTGCGCCCACCCGATGGGCCCGCTGAAGCTGTCCGACCTGATCGGCCTGGACACGGTCGCCTCGGTCGCGTACTCGATGTACGAGGAGTACAAGGAGCCGCTGTACGCCGCTCCCCCGCTGCTCCAGCGCATGGTCGACGCGGGACGGCTGGGCCGGAAGTCCGGCTCGGGGTTCTACACCTACGGCTGAGCGCGCACCGCGCGGCAACTCACCGTGATGTCGCGGCCGTTACGGGCCCGGCGCTCTTCGGAGTGCCGGGCCCGCGGCATTCACACACCGTGTGCGCGCCGGGCCCGCATATGCCGCTCGCACACTCTCCCCCGGTGTCCACCAGGCGAGTTGACTCTTCATGCGCATGCAAGGGATGTTCCGACTACGGAAAGGAGCGGACACGTGACCGCCGACCCCGAGCATCCCGTGGTACATGGAGAACTCGCAGAGTTACGCCGCCGCCTCGACGTCGCCTACGCGCGGGTCGAGGGAGGGCTGGCCCTGCTCAGCCATCGCACCGAGGAGACCGACAAGGAAGTGGATGATCTGAGCGCGCGCATCGTTGCACTGGAGCACACGCGGTGGCCGTTGCCGGCCATTGCCGCGCTGACCGCCGTGGGTGCGCTTGCCGTTACTGTCTGGCAGGCGCTGGGACGCTAGCGGTCGTAGGCCGGTCGATCGGCTGCGGGTTCGCTGCGGCTGGTCGCGCCGTTCCCCGCGCCCCTTCGGGGCGCTGCATCCTCCCCCAGCCTCAAGTGGTGCAACAGCAGTAACGCGGCCGCCATGTTGGCGGCCGGGACCTCCCCGCGGGCGACCATGTCGGGTACGAGTTTGAGCGGTACCCATTCCCGGCGGTCCGACTCGAAATCGTCCACGGGGTGTCCGGTGTACTCGCCCTCGTCGGCCCAGTAGATGTGGTGCCGGGCGTCCGTGAGCCCGTTGGACGGTTCCACGCTCATCAGGTGGTGCAGGGGCCCCGGCCGCCAGCCGGTCTCTTCCTCCAGTTCCCTGGCGGCCGCGAGCGCGATGTCCTCGCCGTCCTCGACGACGCCGGCCGCGAGCTCCCACCCCCAGCTGTCGGTGATGAAACGGTGCCGCCACAGGAGGAGTACTTCGTTCGCCTCGTTCACGACCGTCGCCACCGCCACCGGCCTCATCCGTATGAGGAAGTGGTCGAGGTGTCGGCCGTCGGGTAGTTCGACATCCGCGAGATTGACGCTGAACCAGCGGTTTGAGTACACAGTTTGTTCGTTCTGTTTCGTCCACTGCACGGTTCTGCCACCTTCCGTCGAGTAAGTGGCAATATCGCAGCAGGGACTGTGTTGTGGTCTACGGCGCTTTCGAGGGCACCTTCTACAGCGGTACGCGCAGTGCCCCGTCGATGAGTTCGGCCGCCTCGGCCGTACCCGCGCAGTCGCTGCGCACCAGGTACTCGCGCACCGCGCGGAGTCTGTCGCGCAGCCGCTGGGACTCCATCCCCCTGGCCTGCTCGGCCATCTGCACCGCCGTGGCCACCGCCTTGTCGGCGTTTCCCTGGCGCAGTTCGATCTGGCTGAGCATGGCGAGGCGGTGCACCCGGCCCCGGTCGTGCGCCGGAGTGTCCACGGCCGCGGTGGCGTGCTCCCCCGCCGCCGTCAGATCGCCGAGGCTGAGCAGCGCCTCCGCCACCTGGACGTTGACCAGGCCCGGCTGGACATAGCCGGTCTCGTCGGGTTCGTATCCGCGCCGGATGCGTTCGGCGGCCTGCTCGGCCCGCCTGATGCAGGACAGTGCGCTCGTGCCGTCGCCGAGGTGCGCGTACGCCTTCGCCTGCATCGCGTACAGGTCGGAGGCGAGCGCCGGGGTGATCTGCCGCCCCGCGGCCCGTAGCGCGGCCTCCGCGAAGGCGACGGCCTGGCGGAACTCCCGCATGAACAGCGACTGGTTGACGAGCAGCGCGATGACGTACGCGCCAAGTCCCCTGTCGTTGCTGGCCTTTGCAAGTCTGAGCGCCTGGTGGAAGTAGCGCTGGGCAAGTCCGTGCGCGTCGGAGTCGTAGGCGCAGATGCCCGCGATCGCCACCAACCCGCCGGTCGCGCGATGCAGTTGGCGGCCGGTGGCGTCGGTGTAGCTGCCGCGCAGCAGCGGGGCGGTCTCGGAGTTGAGGAAGCCGACGATGCGGGTGCGGGTCGCCACGCCGCCGGCCTTGCGGTACATCTGCTCGTAGTGGGCGCGGGCCGCGCGCAGCATCTCGATGTCGGCCATGCTGACCCGGTGCCGGCCGCCGCGCGAGACGTCCACGTCGTCTGGTGGGTTCTCCCACTCCCACACCGGCATCACGGCGGGGGTTCCGGTGACAGCGGGCGCCCCGAGGATGTGCGGGCGCTGCTGTTCGTCGGAGCGCCACAGGGCGGTGGCCCGCTCGACGAAGCCGGAGAGGGAGGTGCCGTGCGGGGTGGAGGGTTCGCCGGGTACGCCGAGACCGATGTCGTCGAGCGTGACAGGCCTGTGCAGGCGGGTCGCGAGCACCTCGCAGATCAGGTCGGGAACCTGGCCTCGGGGCCGCTGGCCCTTCAACCACCTTGCCACGGCTGTGTGTTCGTACCGGAGTGCGAGGCCTCGGGCCCGGCCCTCCTGATTCACATGTGCGGCGAGTCCCGCGTGCGAGATGCCCGCCTCGTCCAGGATGGCGTCGAGAAGTGTGTTGGGCTGCATGGATGGCCCCCCGGTGACTCGGTGCGGACAGAGTAGTGCGGTTGGGTTCACACGGGGTGTGAACGGAGTGCGTGGATCCGGGGTGTGTGCGCGCTGTTGCGGAGAGTTTCCAACCGGTTGACTGGATTGCCTCGCAAGAGGCCGGCCGGGCCGCCGGCTCCCCCTCGTAAGTGCGGCGGCCCGGCTTTGCGTTGCACTGGGCAACGCGGGGTCACTATCGGTGGTTTGTCGGCTGCGGGCGCGTTGTGGCTGGTAGCGCAGTTCCCCGCGTCCCTTGGTGGGGACACGCCGGCTTGCGGTCATTGCGGAGGACGAGTATCGCCACGTCGTCCGTCGGGGTGCCTCCTGTGTGACTCAGGAGGGCCGTGAAGACCGAGCCCAGTACCGACTGCGGTACCGGGAGCGGGTGTTGACCCACCACCTCTGCCAGCGCATCCACCAGCGGGAAGAAACGGCCCCGCGCGTCACGGGCGTCCTCCGCTCCGTCCGTGTACAGGAACAGCGCCTCGCCCGGCAGGAGTTGGCCGCAGCAGACGGACGGCAACTCAGTCGGTAGCGGGAACGGGCCGAGGGGCGGAAGGGGGTCCGCCCGGACGAGCGGTTCGACACCCGTGCCGCTCAGCAGGTACGGCCACGGGTGACCGCAATTCAGCCCCCGCACCTCGCCGTCCCTGCCGATCTCCAGCAGCAGTACCGTGACGAACTCCTCGGCCACCGGACCGTCGGGGTCGGGCGCGCCCGACGCGGGGTGTTCCGATCGGGCGCGTTCGCGCAGGTGGCGGGCGAGCGCGCGGTCGAGGCGGCGCAGGACGCCCTCCAGGTCGGGTTCGTCGTGGGCGGCCTCGCGGAAGCTGCCGAGGACCGCGGCGACCGTGCCGATCGCGGCGATGCCGTGGCCGCGTACGTCACCCATCACGACCCGGACGCCGTGCTCGGTGGCGATCACCTCGTAGAGGTCGCCGCCCACCACCGCGCCGCGCTCGGCGGAGAGCTGGGCGGCGGCGATGTGCAGGCCGTCGAGGCGGGGTGGCAGTGGGCGGAGCAGCGCGTTCTGGGCGGCGCCCGCGATCTGGCGGATCTGGCGGAGTTCGCGCAACAGGGAGCGGCGGACCTGGACGATGAGACCGGTGCCGACCGCGAAGAACACCGCGCTGGTGACGATGCGGGCGCCCAGGCCGGTCTGCTGGGCGAGCGGGCAGGTGAGTTTGTAGGTGATCGCTATGGCGCCCCACATCGTGGGCAGCCCCAGAGTGAGCGCCCGGCGCAGTGGACGGCGGGCTCGCGGCCTCGGGCGCGGCCTGCGGGGTACCCCAGCCTTGATGCGGATCATGCCTGTGGCCCCCCAAATAGGCCCCGACAGCGCAATCGGACCGACCCCGAAAGGCCGGTCCGATTCTGTCGACCGCATGCCCCGATCGGGCCAGATCGCCCGAACTTCTCACCCGAACGAGTGAGGTGACATGAGACAGGTGCATTTATGCAGGTAGGGGCCGTTCCGATACGGAATCGGCCCCTCCAGCGATCAGCCTCTCAGTACGGCTCCCGTACGCTCGGCGGCCAGTGCCACCGCCGCGTCCCTGGCCGCCGACGCCTCGTCGACGGTCAGCGTCCGGTCAGCCGCGCGGAACCGCAGTGCGTAGGCGAGGGACTTCTTGCCCTCGCCCAGCTGCGCGGCGTTGTCGTAGACGTCGAACAGCCGGATGGACTCCAGCAGTTCACCGGCCCCCTCGCGCAGCGCCGCCTCGACGTCCGCGTGCGGGACCGAGGCGTCGACGACCAGGGCGACATCCTGGGTGGCGACCGGGAATGTGGAGATCTTCGGGCCCTTGGGGACGCCCGACGACGCCGACTCCAGGACGTCCAGGTCCAGTTCCATCGCACTGGTGCGCGCGGGCAGACCCAGGGTCTTCAGCACACCGGGGTGCAACTCACCGGCGTACCCGATGACTTGCTCGACTCCCTCGACGACGACGGCGAGTTCGGCGCAGCGGCCGGGGTGCCAGGGACCGTACTGGCCCTTGCGGACGATGAGTTCCGTACCGGCCTCACGCGCGAGCACCCGCGCCGACTCGACCGCGTCGGCCCAGTCGGACGGGCGGCCCTTGCCCCACCAGCCGGCCTGCTCGCGGGCGCCCGCGAGGACGACGGCGGCATGCCGGGGCTGGAGCGGGAGCGCCTCGGTGAGGGAGGCGATCTCCTCGTCGGTCGGACGCCGGTCGACGGGGAGTCGTACGGCGATCTTCAGCTCTTCGCGCGGGTGGAAGACCAGACCCGTCTCGAAGAGCGCGAGGTCGTGGGAGCCGCGACCGTCATTGCGCCGCAACGCACCCAGCAGGCCCGGCAGCAGCGTCGTGCGCAGTGCGGGCTCCTCGTCGGAGAGCGGGTTGACCAGCTTGACGACCTTGCGGTTCGGGTCGTCGGCGGCCAGGCCGAACTGGTCGAAGACGTGCTCGCCGACGAACGGGTAGTTCGGCGCCTCGACGTAGCCGGCACCGGCCAGCGCGCGGCCGACGCGGCGGTGGAGGCGCTGGCGGTCGGTGAGGCCCCGGCCCGCGGGGGGCTTGGGGAGCGTGGAGGGCAGGTTCTCGTAGCCCTCCAGGCGGATGACCTCTTCGGCCAGGTCGTTCGGGTCGGTGAGGTCGGGGCGCCAGGACGGGACGGTGACGATCAGCTCGTCCTGCCCGTACACGTCGCAGCCGACCTCCTGGAGACGGCGTACGACGGTCTCGCGGCCGTAGTCGACGCCCGCCACCTTGTCCGGGTGGTTGGCCGGGATGGTGATGGTGTGGGGCGCCGACGGGGCGATGACCTCGGTGACGCCCGCGTCCGCCGTGCCACCCGCGAGGAGGACCAGGAGGTCGACCGTGCGCTGGGCCGCGGCGGAGGATGCCTGCGGGTCGACGCCGCGCTCGAAGCGCCGGGACGCCTCGGAGGCCAGCTTGTGGCGGCGGGCCGTGCGCGAGATGGAGAGCGCGTCGAAGTGGGCGGCCTCGACGACGACCTCGGTGGTGGTGCCCTCGGTGTCGTCGATCTCGGTGTTGGCGCCGCCCATCACGCCCGCGAGGCCGATGGGGCCGCGGTCGTCGGTGATCACCAGGTCCTCGGCGTCCAGCGTGCGCGTGACGCCGTCCAGGGTGGTCAGCTTCTCGCCCTGCTCGGCCCGGCGCACGCCGATCGGTCCCTGGACGCGGGAGCGGTCGTAGGCGTGCAGGGGCTGACCGAGCTCCAGCATCACGTAGTTGGTGATGTCGACGGCGAGCGAGATCGGGCGCATGCCCGCCTTCTGAAGACGGCGGGTCAGCCAGAGCGGGGAGCGGGCCTCGGGGTCGAGGCCGGTCACCGTGCGGGCGGTGAAGCGGTCGCAGCCGAGCGGCTCGGAGACCTGGACCGGGTAGCCGAACGCGTTCGGCCCGGGTACGTCGAGCAGGGCCGGGTCGCTCAGCGGGAGGCCGTAGGCGATGGCGGTCTCGCGGGCGACGCCGCGGATCGACAGGGCGTAGCCGCGGTCGGGTGTGACGGCGATGTCGAGGACCTCGTCGACGAGCTGGAGGAGCTCGATCGCGTCGGTGCCGACCTCGTGCTCGGGCGGCAGGACGATGATGCCCTTGGTGCCGTCGTCGCCCATGCCCAGCTCGTCGCTGGAGCAGATCATGCCGTGCGAGGTCCTGCCGTACGTCTTGCGCGCGGCGATCGCGAAGCCGCCGGGCAGCTCCGCGCCGGGGAGGACCACGACGACCTTGTCGCCGACGGCGAAGTTGCGGGCGCCGCAGACGATCTCCTGGGGCTCACCGGTGCCGTTGGCCTGGCCGACGTCGACCGTGCAGAAGCGGATGGGCTTCTTGAAGCCCTCCAGCTCCTCGATGGTGAGGACCTTGCCGACGACGAGCGGGCCCTTGAGGCCGTCGCCGAGCTGCTCGACGGTCTCGACCTCAAGACCGACGGAAATGAGCTTGGCCTGGACGTCGCGGCCGGTCTCCGTCGCCGGCAGGTCGACGTACTCCCGCAGCCAAGAAAGCGGGACCCGCATCAGATCTCCATCCCGAACGGCCGGGTGAACCGGACGTCACCCTCGACCATGTCTCGCATGTCTTCGACGTTGTGGCGGAACATCAGCATCCGCTCGATGCCGAACCCGAAGGCGAATCCGCTGTACTTCTCCGGGTCCACCCCGCAGGCGACGAGGACGCGGGGGTTGACCATGCCGCAGCCGCCCAGCTCGATCCAGCCCTCGGAGGAGCAGGTACGGCAGGGGCGGTCGGGGTTGCCGACGGACTCGCCCTTGCAGACGTAGCAGAGCATGTCCATCTCGGCGGACGGCTCGGTGAAGGGGAAGTAGTTCGGCCGCAGCCGGGTCTTCATCTCCGCGCCGAAGAGGGACTGGACCATGTGGTCCAGGGTGCCCTTGAGGTCGGCCATGGTCAGTCCCTCGTCGATGGCGAGGAGCTCGATCTGGTGGAAGACCGGGGTGTGCGTGGCGTCCAGCTCGTCCGTGCGGTACACGCGGCCGGGGCACACGATGTAGACCGGCGCCTCGCGGTCCAGCATGGCGCGGGCCTGCACGGGCGAGGTGTGGGTGCGCAGCACGACACCGGACTCGTCGCCCGAGCCCGCGGCGGAGCCGCTATCAGATGCAGCCTTGGGACCCTGGACGAAGAAGGTGTCCTGCATCTGCCGGGCCGGGTGGTCCGGGGTGAAGTTCAGGGCGTCGAAGTTGAACCACTCCGCCTCGACCTCGGGGCCCTCGGCGATCTCGTATCCCATGGACACGAAGACGTCCGCGACCCGCTCCATGAACGTGGTCAGCGGGTGCCGGGCGCCTGCCGGGACGCGGTCGTACGGCAGCGTGACGTCCACCGCCTCCTCGACCAGGACGCGGGCGTCGCGGTCGGCCTCCAGCTCGGCCTGGCGGGCGGCGAGGGCCTTGTTCACCGCGCCCCGGGCCTGCCCGACGAGCTTGCCGGCCGCGGCCTTGGCCTGCGGGGGCAGCGCGCCGATCTCGCGGTTGGCGAGGGCGAGCGGGGAGGTGCCGCCGGTGTGGGCGACCTTGGCCTCCTGGAGCGCGTCGAGATCGCCGGCGGCGGCGAAGGCGGCGAGCGCCTCGTCCCGCATGCGCTCGATCTCTTCCGGTTTCAAGGCCTCGACCTCTACAGGGTCGTACGACTTATTCGGTGCCGACATCTCTTCCCGTGCTTCCGGTTGGCTGGCGGATGGTCCCCGTCCCGACTCGACTCGGGGGACGCGTCGTCGTCCCTGAAACGGGGACGCAAAGGTGCCAAAGGCCGAGTCTAACGGGGGTGAGGCAGGTGACCGCGCCCGTGGGGCCTCGTCGGCGGTTACTGAAGGTACGCCGGGGTGCCCACGGGCAACATAAATCGGAACTCGGCGCCGCCGCCGGGGGCCCGGCCGACCGTGATGGTGCCGCCGTGGGCTTCGACGATGCCCTTGACGATGTACAGACCGAGTCCGGTGCCGCCGCGCTTGCTGCCCCGCCAGAAACGGGTGAAGACGCGGTTCATGGACTCCTCCGGGATGCCTGGGCCCTCGTCGCTGACCGTCACCGATGTGCCGGTTTCCTCCCCCTCGCGGGGGGACGGCGAGGCCGTGACGTCGATAGTGACGGTTCCCTCGCCGTGGCGCACCGCATTTTCCAGCAGGTTGCTCAGCACCTGGTCGACCTTGTCGGGGTCGGCCCACAGGTCGGGCAGCGGCTGTTCGACGCGGAGCATGAACCGGTCGGCGGGCTGGCCGGCGGCGACGTACGCCTGGATGTGGCGGCCGACGGCCGCGCCGATGTCGACGGGCTGGCGGCGCAGTTCGAGCCGCCCGGAGTCGATGCGGGAGATGTCGAGCAGCTCGGCGATGAGCCGGGTGACGCGGTCGGCGTCGGCGTCGACGGTCTCCAGCATCAGCCGCTTCTGGTCGTCGGTGAAGCGTTCCCACTTGGCAAGCAGGGTCGCGGTGAAGCCCTTGACCGAGGTGAGCGGGGAACGCAGTTCGTGGGCGACGGTGGCGATCAGCTCGGCGTGGCTGCGCTCGGTGCGGCGGCGCGCCTCGGTGTCCCGCAGGGAGACGACGACACGGCGGACCGGACCGAGAGGTTCCGCACGGACATAGCGAGCCGTGACCAGCACCTCGTGGCCGCCCGGTAGCAGCAGATTCCGCTCCGGCTGTCGCACCCGGATGGCCAACCCCTCATAGGGTTCGGTCAGTTGCCACCAGCGGCGGCCCTCCAGGTCCTCTAAGGGGAGGGCCTTCTCCAGCCGCTGTCCGAGGGCGTCGGCGGCGCGGACGGAGGTGATGCGCTCGGCGGCGGCGTTGAAGCAGATGACCTGACCGTGCTCGTCGGCGACGACCAGTCCGTCGGCCAGTTGATCGGGGTCGATGCCGAGGCCGGTGAGGTCGTCGTGCCGGGCCGCGGACGGCCGGGGCACGCCCCGTGCTCCCGGCGCGCTGCTCGTGCCGACAGTCATCCCCGTACCCCACCTCTTCTCATACGGCGCAGGTGGCCCCCGAGCTGGTCACCCTACTAGCTGTCGGTGACGGAGCGGCACCCTCCGGAGCCGCGCTGTGCACGGGCAGACGCATACAGACATACGGCGGCGGCGGTGGCCAGGTTCAGGCTTTCGGCCTTCCCGTGGATCGGAACCCGCACGACGGCGTCCGCGAGTGCGCGGGTCTCCTCCGGAAGCCCCCAGGCTTCGTTCCCGAACACCCAGGCGGTGGGCCCGCCCATGGTCCCCTGGTCCAGCTCGTCGTCGAGGTCGTCGGTCCCGGCCCCGTCGGCGGCGAGGATCCGCACCCCGATCTCCTTGAGCCCGGCCACGGCCTGCTCGACGGGCACTCCGACGGCGACGGGCAGATGGAACAGGGAGCCCACGGAGGCCCGTACGGCCTTGGGGTTGTAGAGATCGACAGAAGCATCGGTCAGTACGACGGCCTCGGCACCGGCGGCGTCGGCGCAGCGCAGGACGGTGCCCGCGTTCCCGGGATCACGCACGTTGGCGAGCACGGCGACGAGCTTGGGCCGGCCCCTCAGGATCTCCTCGAACGGGGTGTCGAGGAACCGGCAGACCCCGACGAGCCCCTGCGGGGTGACGGTGGTCGAGATGTCGGCGATGACCTGCTCATCGGCAAGATGCACCCGGGCACCGGCGTCACGGGCCTCGCTGATGATGTCCGCGTAGCGCTCTGCGGCTTCAACGGTCGCGAACAACTCGGCGAGCGTGTCCTTGTACCCGGCGGCCTCCCGCACGGCCTGCGGCCCCTCGGCCAGGAACAGCCGCTCCTTGCTCCGAAAGTTCCGGCGCGCGAGCCGCCGGGCGGCGGAGACGCGAGAGGAACGGGGAGAAATGAGCTCGGGACCGTGAGGGGACATTCTCTGCTTCACCTTCAAATCTCTGGGCGCCCGGGTTTCTTCAGGGGCACGGGGAACTGCGCGACCAGCCCCCACCGGCCCGCACCCGAACAACTACCGGAGCTGACACCAAAGAACCCGCAGGCCTGAAAACCTGCGGGTCCTTCAACTCACGGCAAAAGCCGGCGTCACGCGGCCTTGGGCGCGTTGACGTCGCTCGGCAGCGCCTTCTGGGCGACCTCGACCAGCGCGGCGAACGCACCGGCGTCGTTGACGGCCAGCTCGGCGAGGATCTTGCGGTCGACCTCGATGTTGGCCGCGTTCAGACCCTGGATGAAGCGGTTGTAGGTGATGCCGTTGGCGCGGGCAGCGGCGTTGATGCGCTGGATCCACAGCCGACGGAAGTCACCCTTGCGCTTCTTGCGGTCGTTGTAGTTGTAGACCAGCGAGTGGGTGACCTGCTCCTTGGCCTTGCGGTACAGGCGCGAACGCTGACCGCGGTAGCCGGAGGCGGCTTCGAGGATCGCCCGGCGCTTCTTGTGGGCGTTGACTGCCCGCTTGACGCGTGCCACTTGTTTAACTCCTTGTAGCGGGGCCGCGGTTGGACTCACACGGCCCGGAATCGATGGGGTCCCGGTCCAGACGTACGGCGCTCGGCGGGAGCGCCGCGTACGTCACTTGCCGAGAAGCTTCTTGATCTTCTTGGCGTCGCCCGGGGCCATCTCGGCGTTGCCGGTGAGGCGACGCGTCACGCGGGACGACTTGTGCTCGAGCAGGTGGCGCTTGCCGGCGCGCTCGCGGAGCACCTTGCCGGAGCCGGTGATCTTGAAGCGCTTACTGGCACCGCTGTGCGACTTGTTCTTCGGCATAGCGCCGTTATCTCCTCGTCGGTGGCGCTCCGATGCCCGGTCGTGAAACCGGGCACGGTGGAGCGTCGCTCTTGTATCGGTTACATCCCTGGACTGACGTCCGGGGATCAGGCGTCGGCGGAAGCCTCGGCCGGGGCCTCGACCTCGTCGACGATGTCCTCGCCGGCGCCGTTCTCGTCCTCGACGTCGGACTCCGCGGCGTTCTGCGACTTGCCCGGGTTGGCCTTCGCTTCCGCCTTGCGGGCGGCCTGGGCCTCGCGGGCCTCGGCCATCGCCTCGGTCTTCTTCTTGTGCGGGCCGAGAACCATGATCATGTTTCGGCCGTCCTGCTTCGGGTTCGACTCGACGAACCCGAGGTCCTCGACGTCCGAAGCGAGACGCTGCAGCAGTCGGTAGCCCAACTCGGGCCTGGACTGCTCGCGACCGCGGAACATGATCGTGATCTTGACCTTGTCGCCCTGCTTGAGGAACCGGACGACGTGACCCTTTTTGGTGTCGTAGTCGTGCGGGTCGATCTTCGGCCGGAGCTTCATTTCCTTGATGACCGTGTGCGCCTGGTTCTTGCGCGCCTCACGGGCCTTCATGGCCGACTCGTACTTGAACTTCCCGTAGTCCATGAGCTTGCACACGGGCGGACGGGCGTTCGCCGCGACCTCGACCAGGTCCAGGTCGTATTCCTGCGCAAGCTCCAGGGCCTTAGCAAGCGGCACGATGCCGACCTGCTCGCCACTGGGACCGACCAGTCGCACCTCGGGAACGCGAATCCGGTCGTTGATGCGGGGTTCGGCGCTGATGGATCCTCCTCGGTTAGCACCACACGGCCATCTGGCGGACGGCCGCGTTTGTCTCGACAGACAGACCTAACCGCGCCGAAGCACAAAAAATGCCCCGGACGATCACAAGACGGGGCTCCAAAGCACTGCCGGAGCACCGCCGCGATGATCGCGGGGCGCGCTTTCGGGCGACTCCATCGTCCGTACGGAACGATGGCAACCGCCTGACCGGGGTGACCCGCCGTCCGTGAGGACAGTCAGGTGGGAGATCGGAGCCTCCACTTGTTGGCCGGGCACACGAGTACCTGGCCGGTCATCACACAAGGTTAGCAGCAACCCGGGGGTGGTGCGAACCGTCGTACACCGGGCCCTATCGTGTGGGGCATGAGTGACACGCCCCCCGAGTCCGCGAATCCCGACTCCCCCGACTTCGACGCCCTGACCCGCGACATCGCGGAGGTCCCGGCGGTCGAGGTGATCGTGACGGTCGCCGTCAATCTGATGAGCGCCGCCGCCGTGAAGCTCGGTCTGACCGACGAGGGCGACAAGTACAAGGACCTGGACGAGGCCCGCAAGCTGGTCACCGCCCTGGCCGGGCTCCTCGACGCGAGCGCGACCGAGATCAGTTCCTTCCACGCGGCCCCGCTGCGCGACGGCCTGAAGTCGCTCCAGCTGGCGTTCCGCGAGGCCTCCCTGGTCCGCGACGAGCCGGGCCAGGGCCCGGGCGAGAAGTACACGGGCCCGGTCTACGGCTAACGGCTAGCAGCTCACCCCATACGTACGTACAGGGGCTCGCCCGGAGGCGTCGCCCCGGCCGGCAGCACTGCCAGGTCGAGGCCGTGCACCAGGCGGGCCCTCAGCGTCTCCTCGGCCGCGAGCCGGCGTGCGACCGCGTGGATGCCGGCGGCGTGCGGCACTGCGGGCTCGAAGACCAGGGCGAGGGTGCCGTCGCCCCCGCCGGGGCCGAGGTAGGCCCGAAGTACCGCGCGCACGTCGGTGAGCGCGGCGCCCACCGCCGCCGCGACCGCGGGATCGGTGAGCGGGTCCACGCTGGTACGCCCCTCGGCGAGGGCCAGCAGCGCGGGTCCCGACAGCTCGAAGGACACCGGCCCCGCCATGTCCAGCACCACCGTGTCCGCCTTCTCGTGCGCGGCGGCCTGCAGCGCCTGGTGCAACGGTACGGCCACGGGGCGCGCCGCCGGGTCCCAGCGGGCCAGCGAGTCGCTGGAGGTGAAGGCGGGCAGCGCGGTGCGACCGCCGGCCTTCAGGGTGGGGACGGCCATGTCGCTGGTCTTCTCGCGGCGCAGCCCGTTCTCGTCCACCTCGACCTCGCCGAGCACGGCCACCACGGGCACGAGCAGCCGGGCTCCCTTGAGGGCCGCCAGGACGGGATCCACGGCGGTGCGGTCCTCGGCCCAGGCGGCGAGCGCCGCGCTCAGTGCGGGATCGGCCGAGCCGTCGTCGTCGGAGTAGCCGGAGTCGGGAATGTTCTTGTTCGCCACGGTGACCGACCCTATCGGGGGGATACTGCTGGGCTTGTGCGGGTCCCGAAACGCAGGGGACACAGCTTTCACACCTTTCTCAGACACCGTTGACAGACATCTAACTTTCGTCTCACGGTTCGCACAGTCGCCCCCTCCACGATCGCGGGCATGGAGTCTTCCAGAGCCGCCCGCCGAAACCACCGCGCGCGTCCCTCCCGGCGCCGTCCGCTCCTCTACACCGCCCTCGCCACCGTGGCGGTCGTGGGCGGTACGGCGGCCGGAACCGTGTACGTGAAGGCGCAGGCTCACTCCGGCCCCGTATCGTCGGCGACGGCGCCGTCCGCCTCGGCGTCGGCATCGGGCAGCGGGGAGGCGACGGTGGAACCGGTGACACGGCCGACGGTGGACTACGACGCGCTGCTGGCCAAGGCCATGAGGGCGGTGACCCCGGCGGGCGACCAGAAGGTGTCCGTGGCCGTCCTCGACATGGACTCCGGCGAGAGCGCCGCGTACGGCAGCACGGCCTACGACACGGCGAGCATCGTCAAGGTCGACATCCTGGCGACACTGCTGCTCCAGGCGCAGGACGCGGGGCGGCAGCTGACCGCGACGGAGAAGTCGTACGCCACCACGATGATCGAGAACAGCGACAACGACTCCGCGACGGCGCTGTGGAACATGATCGGCACGGCGGACGGGCTCGACGCGGCCAACAAGACGTTCGGGCTGACCGGCACCACGGGTGGCGACGGCCCGCTCTGGGGGCTGACCCAGACCACGGCGGCGGATCAACTCACCCTGCTCCAGCAGGTGTTCGGGGACGACTCCAAGCTGAGCTCGGCCTCGAAGACGTACATCCAGGAGTTGATGGGGGAGATAGAGGCCGACCAGCAGTGGGGGGTGTCGGCGGCGGCCGACGGCTCCAGGTGGAAGCTGAAGAACGGCTGGCTGGCGCGGAGCGCGACCGGGCTGTGGGACGTCAACAGCATCGGGCGGGTGACGGCCGCGGACGGGCACGTGTACCTGATCGCGGTGCTGTCGAAGGGCAGCACGACGCAGAACAAGGGGATCACCCTGATCGAGGCGGCGGCGAAGGCGGGGGTCGCCGCGTTCGCGGCGAGCGACTCCTCTACGTCGGCTTCCGCGTCCGTCACCGACTGACTCCCGCAGGCTCTAGAAACCCTCGGGCCGTTTGCGTCGGCCACGCCACAGGACGACCGCCGCGACGAGCAGGACCCCGCCGGCGCCGCCCGCGAGGGGGCCCGCCCAGTCGGAGGTGCGGCTGTCGGTCTTGGCGGGATCCGGGCCCGCGCCGAAGTACTTCTTGCCGTAGGCGGCGGCGTGCAGGCTCGTCTGCTTGAGGGCCGCGGCGGCCTTGATCGCGGCGGCGGGGTCGATGAAACCGAAGCCGCGGGAGTCGTCCCGGCCGCCGACCGGGGGGTTGCGGGCGGTGTCTTCGAGGAGCTTCTTGATCTGGGCCGGGGTCAGCCCCGGGTGGGCCGCCTTGATGAGCGCCACCGCACCCGAAACGAAGGCGGACGCGGCGCTGGTCCCCCAGCCCTCGTAGTACTTGTGGTCGGGGTCGGCGATGACGACGTTGACACCGGGCGCGCTGACCGTGGCGTACCAGCGGCGGGTGGAGAAGGAGGCGCGGGTGCCGTAGCGGTCCACGGCGGTCGCGGCGATCACACCCGGGTAGGCGGCCGGGTAGGAGACGTGGTCGCCCTTCTCGCCGCCGTTGCCCGCGGAGGCCACGACGGCGACCCCTTTCTTCAGGGCGTACTGCACGGCCTCGTCCTCGGCGGGCTCGGGGTGCGCGGAGGCGGAGTCGTCGCCGAGCGAGAGGTTGATGACGTCGGCGCCGTGGTCGGCGGCCCAACGGATGCCGTCCGCAAGGGCGTTGCCACGGGTGGTGCGGGCCTTGCCGCGCGCGGGGTCGCCGTCTTCGAGGATCACGCGGACCGGCAGGATCTTCGCCTCCGGGGCGACGCCCATGACGCCGTCCTCGTCCCCGGGACCATGTCCGTGCCCGGCGATGATGCCGGCCATGGCGGTGCCGTGGCGGGCCCAGGCCCGGTCGCCCGGCTGCGCCCCGAAGCCGACCATGTCCTTGCCGGTGAGGACGTTGCCGACGAGGTCGGGGTGGTCGGCCTCCACGCCGGTGTCGAGGACGGCGACGGTGATGCCCTTGCCCTTGGTGGTCTGCCAGACCTCCTGGGTGTGCATGGCGTCCAGGGCCCATTCCTGGGCGCGTATGCCGTCGGCGTGCGCGACGGTGGACGGGACGAGGGCGAGGGAGGCGGCCAGGAAGGCGCTCACCAGCCCGGCGCGGCGGGACATGACGCTCATGAGTTCCCCTCCGAGGCCTTCGAGCTCGCCGCGGTCCCCGACGTCTTGGACGTCTCCGAGGCCGGGGTCCCGGAAGGTGAGTCGACGGTCTTGCGCAGGCTCCGCTCCACGCGGTCCGCGAGCCCCTGCGCCTCGTTGCCGAGACCCGACTGCGAGGGGGCCGTGGTGGATCCGGAGGTGACGGCTTCGTCTGCGGGTTCGGGCGCCTCGACGGTACGGCCGTCCGCCCAGCCGGAGACGGCGTAGACGACGACGGGCGCGTCGGTGAGGACGGAGACGGTCCAGGAGGCCCGCTGCTTGTCGCCGAAGGCTGCGGCGACAGTGCCCTTGGGGGCGTACGGGCGGGGCAGGAGGTCCGTCCGGTCGCCGAGCTTCTCGTTCTTGAACCGGGTGGACAGCGAGGTCATCGCGGCGATGTCGCCCTTGGTGAAGAGGAGGCCGACCGTCGTGACATAGCTCTGGGTGGCGTCGGTGTAGGTGGCGCGCAGGAGGCGTTGGCAGCCGACCGGGGCGAGCACCCTGCCCAGCAACGGGTCGAAGGCGCCCGTGCAGCCGGTGTCCGGGGCCACGGCGATCCGGGTCCAGGTGCGGTCGGCGCCGCCGGGGCCCGCGCCCTGGCCCTGCACGGTGGGCGGGAACAGCTGGTCGACGGGCACGCTGTGCCACAACTGTCCGGCGGCGGCGAAGGTGCTCGCACCGTCGTCGGCACCGTCGTCGCCGGTGAGCCAACTCCCGGTCACCGCACCGCCGATGAGACCGAGACCGAGCACGACACAGGCGGCGACGGCGGCGGTACGAGACCGTATCCGCGACCTCAACGGCCGCGGCCGCACCCGCTCGTCATACCCCTCGGGCTCCCCGAACGACACAACCGGCCGCCCGCCGACGGGAGTTGCGGGCGCACTCCAGGAAAAGGCGGGATCGGGAACGGGGTTGCCCCCGGGCCGCGGCATTTCGGACGCGGGGCGGACGGGGGTGCCAGGGGCGGCGGGCGACCAGGCGCTGCTGCCGGTGTCGTCGGGGACGGGGGTGGGCTGAACCGGGGTAGCGGGAGCGGCAGATACCCAAGGGGCGGTGCCGGGGGTGTCGTCGGTGGCCCGAACCGGGTTGCCGGGAACGGCAGTTGACCAGGAGCCAGTGCCGGATGAGTCTTCGGCCGGCCGAACCGGCTTACTGGGAGCGGCCGGTGACCAGGGGCCGGTGCCGATGCCGGTGCCTTCGGTGGTTGGCGCGGAACCCTGCGGGGCGGACACGGAGGAGCCGGAGCCAGGCGCCGTGGGTCCGGCGGGAGGGGCATCGGCGGGCCGGGGCCCGACAGTTCCGGTACCGGAGGAGGGATACGGCGCACCGGCACCGGAAGGCGACCACACACCCCGCGCGGGCGCACCCTCAACAGGATCCGTGAACGATTCACCCCGCCAAGGAGCGCCGGGTGGCGGCGGCCTCAGCCGAGAGTCGGTCTCCGACGGTTCCTCGGGAGCGACAGCCGGACGCGACGGAGGTGCCGCCGGCCGGGCAGGGGTCTCACGTTGCCCGTCGGCCGTCGACGGCGAGGTCTCGGTCTCGGGGCGCGACGAGTCGGCGGGGCCGGGAGACGTCACGGGGCGGGGCGGGACACCCGAACTGGGAGACGTCACCGGCCGGGAGGGGTCCTGGACTGGTCGGTCGGACGACTGACGCGGAGCCTCACCAGCAGACCGGGGCGGAACACCAGAACTGGCGGGCGCCGCTGACCTGGGCGGGTCCTGGAGCGGTCGGTCGGACGACTGACGTGGAGCCGCGCTCGCAGGACGCGGCGGAACAGCGGAACCCGGAGGCGTCGCCGGGCGGGTGGGGTCCTGGCGCGATCGGTCACGGGGCTCGCGCGGAACCTCACCAGCGGGCCGGGGCGGCACGGTAGAGCCGGGAGCAGTCGCCGGCCGGGCTGGTTCCTGGCGCGGTCGCTCAGGGGTCCCGCGCGGAGCCTCGGTCGCAGGGCGCGGTGGGACAGCCGGCCCAGCAGGCGCGACCGGGCGAGACGGCTCCTGGCGCGATCGGTCGGAGGACCGAAGTGGAGCCTCGCCCGCAGGGTGGAGCGGGACAGCGGAACTGGGAGGCGTCGCCGGGCGAGTGGGGTCCTGGCGCGGTCGCTCAGGGGTCCCGCGCGGAGCCTCGGTCGCAGGGCGCGGTGGGACAGCCGGGCGCGGCGGGGTGTCGGAGGCTGTCGGCGGGGTCGGGCGGAGGGGGGTGCTCGTCTCCGGTCCCGCTTTCCGGGGTGCTTCGGCGGCGGCCGTCGTTGCCGTGGGCCGGTGGGGTGGCCGGGGCGGGACGGTACCGGGTCGTTCGGGGTTCGCGCGGCGCGGGTCGGTCGCGGATGCCGGCGGTGTGTCCGGGAAACGTGCCGAGGCCGGCGGCGGAGGCGGGCTCACCGTCTCGGCGGCGAAGGGCGAGAAGGGCCGAAGACCGGGGAAGCGCGGCCGGGTGTCGGATGAGCCTGCTGCCGACGCGCCAACGGAGCCTGAACCGGCTCCAGTTCGAGTTCCGGCTCCGGAGCCGGCTTCGGACCGCGCCCCAGACCTGGACCCGGCCGCGAATCCAGCCCCGGACCCAGACCCGGCCCCGGATCCGGCCCCGGTTTCGGAGTCAGCCCGAGCCCCGGCCCCAGCCCCGTTGCGGCCCGCCGGCCCATTACTCCCGAAGCCGTCGCTTTCGAAGTTCTCGAAATTCTCGAAGTTCTCAAAGTTCGCGAACGTCTGGAAGCTGCCGTCCTCGGCGCCACCGCTCCCGAACCCGCCGCTCCCGAAGCCGTTGTCCTCGGACGTCCCGCGTACGTCAGGGCCGTTGCCCGGACGTCCGGCGCGCGCCTCGAAGTCGCTGCCCTGAGATACCGAACCCGTGTCGAACCCGCTGCCCGGAGCCACGGCGCGGTCGGCCTCCGAACCGTTTCCCCGGAAGTCCGCGCCCGCGTCGGCCCCGGCGCTGCGCCGGGCCGCGCGTCTCGCGTTGCCGCCCTCCCACCACCCCGTACCGGGCTGGTCGCCACCCCAGGTCACCCTGCCGCTAACGCTCCCGGCCGACGCCCCTGGTCCGTCCTGCACGTCCGACTGCCCCTGCGCGTCCCGCGTACCCGACACCGACGGAGCCGGTGGAACCGACGGAGCCGGACCACCGCCTGGCCCCGCCCCCGAAACGGCCCCGGAAGATCCCCCGGTGCCGGAGTACGGTCCGTCCAAGCCTTCGCCTGCTGTGTCGTTCACGGGCTGCGTCGAACTCCCCGAAGGGGCCTGCGGCGAGGTGGGATGTGGCGGTACGGGGGCGCGCCGCGCTTCCGTGCTCATGCACCCCCCGTTTCCTCGTACCCGGGCCACCGTTTTGTTTCTTGTGCGGGCCGGTGTGCTCCTGCCCTTGTTCGTATACGCGCCGGCGTCCACCCCGCCTCACCCGGCACACACAAAAAACAAAAAATCGTCCCGGGCAGGCATACCCGCCTCGGCGGACCGCCATCCCGGGCGCGGTCGAACGACCGGCGGCGTTTCCTCCGTGCGTGCGCGTCACTCTACGGGTTGCCCCCGCTCGAACGGGAACCAGTCCAAGCCACCGGGGCTTCTGCCCGGAACGTCCCACTACCCTGCGGTAATCCTGTCTGGCAGGCTGCGTTCATGACTGCGCGCGCCGCCGACCGGGCCCGTTACGACCGGGCCACCGCCCACCTCGACGCCCCACTCGCGATCGTCGACCTGGACGCCTTCGATGCCAACGCGGACGACCTCGTCCGCCGGGCCGGTGGCAAGCCGGTCCGCGTCGCCAGCAAGTCCGTCCGCTGTCGAACCCTCCTCGAACGCGTCCTGGCCAGGGACGGCTTCGCGGGCCTCATGTCCTTCACCCTGGCCGAGTCCCTCTGGCTCGCCCGCTCCGGCTTCGACGACGTGCTCCTCGCCTACCCCTCCGCCGACCACGCCGCCTTCGCCGAACTGACCGGCGACCCCAAGCTCGCCTCCGCCGTCACCGTGATGATCGACGACCCGGCACAGCTCAAGCTCATCGACGACTCCCGCGCCGGCGGCACCGAAGTGGTGCGTGTCTGCCTGGAGTTGGACACGGCGCTGCGGATGCTCGGCGGCCGGGTGCGCATCGGCGCGCTCCGCTCCCCCCTCCGCTCCCCCGCCCAACTCGCCGACATCGCAAGGACGGTGTCGCGTCGCCCCGGTTTCAAGGTCGTCGGGATCATGGCCTACGAAGGTCATATCGCCGGTGTGGGCGACTCCGTCGCGGGGCGGCCCTTCCGTTCCCGCGCGATCCGGCTGATGCAGGCCACCGCCAAGCGTGAACTCGCCGAGCGGCGCGCGGAGGTGGTGCGGGCCGTGCGGGCCGTCGTACCGGATCTGGAGTTCGTCAACGGCGGTGGCACCGGCAGTGTCCAGTACACCGCCGCCGAGGATTCCGTGACCGAGATCGCGGCCGGTTCCGGGCTGTACGTGCCGCGCCTCTTCGACAACTACACGTCGTTCACGGCCCGTCCGGCCGCGCTCTTCGCCCAGCCCGTCGTACGGCGCCCGGGCGTCGGCGTGGTGACGGTCCTCGGGGGCGGCTACCCCGCCTCCGGCGCCGCGGGACCCGACCGGCTCCCGGTGCCGTACCTGCCGGAGGGTCTGCGCTACGACCCCCAGGAGGGGCCCGGCGAGGTGCAGACGCCGCTGCTCGGCTCCCCCGCCGACGATCTGCTCATCGGCGACAAGGTGTGGTTCCGGCATGCCAAGGCCGGTGAACTGTGCGAGCGGTTCGACGCGTTGCACCTGATCGAGGGTGACCAGGTGACGGCCACCGTCCCCACCTACCGGGGCGAGGGCATGACCTTCCTCTGACGGCCGATGGGAGCCGTCGGGTCAACTGCCCCCGTCCCGGCGGGGGTTCACGTCCTACATGGGGGTGACGTACGCCCCCGAGATGCCGCCGTCGACCAGGAAGTCGGCGGCGTTGACGAACGACGAGTCGTCGCTCGCCAGGAACGCGACGGCGGCGGCGATCTCGGTCGCCTCGGCGAAGCGGCCGACCGGGATGTGGACCAGGCGGCGCGCGGCCCGCTCCGGGTCCTTGGCGAACAGCTCCTGGAGCAAAGGGGTATTCACCGGCCCCGGGCACAGCGCGTTGACGCGGATGCCCTCGCGGGCGAACTGCACGCCCAGTTCACGGGACATGGCCAGCACACCGCCCTTGGAGGCGGTGTAGGAGATCTGGGAGGTCGCCGCGCCCATCCGCGCCACGAAGGACGCCGTGTTGATGATGGAGCCCTTGCCCTGACGGCGCATGTAGGGGATGGCGGCCTTGCAACACAGGTACACGGAGGTGAGGTTGACGTCCTGGACGCGCTTCCAGGCCTCCAGGCCGGTGTCGAGGATGGAGTCGTCGTCGGGCGGCGAGATGCCCGCGTTGTTGAAGGCGATGTCGACACTGCCGTAGGTGTCGAAGGCGGCCTTGAAGAGCGCCTCGACCTGCTCGGGGTCGGTGACGTCGACCTTCACGAAGAGCCCGCCGACCTCGTCGGCCGCCGCCTTGCCGTGGGTCTCGTCGATGTCGCCGCAGACGACGTTGGCCCCCTCGGAGGCGAGCCGCCGCGCGGTGGCGAGGCCGATGCCGCTGCCGGCTCCGGTGATGACCGCCGTACGGCCGACGAGACGCCGGCAAACAATCTCTGAGGTCACTGTGCTGGGCCCTCCGTGCTGGTGGAGACGTCGCTGATGAAGACGTTCTTGGTTTCGGTGAAGGCGGTGAGCGCGTCCGGGCCGAGTTCGCGGCCGATCCCCGACTGCTTGAAGCCGCCGAAGGGGGTCCAATAGCGGACGCTGGAATGGGAGTTGACGGACAGGTTGCCGGCCCGGACGGCCTTCGAGACGCGCAGGGCGCGGCCGACGTCACGGGTCCAGATGGAGCCGGAGAGGCCGTAGTCGGTGGCGTTGGCCAGTCCGATCGCCTCCGCCTCGTCGTCGAAGGGGAGCACTACGGCGACCGGGCCGAAGACCTCCTCGACGGCGACGCGTGCGTGCGGGTCGACGCCGGTGACGACGGTGGGCGGGAACCAGAAGCCGGGGCCCTCGGGGGCCTTGCCGCGGATGCCGGCCAGGTCGTCGGTGACGTACGAACGGACGCGCTCCAGCTGGACCTTGGAGATCAGTGGGCCCATGTCCGTCTCCTCGTCGGCCGGGTCGCCGACCGTCACCCCTTCGATCGCGGGGGTCAGGAGGTCCAGGAAGCGGTCGTAGACGCTGCGTTGGACGAGGATGCGGGTGCGGGCGCAGCAGTCCTGGCCGGAGTTGTCGAGGAAGGACATGGGGGCCGCCGCCGCGGCTGCCTCGATGTCGGCGTCGGCGAAGACGATGTTGGGGCTCTTGCCGCCCAGTTCGAGGGTGACGCGCTTGAGGAGTTCCGACCCCTTCGCCAACACCTGTTTGCCCACGGCCGTCGACCCGGTGAACACGATCTTCGCGACGCCGGGATGCTCGACGAGCGCGGTACCCGCGACCGGACCGTGGCCCGGCAGCACCTGGAAGAGACCCTCGGGAAGGCCTGCCTCCAGGGCGAGTTCGGCCAGCCGGAGCGCGGTCAGCGGGGTCGTCTCGGCCGGCTTGAGGATGACCGCGTTGCCCGCCGCGAGCGCCGGCGCGGTGCCCCAGGCGGCGATCGGCATCGGAAAGTTCCAGGGCGCGATGACGCCCACCACGCCCAGCGGTTCGAGGATCGTGATGTCGAGGCCGCCCGCGACCGGGATCTGCCGGCCGGTCAGCCGCTCCACTCCCCCGGTCGCGTAGTCGAGCAGATCACGGACGTTGCCGGCCTCCCAGCGGGCGTTGCCGACCGTGTGCCCGGCCTCGCGCACCTCCAACTGGGCGAGTTCTTCCAGGTGTTCGTCCACCGCGGTCGCGAAGCGGCGCAGCAGCCGGGCCCGGTCGGCGGGCGGCAGCGCGGCCCACTTCGCCTGGGCCCGGGCGGCGCGTACGACGGCGGCGTCCACGTCGGCCGCGGTGGCGGCCGGGACGGTGGCGATGACCTCCTCGGTGGCGGGGTTCAGTACGTGCAGCGGGTGCTCGGCAGGCAAGGGGGTCCTCACAGGCGTTCGTCGGCAGGCAAAGGGGTCGGGGTCCTCACAGGCGTTCGAAGGAGCGGCGCAGCTCCCAGTCGGTGACGGCGGCGTCGAAGGCCTCCAGTTCGACGCGCGCCATGTTGCGGTAGTGCGCGACGACCTCGTCCCCGAAGGCGGCCTTGGCGATCGGGCTGTTCTCCCACAGCTCGGCGGCTTCGCGGAGGTTGGTGGGGACGTGCGCGTAGTCGGCGCTGTAGGCGTTGCCCGCGCAGGCCTCCGGCAGCTCCAGCTGCTGCTCGATGCCGTAGAGCCCGGCCGCGACCAGGCCCGCCACCGCGAGGTGCGGATTGACGTCGCCGCCGGGCAGCCGGTTCTCGAAGCGCATGGAGCGGCCGTGGCCGACGACCCGGAGGGCGCAGGTGCGGTTGTCGTAGCCCCAGGCGACGGCGGTCGGCGCGAACGAGCCCGGCTGGAACCGCTTGTACGAGTTGATGTTCGGGGCGTAGAGCAGCGAGAAGTCGCGGAGCGCGGCGAGCTGCCCGGCGAGGAAGTACCGCATGACCTCGGACATCCCGCCCGGGTCGGCCGAGGAACCGGCCATGGCGTTGCCGCCCTTGCCGTCGCCCAACGAGAGGTGGATGTGGCAGGAGTTGCCCTCGCGCTCGTTGTACTTCGCCATGAAGGTGAGCGAGACGCCTTCCTGGGAGGCGATCTCCTTGGCGCCGGTCTTGTAGACGGCGTGCTGGTCGCAGGTGACGAGGGCGTCGTCGTATCGGAAGGCGATCTCGTGCTGGCCGGGGTTGCACTCGCCCTTGGCTGACTCGACGGTCAGTCCGGCGGCGGCCATTTCGTTGCGGATCCGGCGCAGCAGCGGCTCGATCCGCCCCGTCCCCAGCACCGAGTAGTCGATGTTGTACTGGTTGGCCGGGGTGAGGCCTCTGTAGTTGGCGTCCCAGGCCTGTTCGTACGTGTCCTTGAACACGATGAACTCCAGCTCCGTACCGACCTGCGCGGTGAAACCGTGCTCGGCGAGGCGCTCCAGCTGGCGGCGCAGGATCTGGCGGGGTGCGGCGACCACCGGCGATCCGTCGTTCCAGGCGAGGTCGGCGATGAGCATGGCGGTGCCCGCGTTCCAGGGCACACGGCGGAGGGTGGAAAGGTCCGGGTGCATGGCGAAGTCGCCGTAACCGCGCTCCCAGGAGGACATCGCGTAGCCGTCGACCGTGTTCATCTCGGTGTCGACGGCGAGGAGGTAGTTGCAGCCCTCGGTGCCGTGTCGGAGCACGTCGTCGAGGAAGAAGCGGGCGGCGAACCGCTTGCCCTGGAGCCGGCCTTGCATATCGGGGAAGGCCAGGACGACAGTGTCGATCTCGCCACTGGCGACGAGGGCGTGCAGCTCCTCGACGCTCAGCGGGGGTGTGCGGTCTGCCACGGGAAAGCTCCTTCGGCTTCTGCGCGCTTTTTCCGGCCGGACCGGAAGCCATAAGGTATTGCGGAGAACCATTGCTTGGGAAGGGGGTGCCGCCATATGTCGCTGGATGCGGAGGACGGCGTCGAGGACCGGTTGACCCCGGTGCTGCGGCCGGTGCGGGCGGGCAACGGCTTCGAAGAGGCGCTGGAACAGATTCTGCAGGTCGTACGGCTGGGGCTGGTGCCGGGGGGCGAGCGGTTGCCGGCCGAGCGGGAGCTGGCCGAGCGGCTGGGGATCAGTCGGGTGACGCTGCGCGAGGTTCTGAAGGTACTGCAGGACCAGGGACTGGTGGAGTCGCGGCGCGGACGCTACGGCGGAACGTTCGTACTGCCGAAGTCGGACGCCGGCGGCGAGGACGAGCTGCGGCGGCGGATCAGCGCGGTCGACATCGAGGACGTGCTGCGGTTCCGGGAGGTGCTGGAGGTCGGCGCGACGGGCCTGTGCGCGACCCACGGACTGACCGCCGAGCAGGCAGGGCGACTGCGGGACGCCCTCGCCCGCACGCACGACGCCCCGCTCGCCGACTACCGCCGCCTGGACACCCTGCTCCACCTCACCCTGGCCGAGCTGTGCGGTTCACCGACGCTGACCGCGCAGTACGCGGCGGTACGGGCCACGGTCAACGACCTGCTCGACTGCATCCCGCTTCTGGTCCGCAACCTGGAGCACTCGCAGCGGCAGCACATCGCGCTGGTGGAGGCGGTGCTGGACGGGGACGCGGACGGAGCGCGGGAGATGATGCGGGAGCACTGCGCCGGGACGGCGGCTCTGCTGCGGGGCTTCCTCGCGTGACGGGTGGGGTAGTTCAATGGTTCCCGTCGAGTCCATTCACGTCGCTTCGCGGTCGGAGGAAAGCATGGCGGGCAGGCCGCTGATCGGCATCAGTACGTATCTGGAGGCCGGGGCACGCTGGGGCGCCTGGGAGCTGGAGGCCGCGCTGCTGCCGGCCGGCTACCCGCGGCTGGTCCAACAGGCGGGCGGCCTCGCCGCGATGCTGCCACCGGACGCTCCCGAGCACGCGGCGGCGACCGTGGCCCGTCTCGACGGCCTGGTGATCGCGGGCGGCCCCGACGTCGAGCCGGTCCGCTACGGCGCGCGCCGCGAGCCCCGCACCGGCCCGCCCGCCCTCGCCCGGGACGCCTGGGAACTCGCCCTGATCGAGGCCGCGTTGGCGGCCGGCCTGCCCCTGCTGGGCATCTGCCGGGGCATGCAGCTGCTGAACGTCGCCGTGGGCGGCACCCTCGTGCAGCACATCGACGGGCACGCGGAGACACCGGGAGTCTTCGGCCGCCACCCGGTCAAGCCGGTGCCGGGAACGCTGTACGCGGCGGCGGTACCGGAGGAGACGTCCGTACCGACGTTCCACCACCAGGCCGTGGACCGCCTGGGCGCGGGCCTCGTGGTGTCGGCCTGGGCCGGGGACGGCACCGTGGAGGCGGTCGAACTCCCGTCCGCCGACTGGGTGCTGGGAGTGCAGTGGCACCCGGAGATGGGCGAGGACCTGCGCGTGATGCGAGCACTCGTGGCGGCGGCCACGGTCACCACTACGGCGCCGTCTCCCACCGCTTCCTGAGCCAGCCGAGGGCCGCGTCGCCCTGGGCCCGCTGGAAGGCGCGCAGGGTGGGCAGGCCGGGCGGCGGGGGCCGGAGCGAGTGCTCGACGAAGAAGCCTGCGAGGGCCGCCAGGGCGGCGGTGACACCGGACGGGTTCGCGCCCTCGGCGAGCGGGTGCCGGGTGAACAACTCCTCCGGATCCGGGCCGCCTTGGGCTCGCACACACGGCAGCATGACCAGCAGGTCGAACCAGGGCGCGGCAAGGACGGCGTGCGGCCAGTCGACGAAGACGACCCCGCCGCCGTCCGTGAGCAGCATGTTGTCGGCGCGCAGATCGGCGTGCGCGAGGGTGTCGCCGGACGCGGACTCGGCCCAGGGGGCGGCGAGTTGGGCCAGCTCGGCGAGATGCGCGACCGTCCAGGGGTCGAGTCGTCCGATGACATCACCCGCCGCGCCGTCGAGCAGGCGCCGCCAGCCGTCGAAGTCGTCCGCGAGGCTCTCGGCCACGGGCGGGGCGGACACGGGAGACGGGGTGAGAGCGCGCCCCAGTCGCTCCACGGCGCGCAGGACCCGCACCAACTCGGCCTCCCACCAGGGGACATGAGGCTGCCTCCCCGCCACTTCCTCGAAGACCAGGGCGACCCAGGTGCCGTCGTCATGGGTACCGAGAAGACGAGGAGCGGGTACCCCGGCCGGGAGAGCCGCCGCGTTGCGGGCCTCCGTGCGGTGCAGATCCGGGCTGTGCGGGTTGGCCTCGGCACTGACCGCTTTCACGAAGGCGCGAGTGCCGTCGGCGGTCCGCACCCGAGCGGCGGTCCCCGGCGAGAATCCGCCGGACTGAGTGACAGCACACGTCACGGGCGAGCCGAGCAACCGCGCGACGGCGTCGTGGACATGGCCGGGGAGGGCTTCCCAGGGAGTGCGGACACCTGTGGCAGGCGGGGCTGCGGGGGGAGACATACCGGTCATGGTGCGGGAGTTCGGAGGGGGCGCGCCAAGGGTTTTCGCCGCGGCCGGTCCCGTTCTGGACTGGGGCGGCGCACCCTTCGGCCACTCGGGCTGGGTCGCGCACCCCTCGACCTGCCACTCGGCGTGCCGGGTCCGGGGGCGCGCCTCTCGACCTGCCGAGCCGAAGCCACACGCCCCTCGCTCACCGGGCCGGGGCGACGCATCCCTCAGCCCACCAAGCCGGGTTGCCGCGCTTCTCGACCGACCGAGTCGGGTGGTGGGTGGGCACAGGTCGGGGTCTGGGGGCGGAGCCCCCAGGACGGGACCTCAGCCACGGGTCAGGGACAGCAGCTCGCGGGCCGGGCCCGTCGGTCGGTGGCCCGTGGGCCAGACCGCTCTCAGGTCGCGGGCCAGGGTGAGTCCCTCGACCGGTATGCGCACCAGGCGTCGGGTCGACAGTTCCTCGCCCACCGCCAGTTCGCTCAGGACAGCCGGGCCCGCCCCGCTCACCGCCGATGCCTTGACCGCCGTAGTGGAGGACAACTCGATGAGAGGGCGGGCCAGGCCGCCCAGCGCCGCGTCGAGTACCTGGCGTGTGCCCGAGCCCTTTTCCCGGAGGATCAGCGGTGTCGACGCCAACTCCGCCGCGGGGACCGGGCGTCGGCGGCGGGCCCAGGGATGGGTGGGGGCTGTCACGACGATCAGGTGGTCGTGGGCGATCACCGTGGAGTCCAGGCCGGGCGGGACCGACAGGCCCTCCACGAAGCCCAGGTCCGCCTCGTCGGCCAGCAGTTGTTCGGCGACCGTCGTGGAGTTGCCGGCCAGCAACGACACCGCCGTGTCGGGGCGTTGGGAGCGCAGGGCCAGGAGCCAACCGGGGAGCAGATACTCCGCGATGGTCATGCTCGCGGCGACCCGGAGCCGGGAGTCGCGCCGGTGCCGTAGCGCCTGGGCACCCGCGTCGAACGCGGCGGCTGCCTCGACGAGCCGCCGGGCCCAGTCCGTGACCAGGGCCCCCGCGTCGGTCAGGCGTGAGCCGCGGGGCGAGCGGTCCACCAGGGCCACGCCGAGCTGCCGTTCCATGGAGCGGATCCGACTGCTGGCCGCCGGCTGGGTGATGCCGAGCTCGCGTGCCGCACCGCCGAGGCTGCCGAGCCTGGCCACCGCCAGCAGCAGTTCCAGCGCGCCCAGATCCGGCACCCGGTGCGCTATCGACCCTTCCCGCCCGCCATCCGTCTCGTCACTGCTCATAAATCCAGTTTATGTCCCCATAGACCCATACTCCCTGGCCGCCCGTCTCAGCCGGCGAGACGCTGGACACATGGTCACCGCAGTCCGTCACCTCGGACCCAACTGGTACGCGTCCGTCATGGGCACCGCCATCGTCGCCACGGCCGGCGCCGGGCTCCCCGGTCACCTCCCGGGACTCCGCACGGCCTGCACCACCGTCTGGGCCCTCTCCCTCGTCCTGCTCCTGACCCTGCTCACCGCCCGCACCCTGCACTGGACCCACCACCGCGACCAGGCCCGCGACCATCTCCGGGACCCGGCGACGGCCCCGTTCTACGGCTGCCTCGCGATGGCTCTGCTGGCGGTGGGCGGCGGTGCGCTGGTCGTCGGGCAGGACTGGATCGGGCTGCGGACGGCGGTCGTCCTCGACGCCGTGCTGTTCGGCGCCGGTACGGTCGTAGGGCTGGTGGCCGCCGTAGCCGTCCCGTACCTGATGGCCGTACGACATCGTGTGCGCCTGTCCGAGGCTTCCCCCGTGTGGCTGTTGCCCGTCGTCGCGCCCATGGTGTCCGCCGCCCTCGGGCCGCTCCTCGTGCCCCATCTGCCGCCCGGACAGCCCCGGGAGACCCTCCTCCTCGCGTGCTTCGCGATGTTCGGGCTGAGTCTTCCGGCCACGCTCCTTTTGCTCCCGCTGGTCTTCGCCCGACTAGTCACCGGCGGACCGCTGCCCCTCGCACTCATCCCGACACTGTTCCTGGTGCTCGGCCCGCTCGGTCAATCGACCACCGCCGTCGGCAAGTTCGCGGACTTCGCCCCCGGTGTCGTACCGCCCGCCTCCGCCCAGGCATTCAGCTTGCTGGCCGTTCTCTACGGCGTCCCCGTCATGGGCTTCGCGCTGCTCTGGTTCGCCCTCGCCACCGCACATGTGGTGCGTGCCCGCCGCCGGGGCATGGGCTTCGCGATGACCTGGTGGGCGTTCACCTTCCCGGTCGGCACCTGCGTCACCGGCGCCGAGTCCCTGGCCCGGCACACCGGCCTCGCCGTCTACGACGGGCTCGCGTTCGCCCTGTACGGCGTGCTCGTCGTCGCGTGGGTCACCGCCGCCGCGCACACGGCCCGGGGCCTGATCAGCGGCGAGCTGCTCGCAGGGCCTCGGACAGCACCCGTGGCGCCTCGGCCAGTGACGGTCCGTACCACGTCAGATGCCGGCCGCTGACGAGCACGCAGGGCAGCCCAGGGAAGGCCTCCGGCCCGTCCGCGGCCGTGAAGCGGTACGGCTCGTCGGGGAGGACCACCAACTCCGGTTCCGTGGCCCGTAGTTCATCGAGCGTGGCGCGCGGGTAGCGTTCGGCGTCCGTCGCGTAGGCGTGCTCGACGCCCAGGCGGGACAGCACATCGCCCGCGAAGGTGTCCCGGCCCAGCACCATCCAGGGGCGGCGCCAGACCGGGACGACGGCGGTCAACCGGCTTTCGGGGAACGGAAGTTCGGCCCATGTCCGCTCGGCCTCGTCCAGCCAGCGCGGTCGTGGCGACGCCCCGCAGGCGTCGAGGACGCGGTCCAGTTCACGGAAGGCCTGCGGGACGTCCCGCACTTCGGTGACCAGGACCTCAACACCCGCCTCCCGCAGGGCGGTCAGGTCGGGCTCGCGGTTCTCCTCCTCGTTGGCGACCACCAGGTCGGGCGCGAGGGCGAGGATCGGATCGAGCTTCGGGTTCTTGGTGCCGCCGACGCGGGTGACGTCCAGGTCGGCCGGGTGACTGCACCAGTCGGTCGCGCCGACCACAACTCCCGGCAGCGATACGGCTATTGCCTCCGTCAGGGACGGCACGAGCGAGACGACGCGCATCAGCGCGGGCGGTCCTGGACGGCTTCGATGTGCTCGGCCACCGCGACCACGACGACCCGGGTGTCCGGCACGGTCGCGCGCCAGCGGTGGCGTACCCCGCCGGTGAGGTACATGGTGTCGCCGCGCACGAGGCGGTACGCGCGCCCCTCCGCCTCGATCTCGACGGCGCCGTCCGCGACGTACATCAACTCGTCGTTGCGGTGCTGGAATTCGCGTCCGGCGTCATGGTCGCCGGTGAACTCCGAGGCGTGCAGCTGGTGATGACCCCGTACCAGCGAACGCATCCGGGGCGCCGCCGACTCGGGTTCCTCGGCGCGTACGACGTCGACGCTGCACGCCGGGTCGGCGGCGGCGAGGAGTTCGACGGCCGTGGTGCGCAGGGCGTCGGCCACCTTCTCCAGGGAACTCCGGCTGGGGCGCGCCCGGTCGTTCTCGACCTGGCTCAGGAAGGGCACCGACAGACCGCTGCGCTCGGCCACGACGGCGAGCGTCAGGTCCAGCGCGCGGCGCCGCCGCCGTACGGCCGCACCCACCCGAAGGGGCTGTTCTTTGTGGTCGCCCATCGCTCC
Organism: Streptomyces sp. NPDC050549; assembly: GCF_040655035.1. NCBI lineage: Bacteria > Bacillati > Actinomycetota > Actinomycetes > Kitasatosporales > Streptomycetaceae > Streptomyces > Streptomyces sp. NPDC050549. Next base: position 169,956 of record NZ_JBFAJD010000003.1, read on the forward strand.
GGCTCCCTCCTTCGCTCGTCGGCCCGCAGCCGGTTCTGAAACTGCCTCTGATGACTTCTCTGCACCCTACGCATGTTCGGCAAACCGTTTCATGCGCCTGTCACATCCACGTCACACAGCGTGCGATCGGACTTCACAGTTCTGGCCAGTGTGCACGGCCCCGCCGCCCCTCGATCAGCGCGAGAGTTCGTCTCTACTCTTCAATGCGTACGCAGTCGCCTGTGTTCCCGCTCACATCGCAGGCCCGATTGCACGGTTTCGTAGCGCTATGTGGTTGGCCGAATCCTTTCCGTACCGGACAGGGCCACCGAGAAAGGTGGGCCCCGCCGCACGAAGGGGGGTACGCGCGGCGAAGCCCACCTCCGGGGCGGCGGCCGGGACTGTCAGGTCATCCGGCCGCCTGGCTCTTCCGGCTCTGCTTCACCGGTGCCCACCGGTCGACGAGGCCCGGGTGCTGCTTCAGCCAGGTGCGGACGGCGGTCTGCTCCTGGCCCTTGCCGGACTTCTGGATCTGCGCCTCAAGCCCGGTGAGCTGCGCCTCGGTCATGCGGAAGTCCTTCAGCCACTTGCCGACGTCGGGGTTGTCGGCGGCGAAGCCCCTGCGGGATACGGTGTGCACGCCGTCGCCCTTGCCCCAGGCGTCCTTGGGGTCGGTGAGCTTCTTCAGCTTGTAGTCGCTGTACGCCCAGTGCGGCGACCAGAGCGTGACGACGATCGGCTGCTTCTCGGCGTACGCACGCTTCAGCTCGGCCAGCATCGCCGGGGTGGAGCCGTCGACGACGTCGTAGGAGCCCTGGAGGCGGTACTCCTTGAGGACCTTGGTCTTCAGGAGGCCCATCATTCCGGCGCTCGGTTCGATGCCGGTGATCTTGCCGCCGAACTCGGAGGCGTGGGTCTTGAGATCGGCGAGCGTGTTGACGTCCTTCACATACGACGGGACGGTCAGCTCCAGGGACGTGGAGCCGTACCAGCTGCCGAGGTCGTCGAGCTGCTTGCCGTACTTCTTCGAGTACTCGGCATGCGTGGTGGGCAGCCAGGCGTCGGTCTGGAAGTCGACCTGGCCGGTGGCGACGCCGGTGTAGAGGGGGCCGGCCGCGTACTGGGCGGTCGTCACCTTGTAGCCGCGCTCCTCCAGGATCTCCTTCCAGAGGAAGGTGGAGGCGATGCCCTCGTCCCACGGGATGTAGCCGATGGTGATCTCCTTGCCCCTGCCGACGTCCGTGGCGGAGGTCGTCTTCGTGCCGGAGGGGGAGCCGAAGACACCCAGGCCGCCCGCCACCAGGGCGAGCACGACCACGCCGATCACGGCGAAGGCCGGGCGGGGGCGGTAGTTCCAGGGCTTGACGCTCTCCACTGCGCGGGCCTTGGCGGCGGCGCGACGGCCGAGCGGGGAGATCTGGGTGCCCAGCGCGCCCGTCATCCGGTCCAGGTAGATCGCGAGGACGACGATGCCGACGCCCGCCTCGAAGCCGAAGCCGATGTCGAGCTGGCCGATGGCCTCGTTGACCGCGCCGCCGAGGCCACCGGTGCCGACCATGCCGGCGATGACGACCATCGACAGGCCGAGCATGATGACCTGGTTGACGCCCGCCATGATCGTCGGGAGTGCCAAGGGCAGTTGGACCCGCAGGAGCGTGTCGCGCGGTGAGGTGCCGAACGCCTCGGCCGCCTCGACCAGTTCGGCGTCGACCTGCCGTATGCCCAGCTCGGTCATGCGGACGCCGGGGGCGAGCGCGAAGATCAGGGTGGCGATGACGCCTGCGGAGGTGCCGAGCCCGAAGAAGAGGATCGCCGGGATCAGCAGCACCATCGACGGCATCGTCTGGAGCAGGTCGAGGGCGGGCCGTACGACCGCGCTGACCGTCTTGGAGCGGGCCGCCCAGATGCCCAGCGGGATCGAGATCACCAGGGCGATGACGGTCGCCACCAGCACCAGGGCCAGCGTCGACATGGACCGGTCCCACAGGTCGAGCGAATCGATCAGCAGGAACCCGGCGAAGGCCAGGACACCCGCGACCAGTCCGCGCAGCCACCAGGCGAGCACCGCCAGGATGCCCGCGAGAAGCAGGGGTTCGGGCGCGGTGAGGACCGCGTTGACACCGTCGTACATGCCCTCGACGACCGTCTTGATCGCGTCGAAGAGCCAGGACATGTGGGCGACCAGCCAGTCGACACCGGAGTCGACCCAGTCACCGAGCGGAAGCCTAGGCACGGGCGGTCACCTGCTCCGGACCGGTGGCGGACTCCCCGCCGAGAAACGCGACCAGACGTTCCTGCGCTACGACTCCTACGACGGCGTCGGCCGCGTCGACCACCGCGACCGGGTGGGTGAGGCGGGCACTGAGGGCGCACAGGTCGGTGAAGGGGGTGTCCGGCCCGGCGGTCTCGCAGTCGCAGTCGGCCTCGTGGCCGTCGACGCCGGTGTCCATGACGGAGCTCGCGGTCAGCACGCGGGAGCGGTCGACGTCCTGGATGAAGGAGGCGACGTAGTCGTTCGCGGGGCGCAGCAGGATGTCCTCGGCGGTGCCGGTCTGGACGATGCGGCCGTCGCGCATGACGGCGATGCGGTCGCCGAGGCGCATGGCCTCGTTGAGGTCGTGGGTGATGAACACGATCGTCTTCTTGAGGGACTTCTGCAGTTCCAGGAGCTGGTCCTGCATGTCCCGGCGGATCAGCGGGTCGAGCGCGCTGAAGGACTCGTCCATGAGGAGCAGGTCGGCGTCGGTGGCCAACGCCCGGGCCAGGCCCACGCGTTGCTGCATTCCGCCGGACAGCTCGTCGGGCCAGGAGTCCTCCCAGCCGGCCAGGCCGCACAGTGCGAGGGCCTCGCCGGCGCGGGATTCGCGCTCGGCGCGGGGCACGCCCTGCACTTCGAGGCCGTAGGCGGCGTTCTCTCGGACGCTGCGGTGCGGGAAGAGGGCGAAGTGCTGGAAGACCATGCTGATCTTGCGGGCGCGGACCTGGCGCAGTTCGCGGCCGGTGAGCGCGGTGAGGTCCTGGCCGTCGAAGAGGACGCGGCCCGCGGTGGGCTCAAGGAGTCCGTTGAGCATGCGCAGGAGCGTGGACTTGCCGGAGCCGGACAGGCCCATGACGACGAAGATCTGGCCCGGTGCGACGGAGAAGGAGGCGTCGATCACGGCCGGGGTGGTGCCGTCGGCGCGCAGTTCCTCCCGCTCGGCTCCTGCTCGGAGCCGTTCGACTGCCTGGTCGGGTCGTCTGCCGAACACCTTGTGCAGATGTTCGGCTTCTAGCCTGGCTGACACGCGTACCTCTCGATAGGGGGCGGAATGGGCGGCGCCTGCCCGGGCCCGCCTCCGGCAAACGCCAAGGTGGCTCAGGTCACTCGCGTCGTAGGATCGGGGCCGAGTCTCTGGGGGTGACCGTGGAACGACCGGACGACCGGCTGCCGTCGGTCTTTCGTTTCAGTACGGAACTCGTCGCCTGGGTGGGCATGCCGTGGGCGCTGGCCGGTCGTTCCTGGGTGCTGGCCGTGCTGTCGCTCGTGGTGCTGATCGGTCTGCCGGCCGTGTTCGCCACTCCGGGTGACAAGCAGCGGGCGGTGGTGCCGGTGCCGGGGTGGGTGACGATCCTGCTGGTGCTGCTGGAGATCGCCGGTGCCCTGGTGGCCGCCTGGTGGATCATGCCGCTGTGGGCCGCCCTGCTCGTGTCCGTGCTGGCCGCCGTCACGCTGGTCACGGAGCGACCGCGATGGACCTGGCTGCTCTCGCTTTCGTCCCGCGCCGACACCTGACCGTCCGCGCGGTGCGGCATGATGCGTGACGTGACCGGACGACTGATGCTCCTCGACACCGCCTCGCTCTACTTCCGCGCCTACTTCGGCGTCCCGGAGTCCGTGAAGGCGCCGGACGGGACGCCGGTGAACGCCGTGCGCGGGCTGCTCGAATTCATCGACCGGCTGGTCAAGGACCACCGGCCCGACCAGCTGGTCGCGTGCATGGACGCGGACTGGCGCCCCCAGTGGCGGGTCGACCTGATCCCCACCTACAAGGCGCACCGCGTCGCCGAGGTGCGCGAGAGCGGCCCGGACGCGGAGGAGGTGCCGGACACGCTCTCCCCGCAGGTCCCGATCATCGAGGCCGTCCTCGACGCGGTCGGCATCGCGCGCGTGGGCGTCGAGCCGTACGAGGCCGACGACGTGATCGGCACGTTCACCGCGCACGCCAAGGGCCCGGTCGACATCGTCACCGGCGACCGCGACCTGTACCAGCTCGTCGACGACGCCCGCGGCATCCGCGTCCTGTATCCGATCAAGGGCGTCGGAATGCTCCAGCTCACCGACGAGGTGCTGCTGCGCGAGAAGTACGGCGTCGACGGCCGCGGTTACGCGGATCTGGCGCTGCTGCGCGGCGACCCCAGCGACGGTCTGCCGGGCGTGCCCGGGATCGGCGAGAAGACGGCGGCCAAGCTCCTCGCCGAGTTCGGTGACGTGGCCGGGATCATGGCGGCGATCGACGACCCGAAGTCCAGGCTGACCCCTTCGCAGCGCAAGCGCCTCGACGAGTCGCGGCCCTATGTCGCGGTCGCGCCCAAGGTCGTACGGGTCGCGGACGACGTACCGCTGCCCGACGTCGACCCGACACTGCCCCGGGCCCCTCGCGATCCTGAGCTGGTGGGCGCACTGGCGGAACGCTGGGGGCTGGGCGGATCATTGCAGCGACTGCTGACCACGCTGGGCGCGTAAGCAATGTTCTTGCCCTCGCTTTCTTGCCTTTCACAGAGAATGTAGTGCTAGCTTAGGTAAGCCTAAGCATGGGAATTCGGGAGGCCGTCATGGCAGAACGTCCGGCACGGAAGCCGCGTAAGCCCCACTCCGCGCAGGTAGTCCGCACCGAACGGCTGACCCCCCACATGCAGCGCGTGGTGCTCGGGGGCGAGGGTCTGGCCGAGTTCTCGGCGGACACCTGCACCGACCACTACGTGAAGCTGCTCTTCCCGGCCGGGGGCGCCACCTACCCCGAGCCCTTCGACGTGGAGCGCATCCGCGCCGAGTTCCCGCGCGAGCAGTGGCCGGTGACCCGGACCTACACCGTGCGCGCCTGGGACCCCGAACAACTCGAACTCACCCTGGACTTCGTGATCCACGGCGACGAGGGCCTCGCCGGCCCGTGGGCGACCCGGGTCCAGCCTGGCGAGACCGTCCACTTCATGGGCCCCGGTGGCGCCTACGCCCCCGACACCGACGCCGACTGGCATCTGCTCGCCGGGGACGAGAGCGCGCTGCCCGCGATCGCCCGGGCGCTGGAGTCGCTGCCCGAGGGTGCCACGGCCCACGCCTTCGTGGAGATCTCCGGGCCCGAGGAGGAGCAGAAGATCGACTCGGACATCGAGGTCGTCTGGCTGCACCGCGGGGACCGTCCCGTCGGCGAGGCGCTCGTCGAGGCCGTACGCGCCCTGGAGTTCCCCGAGGGCCGCGTGCACGCGTTCGTGCACGGCGAGGCGGCCTTCGTGAAGGACCTGCGGGCCCTGCTGCGGGTCGAGTCGGCGATTCCGCGCGAGGACCTGTCGATCTCCGGCTACTGGCGGCTCGGCCACAACGAGGACGGCTGGCAGGCCTCCAAGCGGGAGTGGAACGCGAAGATCGAGGCCGAGCAGGAGGGTGTCACGGGGGCTACGGCCGCCGCATAGCACCGACATGAGGTTCCGAAGGGGGGCGGCGCTGCGAGGCGGCACCGCCCCCCTTCGTCGTGCGCCGGTCGCTCACACCGACCGCTGATACGACCTGAATGTGCGGATCGACAGCCACACCGCCACCACCGCGAGTCCCAGCAGCGCGCCGCCCCGGCTGAGTACGTCACCCCAGTCGGGATGCTCGGACATCGCCGAACGGCCCGCCACCATCGCCCAGTTGAGCGGGTTGAAGTCGGCGATGTGCCGCATCCACGAGGGCATCCGGGAGGGCGCCATGAAGGCGCTGGACAGGAATGTCAGCGGCAGCAGCAGAAAGGTGTTGATGCCGATGATCGACTCCCGCTCCTGCACCAGCATCCCGAGCGCGTTGGAGAGCGCCCCGAATACCGTGCCGAGCAGCACGGAGGCGACTATCAGGATCGCGATGCCGCCGACGCCGCCCGGGTAGTCGGCGCCGCCGAGCAGTCCGAGCAGCACGATGACCACCGACTGGAACGCGGTCACCAGGCCGTTGTTGACGACATTGCCGTTCATCAGCGCGGCCCGGCTGACCGGGGTGGTCAGGAAGCGGTTGAGGGTGCCGCGCTGGATCTCCTCCAATGTGCCCATGCCCGCCCACATGTTGGAGCTGAGCGCGCTCATCACGACCACACCGGGGACGAGGTAGTCCAGATACGAGGTGGTGCCGAAGCCACCGAGTTCGACGACCTTCTTGAAGAGGTTGCCGAAGAGGAACAGCCAGATCACCGGCTGGATGAGGGTGATGACGGCGTAGGCGGGCTGCCGTGCGAACACCCTGAGTTGACGCTGCGTCATGTACCAGGTCTGGGAGACGGCGGTGCTCATCGCACACCTCCGGCGAGGGAGTCGGCGAGCTGCTCGGCGCTGTCCGCGTCGGCCTCGGAGTATCGGCGGCCGGCGTAGCGGAGATAGACGTCGTCGAGCGAGGGGCGGGCGACGGTCGCGGCGGCGACTCCGACGCCGACGCGCTCGAACGCCGCCAGCAGGACGGGCATCGCGGCTGCTCCGTCGTCGGCGCGGGCACTGACCCGGCGTCCGTCGACGAGCACCTCGTGCACGCCGGGCAGTCCGACGAGGGCGCTCCTGAGCAGCGTACGACCGGCGTCGCCGACCGCTTCGCGGAGCTCCAAGTGGACGGCGTCGCCCCGGAGTTCACCCTTGAGGGAGTCGGGGGTGCCCTCGACGACGACCCGGCCGCGGTCGACGATCGCGATGCGCTCGGCGAGCCGGTCGGCCTCTTCGAGGTAGTGCGTGGTGAGCAGGATGGTCAGCCCTTCCTCCCCCGCGAGCCGGCCGATCTCGTCCCACATCGCGGTGCGGGCCTCGGGGTCGAGGCCGGTGGTGGGTTCGTCGAGGAAGAGCACCTCGGGCCGGTGCACCAGGCCGAGCGCCACATCGAGGCGGCGGCGCATTCCGCCGGAGTAGCCCTTCACCGGGCGCCCGGCGGCGTCGGCGAGGGTGAAGCGGTCGAGGAGCTCGTCCACCCGCCGCCTGAGGGCGGCGCCCTTCAAGCCGTAGAGCCTGCCCTGGAGTTGGAGGTTCTCGCGGCCGGTCGCCGTCGGGTCGGCGCCCGAGTTCTGGGCGACCACGCCGATCACGCGGCGTACCCGGTCCGGGTGGCGCAGCACATCGTGTCCGGCGACGGTGGCCGTGCCGGAGTCGGGGCGGGCCAGGGTGGTGAGGATCTTGACGGTGGTGGACTTGCCGGCGCCGTTCGGCCCGAGGAGGCCGAAGACGGTGCCGGGCTCGACGGTGACGTCCATGCCGTTGAGTGCGGTGACGTCGGCAGGATAGGTCTTGATCAGTTGGTGTGCCGCTACTGCGGGCGCACGGGTACTGCCCATGACAGCTCTCCATGAATGAGCGGATGTGAGTTGTGAAAGGTCACGACTGATCCGCGTGCAGAGCGCCGGGCTATCCTGGGTGTGCCGCACCTCGATCGCCTGGCTTGCCGCACGGCGGGTCCGTCTCGGGGTTCGTGACCCCGGCAGGGCTGCTGCAACAGTCCGGTCGGGGTCAGTCTTCGTTAGGTGAACTCCGGTGGCTGTTCCCCCGTTTCGTGGAAGTGGCGCCAGCCGTCGACGCCGGGCATCGAGCCCTTCCTGAGCTCTTCCAGCAGGCCGCGGACCCACTCGGTCTGCGCCTCGGTCATGTGCAGCTGGTACTCGACCTCGACGAGGAAGAGGCGAGGCACCGACTCGTATAGCTTCTCCAGCGCTCCGCGCTCGCCGGCCGCCTGCACCTCCAGGTTCTTCACCCGCTCCTCCAGCAGCGTCACCGCCTCGTCCGGGTGCAGGGCGCCCAGCAGCGAGAGGGCCGTCTCGAAGATGGGGAACTCCTTGACCGGGCGGGCCACCAGCTCCGACAGCCACTCGGTCATCTCCTCGCGCCCGGCGGCGGTCAGGCCGTAGACCGTGCGCTCGGGGCGGTTGCCCTGGCGCTCCGTGTCGGCGACCTCGACGAAGCCGTGCTTCTCCAGGTTCTGCACGACCGTGTAGAGCGAGCCGTAGTTGATCTTCGTGCTGGTGTCCTTGCCCTGGCGGCGCAGGGTCTGGGCGATCTCGTACGGATGCATGGGGCCCTGACAGAGGGTCACCAGCACGGCGAGTGCCAGCGGATTGCTGAGCTTGCGACGCTTCGCGGCCACGGGGACCACCACCTCCTGCCCCTCTCTCGGGCATACCTCGCATCCGAATATTCGTGATCGAACATATCGCGAGTCGTGGCGGATCGTCAATACACGATGTATCGCGTTTTTGCGCCGAGGGCAAGGGCGTGAGGACTTGGGCCCGCCATGGACACGGCCACGTGACGCGCCCGAAACAGGCCGTCCCTAATTTCTGTCACCCGACAGGAATTCGCGCCGAAGGCAGGTGCCGCCGTGGCCACAACCGCCCCCTCCGACGTACGCCCCGATCCGCCCCACTCCCCCGACGACGGCTCCCTCGCCGAGTTCGGCTACCGCCAGGAACTGCATCGCAGCCTCGGCCGGTACGCGTCGTTCGCGGCCGGGTTCTCCTTCATCTCCGTACTGACGACCGTCTTCCAGTTCTTCGCCTTCGGGTACGCGTTCGGCGGCCCGGTCTTCTTCTGGGCCTGGCCGGTGGTACTGGCAGGCCAGTTGCTGGTCGCCGCGTGCTTCGCGGAACTGGCCGCGCGCTACCCGATCTCGGGCGCCATCTACCAGTGGTCCTCGCGCCTCTCCAACGCGACCTTCGGCTGGTTCGCCGGCTGGATCATGGTGATCGGCCAGATCGTGGTCGTGGCGGCGGCGGCGCTCGCGCTCCAGATGGTGCTGCCGGCGATCTGGTCCGGCTTCCAGCTGGTGGGCGGCGACCCCGCGCCCACCTCACCGGACGGCGCGGCCAACGCGGCCGTCCTGGGCGTGATCCTGCTGATCCTGACGACGCTGGTCAACATCCTCGACAACCGCGTGATGTCGGTGATCAACCGGGTCGGAGTGACGGCGGAGATCATCGGCGCGATCCTGATCGTCGTCCTCCTGCTGACCCACTCGAAGCGCACCCCGAGCATCACCTTCCACACCGGCGGCAGCCTGGAGAGCGGCCTGCTCGGCGCGCTGCTGGTCGGCTCGTTCACGGCGGCGTACGTGATGATCGGCTTCGACAGCGCGGGCGAGATGAGCGAGGAGACCCACAACCCCCGCCGCACCGCGCCCCGTACGATCCTCACCGCACTCGGCGCGGCCGGCCTGCTCGGCGGCCTCGTCATCCTCGGCGGCCTGCTCGCCGCACCCAGCCTGACCGACGGCCACCTGGGCGTCGACGGCCTCAGCTACGTCCTGACGAGCCGCCTCGGCGACGGCGTAGGCAAGGCCCTGCTGGCCGACGTGGTGGTGGCGATCGCCGTGGCGACCCTCGCCATCCAGACGGCGGCCTGCCGCATGCTCTTCTCCATGGCCCGCGACGGTGAACTCCCGTTCTCCGCCCGCCTGTCCAAGGTCAACCCCCGCACGGGAATGCCCAGCGCACCCGCCCTGGTCGTCGGCGTCCTCGCCGCGGCTCTGCTCCTCCTCAACTTCGCCTCCCCGGACGCCTTCCTCGCCATCGGCACCACCTGCATCGTGATGCTGTACCTGGCCTACGCGATGGTCACCGGCCCCCTCCTGCTGCGCCGCCTGCGCGGCGAGTTCACGACAGAGGGCACGGACGAGACGGGCGCCCGGCTGTTCTCCCTCGGCCGGTGGGGGGTGCCGGTCAACGCCCTGGCACTTCTCTACGGCCTCGTCATGACCGTCAACCTGGCGTGGCCGCGGGCCGCGGTGTACGACCCGGCGGGCGGGCACTGGTACTTCCAGTGGTTCACGGTGTTGTTCTTGGGGGGCACGGTGGGAGTCGGGGTCCTGTACAGGCTGACGCGCGCACAACGGGTTCGCACCACCGAAGGGACTTGATCCGCCGAGTCAGAAGCGGGGCGGGAAGACATCGTGGACGATCAGCACCAACCCGGCCCGGCCGACATGGTGCTGTTCGGTCCTCTCGACCGGAACCGCTCGTCCAGTTTCAGCCATGCAATCCCTACTGCGTCTCCCCGCGGCGCACGATGACCTGTCGAACGAGATGACCGTCCCCCACCGGGCCCGCCGCACCGTCCAAATCGCGCCCTCGCCGATGGTCTGCCCACTGCCCGAATCAAGCACGAAATCCGTTGCTGCAGGGACAGTTGATGCTGCCGCGAGGAGATAGCCGCGGGAACCGCTGTTTTGTGGCCAGAAGTAGCCGTTCCACAAAGAGTCCAACATATCGCATCATAAATTACATGAATAGCGACACGTTCACACGGGAGTTGTCAGTTCCAAGTGTGTTGTGCCCTTTTCCGGTCACTTACGACGAGAGGGTGGCCGGCAGGGCTGACGCGGAAATTACCGCTTGGGCACTGAGCCTTGATCTCTTCCCGGGGCAGCGGAGTGAGCTGAACGGATACCGGTTCGGCACGTTCGCGGCGTTGACACACCCCGACGCGGTCGACCACGACCACCTGATGCTCGCGGCGCGCAACATAACCGCCCTGTTCGCCGCGGACGATCACTATTGCGACGAGGGGGTCGAAGGCGTCCGTCTCGCCATGAGCGCCTCACGGCTCGCCGCGTCGCTGACCGCGCTGGAGAACGGCTCCCGGCTGCCCGACTGCCCCTCGATCGAGGGCTTTGTCGGCAGTGACCCAGTGGCGCGTGCGCTCCGTGAGACCGCAGTACACATCACACGCTTGGGTACGGCGGCCCATGTGGGCCGTCTGCGCCACGAGACGACCGCCACGTTCTTGGCGATGGCGGCGGAAAACGCCTGGCGCATCGCCGGGCATGTTCCCGATCCCGCGGAGTACCTGGCTCATCGCAAGTACAACGGGGCCATGGCCTGCCTGGTGCTGATCGATGTGGTCGGCGGCTACGAACTGCCCGTCCGTGACTGGGAAGAGCCTGGTGTTCGGTCTCTGTCGCTCGCCGCCTCGTTGATGATCATGCTGGTGAACGACCTGTATTCGGTCGCCAAAGAAAGCGCCGACATCGGCAGCCACAGCCTGCCCACCGTGCTCTCCGCACGCCACGGCTGGACCCTCGAACGAAGCATGCGCGCGACGGGCGAACTCCACGACCGCCTCATGCGTGCGTATCTGCGTATGGAACCCGAAATCGCCCGCCGTGCCTCGCCCGAACTCGCCCGCTATCTCGCCGGACTACGGCACTGGATGCGGGGGAATCTCGAATGGCACACCCTCACCGGGCGACACAACCATCGCGCGGGGCGCCCTACCCCGAAGACAGAGCCCCACGGTCCCGTCCATGACCGAATCGAGTCCGATGTTCACGACTTGGCCGCCGTCGGTGTCTGTCCACACTGCGGAGACCGCCACACCCCCGCTACAGCGGCCGCCTAGAACTCCCAACAGAACGACGGCCGGACAACTCGATGGTGCTGGAAGAGCTCGACCGACAGCATGGGCTGTGACTGTTGACGGGTGAGGAGTAGGGGGTGTGCGGTGGAGCTGATCCATCTCTCGGATGGCGACAACAGCTTCCGGGTACGGGTGCTGGGCCGCCGTATGCCGGGAGTGCTCCCGCTGCACGACCTGCTCGACGCTGAGGTAGTCATCGAAAGCGGCTTCGTGAACGGACGACTGGACATGTCCCTGTTTCCCCACGACCTGGACGGCTGGTCGCACGCCCTGGACGCGCTTGTCACGGGCCGTGATGTCTGCTGGATGGGCGACGACCGTAGTCCTGCGATCCGGCTCCAGTCACTCAACGAAGAACACAAGACCCCCGCCGTGCACGTGGAGGACGTGGCTCGCTCCAGCATCTCTGTGTTCCTCCCCCTGGCTCTTGAGGACGGATGGATCGACGACCAGCGGAAGCTGCTCCAGATGGTGCGGCGGGAGTGGCCGAGCGAAGTCCTCCGAACGTCGCCCGGCGCCTACGAGTGGCGGCGCTGAACTGCCATCAGTCGGCGCCGGCAGAAGAGTGCACAGGCCAGAGCGAGGAAAGCCTGGTGGATGTCGTCGCGGATCTCCCAGCGGATCCGCAGGCGACGGAACCAGTGCAGGTGGGCGAAGGTACGCCCCACCACCCAGCGCCGAGTACCGAGCCCGGAGCCGTGCTCGGTACCGCGCCGGACGATCAGCGGCTTCGCTCCGGGGGGCCAGACGAGACGGTGGCGATTGTCGTGGTCGTAGCCGCGGTCGCCGAGCACTGCGACCGGGCGGCGCATGGGCCGGCCGCGCTTGCCACGCATACGCGGAACTGCTTGCAGTAACGGGATGAGCCGGGTGACGTCGATGCGGTTGCCGCCGGTCAGTGTGGCAGCAAGCGGGATGCCGGTGGCGTCTGTGATCAGGTGATGCTTGCTGCCAGTCCTGCCCGGGAGAAGTCCAGGGCGTTCGCACCACGCAGCTTGCCGAGGAGGACTTCGTACAGACGAGGCCAAACGCCGGCCTCGGTCCACTCGGCCAAGCGGCGCCGACAAGTCATACCCGAGCCGAAGCCGAGTCCCTTCGGCAGATGTTCCCAGGCGATCCCGGTATGCAAGACGAACAGAATGCCCTGGAACACCAGCCGGTCCGCTTGCGTCCGGGATGACGGGTCCGCCGCTCGACCCTGGGCAGCAGCGGCTCCACCACCGCCCACTGCCCGTCATCGACGTCCCATGGCTTCGGCCGAGCCACCTCACACCCCGGGAATCATCAGTCCCGGAATGATCCGACCCGATGAAGATCATTTTGCTGGGAGTTCTTGCACCACCCCGGAGGAAGCCACCGAAGAGCGGGCGAGGATGAGCGAGGCCGGCGCACCGCGCCCCACCTATGCTTGATCGCGATGAGACGCCGCGCCCCGCTCCCGCCATCTCCCCTGCCGCAGCGCCACGGGGTGGATCCGGTGCGGGTCCGGTTGCCGGCCGGGGACGCGTGGACGACCGTACGGGATCATCTCGTGTCGCGGCTCTCGGCCGGAGACGGGGTGATCGACGCCATGCTCGACGAAGGCCGGATCGTTGATGTCACCGGGCGTCCGGTGCCGCGGGACATGGCGTACGTGCCAGGGATGTACGTGTGGTTCCACCGGGAACCGCCCGACGAGGAACAGGTGCCGTTCGAGATCGAAGTCCTTTACCGGGACGAGCACTTGGTGGTGGCCGACAAGCCGCACTTCATGGCCACCACTCCACGCGGCAGCCATGTCACCGAGACGGCCCTGGCGCGGCTACGGATGCGGCTGGGTATTCCGACGCTGGGCGCCGCCCACCGGCTGGACCGGTTGACGGCCGGGCTGGTGCTGTTCACTGTCCGCCCCGAAGAGCGCGGCGCGTACCAGTCGCTGTTCCGGGACCGGCAGGTGGCGAAGGAGTACGAGGCGGTGGCACCGTACGATCCCGCGCTGGCCCTGCCCCGCACCGTGCGCAGCCGGATCGTCAAGGAGCGCGGGATCCTCGCGGCCTTCGAGGTCGAGGGCGACCCCAACGCTGTCAGCCGGGTCGAGTTGCTGGAGCACCGCGACGGACGCGGGCGGTACCGGCTGGTGCCGTATACCGGACAGACGCACCAACTGAGGGTGCACATGAGCGCGTTGGGAGTGCCGATCCTCGGCGACCCCCTCTATCCGGTGACGACCGGCCCCGTGCCGGCCGGTGACTTCTCGCGCCCGCTCCAACTGCTGGCGCGAGTCCTGGAGTTCACCGATCCGATCACGGGGTACGAGCACCGCTTCGTCAGTCGGCGGACACTGGGGTCCTGGTCCTCCTACGAGGAGTGGGCAGGGTAGTTCCGTGCCCGGTCGATTCACTCGCCGCGCCACCAGCGCAGGAATCGCTGGAACAGGCCCGGCCGGCGGGTCGGTTCGGGCACCGGCGGGCGCGTGGGCTCGGCGGCCGGGACGGTGGTTTCCTGCCTCCTGGGCTGTGGCTGCTCCCCGCCCACCGGCCAGTTCTTCGGTCGTGGCGACGGTACCGCCCTGACGGCGGGTCCCTCCATGACCTCCATTGGGCGCTTCGGCTCGAACTTCACCGGCAGTTCCACCAGATGCCGGTTCGCGACGGACGACCGCCAGCGCAACTCATCCTCCTCGCAGGCGAGTTGGATGTCCGGAACGCGGGCCAGCAGTGCGTCGACGCCGACATCGGCGATGGCACGGCCGATGTCCTGGCCCGGACACCCGTGGGGTCCGCCGCTGAACGCGAGATGGGAGCGGTTGCCCTGCATATTGGCCTTGAGGTCGGGTCGAACCCGTGGGTCGACGTTGCCCGGTGCCATGCCGAGAAGAAGTCCGTCGCCCTTGCGGATGCGCTGGCCGCCCAATTCGGTGTCCTGTTTGGCGATGTAGGCGAAAACCGTGCTGAACGGCGGCTCGTCCCACAGCGACTGCTCGACCGCCTCGGGCACGGTCATCTGGCCGCCGTTCAGCTGGGCACGGAAGCCCGGGTCGGTGAGCACCACACGCAGCACGTTGGCGAGGAGGTTGGCGGTGCTCTCGTAGGCGACGATCAGAATGAGCCGCAGATGCTGGCCGATCTCATCGTCCGTCAGCCCCGCCGGGTGTTTGATGAGGTGGCTGGTGAAGTCGTCCCTGGGTTCGGCCCGACGTCGGGCGGTGAGCCGCATCAGGGCGTCCATGACGTACTGGTTGCTGATGATCGCGGTCTCGGTGCCCTTGAGCATGTCGCGGGCGGCCTGCACCAACCGGTCGCCGTACTCCTCGGGCATACCGAGGATCTCGCACATCACCGCCATCGGCAGATGTTCGGAGAACTGGGCCACCAGATCGGCCCTGCCCTTCGTGATGAACTGGTTGACGAGGTGCTGGGTCGCACGGTTGATGTGGCGGCGGATGCCCCGGTGGTCGATGGTCGACATGGCGCCGGTGACCGCGCCGCGCAGCCGCAGGTGCTCGTCTCCTTCGGCGTGGGCGCACATGGGCTGCCAGGCGAAGTGCGGCATCAGCGGGTGGTCGGGCTTGACCGTGCCGTCGAGCATGGGCGTCCACAACCGGCTGTCCTTGCAGTACTGCGTGGGGGTGCTCACCATGTGCAGGTTCTCCCCGTGCCCGAGAACGATCCAGATCGGCACGTCCTCGTGGAGCAGCGCTGGGGCCACCGGGCCGTGCTCGGCGCGGAGTTGCTCGTACACAGCTCCCAGGTCCTCGGCCTCGGGGCCGTAGAGCCGGCGCAGCCCGCCGGGGCCCTTGCCGTGTGCGGGGCAACCGGGGGGCGGCCCGAGCGTGGGGTCGTCCGTACCGGTCGGGAAGTGGGATTCAGGCGTCACGGTGATCGCTCCGAAAGTGAAGTTGATTCGGTGCCAGCAGAGTTGACGGACTGTCAGACGGGTGACGTCTTCGCCATCTCCAGGGAGTACAGGAAGCGCATCAGCGCCATGAGCGTGTCGCGGCTGGAGGCCCGGCGGCGGGCATCGCACTCCACGATGGGAATCTCCGGCGCCAGGTCGAGTGCCGAGCGCAGGTCCTCGATCGGATAACGGGGCGCGTCCGGGAAGGAGTTGACGGCGATCACGAAGGGCACACCGCGCTCCTCAAGCCGTCCTATGACGTCGAAGCTCACTTCCAGACGCCGGGTGTCGATCAGCACCACCGCGCCGAGTGCCCCTTCGAACAGGCCGTTCCACAGAAACCAGAAGCGTTCCTGGCCGGGGGTGCCGAAGAGGTACAGCACAAGTTGCTCGGTGATGCTGATGCGGCCGAAGTCCATGGCAACGGTGGTGGCCGTCTTGGTGTCCGAGCCGTAGTTGTCGTCGACTCCGACGCCGGCCTGCGTCATGGTCTCCTCCGTGGTCAGCGGCCTGATCTCACTGACCGAGCCGACCATGGTCGTCTTGCCGACCCCGAAGCCGCCGACGATCACGATCTTCGCCGCGGCCTGGGCCGTGGACGGGAGATGGTCCTCCGTTCGTGGACCCGTGATGGTGTCAGAGCTTTTGAAGTCCATGCATCACCGCTTCGAGGAGGGAACGGTCGGGGAGCGTTTGGCGGACGATCGGGGCACGCGCCTGCACCAGTTCGGCCGCCAGCAGCTCGGTGAGGAGGACGGTCACCACGCTGTACGGCAGATTGAGATAGGCCGACAGTTCGGCCACGGACAGGGGGGCGATACAGAGCCGGAGCAGCGCCGCCTGTTCCGGAGTGGAGGACTGTGGTGCGTCGGTGCAAGCCACGATCAGTGTGACCAGGTCGAGTTCGGCGCGGTCGCCGTCCTCGGTGGCGCCGGTGAGCACGTAGAGTCGTTCCGGGATCTTTCCGTCGCCCTGTTTCCCGGCGGGCTGCGGTTCTTCCTTGGGATGTCGCCGCCGACGTTGCGGAGGAGTCATACGGTCTGCCCGTTGCGCCTCGGCGGGCTGGTGAGGTGGGCACCGATTCTGACAACGAGGTCGCGCATGCGGTTGCTCATCAGGCCGGGCTCGGCGACCACGTCGGACAGGACCGCCAGGTAGGCGTTGGCACCCGCGGCCATCAGGTAGAAGTAGCCGCCGTTGATCTCGATGATGACCATCTTCATGCGGCCGTCGCTGCCCGGGATCTCGGAGGCGACGGCACCCGCCAGGCTCTGCAGTCCGGCGCAGGCCGCGGCGACACGGTCGGCTGCGTCGGGGTCACCGCCGTAGCGGGCGATGCGCAGTCCGTCGGCGGAGAGCACCACGATCTGCTGGATGCCAGGCACGCCGTCGGCGAGGTCCTTGAGCATCCAGTCGAAGTTGGCTCGCTGCTGGATCACTTGAGATCCCCCTCGTCGTCGGCCTCGACACGGGCCGGCTCGGTCTTCTGTGTGAATGCGGTGGGGTCCGGGTCGCCCTTGAGGCCTTCCATGAACGCCTCGACCCACAGACCCGGTTCGGGCTCTTTCTCTTCCGGCTCGGGTGCCGGCTCGGGCGCCCCCCAACCGGACCTGGCCTCCCGTGCGGCGGCCTCGGCGCGCTCGGCCGCCGCGGCCTCCGCATAGCGCTGAGCGAGCGGGATCTTCACCCGGCTGCGGCGCTGCGGCAGGCCACCCGTCGTCCACTCGGTGACCTCGGGGACCTCATCCTCCATGGACACCGAGCCCGGGATGCGCGGGTTCGTGGGCCGACGCCGCTTGATGGTGCGCTTGGGGCCTTCCACAGCTCCGAGTTCCACCTTGGGCAGGGCGGTGGCGCCGATGCCGTGGGCGAGTCCGGGGGCAGTGCCTGCAGTGAGCATCTCGCTCGGCACGACGAGCACGGCACGGACCCCGCCGTAGGCCGAGGCACGCAGCGAGATCTGCATGTTGTACGCGGCGCAGAGCCGGCCGACGACTGCGAGGCCCAGGCGAGGGCTCTCACCGAGGTCCTGGAGGTCGGTGCCGGCCTTGGCCCGCTCCAGCATGTCCTCGGCACGGGCCCGGGACTCCTCGCTGAGGCTGACTCCGCCGTCCTCGATCTCGATGGCGACACCGGTCTGCACTTCTACTGCCGTGACGTGCACCTTGGTCTGCGGCGGCGAGTAGCGGGTGGCATTGTCCAGGATTTCGGCGGCCGCGTGGATGACCGGTTCGACGGAGATGCCGCGGATGTTGACCTTGGCAATGGAGTGCAGCTCGATGCGCCGGTACTCCAGGATGCGGGACATCGCGCCACGCAGCACGCTGTACAGCGGTACGGGCTCGGGCCACTGGCGTCCGGGGCGACCGCCTCCGAGCACGGAGATGGAGTCGGCCAGGCGGCCGATCAGCGCGGTGCCGTGGTCGATGCGCAGGAGGTCGTCGAAGACCTCGGGGTTGCGGCCGTGGTCCTCCTCCATCTCCCGGAGTTCCTTGGCCTGTTGGTGGACGATGGCCTGGACGCGCCGGGCAATGCTGACGAAGGAGCGCTGCGCGGAGTCACGCATGTTCTCCTCGCGCTCCACGATGCCGAGCACAGTCCTCAGCAAGTCGCGCTGCGGATCGGGAAGTTGCCTCCAGTCCGGATCGGTGTCGACGACTTGGCGAATCACCTCTCCGGGGGATTCTCCGCTGCTGAGCCGACGCAGCGTGGCGGGCAGGATTTCCGTACCGAGGCGGACCATCTCCTGGTCCTGGTCGGCGATCCGCCGTTCCAGATACGCGGTGTGACGGTCGTGCCGGGCGCGTTGGTCCCGGAGGCTGCGTCCACGGCGTACCGCTTCGGCCGCCGTGGCGATCACCAGGAGCGTGGCGACGGCCCCGCAACAGCCGACAGCGAGCCGGGCCGACCCCGCCACCAAGGCGACGGCGGCCCCGGTCGCTGCGGCCATCACTATGGCGGGCAGCAACAGCACGCGCGCGTAGGGAAGTTCACGGTCACCGGGAGGCGATTGAACACTCACCATGTATGCCCTCTGAGACAGGTCGGCTGGGGGTCTGGGGGAGCTTCTGTATCTTTTGCATGTTTGGGAACAAGCGCACGAATACAGCCCAACTCGGTGCGCTGCGGGCGAGCTTAGTCCGACCGGATCATCGCCGTGTCATATTCAGCAAGCCCCTGAAAAGGGACACGGGAGAGGAGTACGCTCAGCCCATTTACACGTAGCGCCACTGCTCGAATACGGCAAGTGACGGCGAACGGGCGTGCGGAAATCACTCACCGCAAGGAGTGAAGCCCCGATTCCGGCCCTGGTTCCGGCCGGGTTTCCGGCTCAGATCCCCGCGATACGCAGCGCCGCGTCGGCCGTCGCCTCCGCGAAGGCGGACACCGGCCGCTCGGGGTCGGAGCGGTGCACGAGGATGACGCCCTCGATGAGCCCGAACAGCAGATCCGTGCGGAGTTCCAGCTCACTCTTGGCGAGCGCCCCGCCCGCGGTGGTCGCGGCCAGCAACTGCCGGTAGGCGTCCTTGAGTTCGGCGCGTACGGCATGGAAGCCGGCGAAGCGTTCGGCGCGTACCTCGGGCAGCAGATAGAGCCCACCGAGGTTGTGCGAGCCGCCGCACAGCAGCTCGACGTCGGTGCGGCACAGCTCCCACAGCCGGTCCTCGGCCGGGGTGGTGTCGTCCGCGAGGAGTTCCCGGGCGCAGGTCAGCGAGGGTGTGACCGTGGACTCCAGGAGGTCCGCGAGGAGTTCCTCCTTGCCGGAGACGTAGTGGTACATGGACGCCTGCCGCATGCCCGCGAGTTCGGCTACGGCCCGGGTGGTGGTGGCCGCGTAGCCGCGGGTGGTGAACAACTCGGCCGCGGCGGCGAGCAGTTCGGCACGCGGGGACAGTCCGCTGTCCGGCCGCTGATCGGCCCGCGGCCTGCCTACCCGGCGGCCCCCCTGTGCACCCGTTGTCCCCATGCGTTCGATCCTCGCACACGGCACCGCCCCGCAAACGCCCAGTGATCTTGGTGAGGGCTCGGTAACCGACCGGCAACACCCGGGCAACCCCGGCGACCCGGCCGCCTCCTAATTTCTGTCGAGCGACAGAAATGTCGTACGACCGAGACGTCCCCGCAGCCGGAGGTCCCCGCGATGGCGACAGCGACCACTTACGGAGCCCGCGCCCATGCCCGCGCCCAGGAGGGCACACACGCCGAGGCCATGCCCGTCGTCCCCGCCGCCGACTGGCCGGCACCGCCCTGCGAGGCGGGCCACCTGGTGTGGGCCGAGACCGTCGCGGGCGGCAACTACACGCACCGCGTCCTGGCCCGCGGCACCGAACTCCGTCTGACCGACCTGCGCGGCGACGCCTGCGCCCACCTGCTCCTCCACGCGGCCGACCGCCCCTGGGAGCGCCTGAACGTCGCGGACACGGTCAAGGTCCAGTGGAACGCCTATCTCGGCGAGGGCCAGCTCCTCCTCTCCGACCAGGGCCGTGTCCTCGCGTCCCTCGTCGCCGACACCTCCGGCCGCCACGACGCTCTGTGCGGCACCTCCACGCTCGTCCGCAACACCGGGCGCTACGGCGACGGCACCCCGCAGTCCGACTCCCCCGCCGGCCGCGAACTGTTCAAGCTCGCCGCCGCCAAGAACGGCCTCGAACCCCGCGATCTCCCGCCCTCGCTCTCCTTCTTCCAGGGTGTCGAGGTCCGCGACGACGGCTCCCTGGACTTCACCGGCTCTACCGGCCCCGGCGGCAGCGTGACCCTGCGCGCCGAGCAGGACGTGACCGTACTGATCGCGAACGTGCCCCACCCGGCGGACCCGCGCGACGACTACGTCAGCACCCCGCTGGAGGTACTCGCCTGGCGCGCCGAGGCCACCGGACCGGGCGACCCGCTGTGGGAGGCCACGCCCGAGGGCCGCCGCGCCTTCCTCAACACCACCGAATTCCTTGCCGCGAGGGGGCTCATATGAAGACCGCGACCGTACCCGCCCGCGCCGCCTGGTCCGCCGTCGTCCGCACCGGCGAGACCCTCACCATCACCGACCTGCACGGCAACCAGGCCGTCGACTTCCTCGTCTACGACGCCCACGACACGTCAATCCGATACAGCTCCCCCGACACCATCCACGCCCAGGGCGGCATCTTCCTGACCACCGGCAGCGTGCTGATGTCCAACGAGCACACCCCGCTGATGACCGTCACCGCCGACGAGGTCGGCCGGCACGACACGGTCGGCGGCGCCTGCTCCAAGGAGTCCAACACCCTGCGCTACGGCCACCACACCTGGTCCCAGCACGCGTGCGTGGACAACTTCCTCGCCGAGGGCGCCAAGTACGGCCTGGGGAAACGGGACTTGGTCTCCAACATCAACTGGTACATGAACGTGCCGGTCGAGAAGGACGGCACCCTCGGCATCGTCGACGGCCTCTCCGCACCGGGCCTGAAACTGACCCTGCGCGCCGAACGCGACGTCCTGGTCCTGGTCTCCAACTGCCCCCAGATCAACAACCCTTGCAACGGCTTCGAGCCGACGGCCGTGGAGATGACGATCGTTGGGGCCGCCTCCCAAGGGGACCCCGCATGAGCTTCGACACGCTGCTGATCGCCAACCGGGGCGAGATCGCCGTCCGCATCATCCGCACCGCCCGCGAACTCGGCCTGCGCACAGTCGCCGTGTACTCCGACGCCGACCGAGCCGCACCCCACGTACGGCTCGCCGACGAGGCGGTACGGCTCGGCCCGGCGCCCGCGAAGGAGTCGTACCTCGACGCCGATCTGGTCCTGAAGGCGGCCAAGGACACCGGCGCGGGCGCGATCCACCCCGGCTACGGCTTCCTCTCGGAGGACGCGGCCTTCGCCCGGCGCTGCGAGGACGCCGGAATCGTGTTCGTGGGCCCGACACCCGCGCAACTGGAGCTGTTCGGCGCCAAGCACACGGCACGGGCGGCGGCCGAGGCGGCGGGCGTCCAACTCGCTCCGGGCACAGGCCTGTTGGCGGACCTGGCCGAGGCACTCGCCCAAGCCGCACGCATCGGCTACCCCGTCATGCTCAAGGCGACCGGCGGAGGCGGCGGCATCGGCATGTCGGCCTGCCACTCCGCCGACGAACTGACCGAGGCCTGGGAGCGCGTGCAGCGCGTCGCCGCCGCCTCCTTCTCCTCCGCCGGCGTCTTCCTGGAACGCCTCGTCGAACACGCCCGCCACGTCGAGGTACAGGTCTTCGGCGACGGCGAGGGCGGCGTCGTCACCTTCGGCGACCGCGACTGCTCCCTCCAGCGCCGCAACCAGAAGGTGGTCGAGGAGGCGCCGGCTCCGGGCCTGCCCGACCACGTACGCGCCCAACTCACTGCGAGCGCCCGCGACTTGTGCGCCTCGGTCGGCTACCGCTCCGCCGGAACCGTCGAGTTCGTCTACGACGCCCGACGCGAGGAGGCCTACTTCCTGGAGGTCAACACCCGCCTCCAGGTGGAACATCCGGTCACCGAGGAGATCTACGGCGTCGACCTGGTCGCCTGGATGCTGCGCCTGGCGCGCGGCGAGCGGGACGTCGTCCGCGCCCCGGGCAGCCCGCGCGGTCACGCCGTCGAGGCCCGCGTCTACGCCGAGGACCCCTCCCGCGAACACCGGCCCAGCGCGGGCCTGTTGACCCGCGTCGAGTTCCCGCACGGCGTGCGCGTGGACGGCTGGGTGGAGACCGGCACCGAGGTGACGACGTCGTACGACCCGATGCTCGCGAAGGTCATCGCGTACGGCTCCGACCGCGCCCACGCGCTCCAGCGGCTCGACGAGGCGCTGGCCCGCACCCGCGTGGACGGCATCGAGACGAACCTGGGCCTGGTCCGGGCGGCGCTCGCCGAGCCGGACTTCCGTACGGCCGCCCACTCCACGGCGACCCTCGCCACCGTCACCGACCCCACGCCCCGCATCGAGATCGTCGCCGGCGGCACCCTCACCACGGTCCAGGACTGGCCCGGCCGCACCGGCTACTGGCAGGTCGGCGTCCCCCCGTGCGGCCCGATGGACGACCTCTCCTTCCGCCTCGGCAACCGCGCGCTCGGCAACGACGAAGGCACGCCCGGCCTCGAATGCACGCTCCAGGGACCGACGTTGAGGTTCACGCACGGCACCACGGTGTGTGTGACGGGCGCCCCGGCACCGGTGACGGTCGACGGCGTTCCGGTCCCGCAGTGGGAGCCTGTGACGGTCGCTGCCGACGCGGTCCTGGAGATCGGCGCACCGGCCGAACACGGCCTGCGGACCTACGTGTTGTTCGCGGGCGGCCTGGACGTACCCGCCTTCCTCGGCAGTGCGAGCACCTTCACCCCGGGCCGCTTCGGCGGCCACGGCGGCCGGGCGCTGCGCACCGGTGACGTCCTGCACGGCGGCACGCTCACCGAGGGCACACCGGTACCACCCGCCGACCGCCCGGACTTCGGCACCGTATGGAACGTGGCCGCGGCCGAAGGGCCGCACGCGGCACCGGAGTTCTTCACCGAGGACGACATCCACGACTTCTACGCGGCCGACTGGAAGGTCCACTTCAACTCGGCCCGCACAGGCGTCCGTCTGGTCGGCCCGAAGCCGCGCTGGGCCCGCACCGACGGCGGCGAGGCGGGCCTGCACCCGTCCAACATCCACGACACCCCGTACTCGGTCGGCGCGGTCGACTACACGGGCGACATGCCGGTACTCCTCGGCCCCGACGGCCCGTCCCTCGGCGGCTTCGTCTGTCCCGCGACGGTGATCAGCCAAGAGCGTTGGAAACTGGGCCAGTTCAGGCCCGGCGACACGGTCCGCTTCCTCCCGGTGAACGTGGACGGTTCGTCCCGCCCATCCATCGTGGACGGCGGAATACTCGCCAGGGACGGAGACGTCACCTTCCGCCGCAGCGGCGACGACAACCTCCTGGTCGAATTCGGCCCCATGCAGCTGGACCTGGCGCAGCGCATGCGCGTCCACGCCCTGATGGAGGCGGTGTCGGAGGCAGCCTTGGACGGAGTCACCGACCTCACCCCCGGCATCCGCTCCCTCCAGATCCAGACGGACCCGGCCCGCCTGCCACAGTCCGAACTCCTCACCGCCGTAAGGGAAATAGCGGAGGCCCTGCCGCCGACCGACCAGTTGATCGTTCCCTCCCGCACGGTCCACCTCCCCCTCTCCTGGGACGACCCGGCGACCCGCGAGGCCATCGCCCGCTACATGGCGGGCGTCCGCGACGACGCCCCCTGGTGCCCCTGGAACATCGAGTTCATCCGCCGCGTCAACGGCCTGGACTCGGTCGAGGACGTCTACGGCACGGTCTTCGACGCCGAATACCTCGTACTGGGCCTGGGAGACGTCTACTTGGGCGCCCCGGTGGCCACGCCTCTGGACCCGCGCCACCGCCTGGTCACCACCAAGTACAACCCGGCCCGCACCTGGACGGCGGAGAACTCGGTCGGCATCGGCGGCGCGTACCTCTGCGTCTACGGCATGGAGGGCCCCGGCGGCTACCAGTTCGTGGGCCGTACGACCCAGGTGTGGTCGGGCTGGCAGCAGCGCGGCGCGTTCGAACCGGGCTCGCCCTGGCTGCTGCGCTTCTTCGACCGGATCAAGTGGTACCCGGTGGAGGCGGACGAACTGCTCGAACTCCGGGCCGACATCATCTCCGGCCGCTTCGTCCCGCGGATCGACGAGGGCACGTTCTCGCTTGCCGAGTACGAGGCATTTCTGGCCGAACACGCCAAATCCATCGCGGAGTTCAGGGCCCGGCAGCAGACGGCGTTCGGCGCGGAACGCGATGCGTGGGAGGCGGCGGGCGAGTTCACCCGGGCCGAGGCGGCAGCCGCCCCGGCACCACCGCAGGCCGAGGTGACGGTCCCGGTCGGCGGACGTCTGGTCGAGGCCGAATTCGCCGCCTCCGTCTGGCAGTTGAACGTAGAACCCGGGGACGAGGTGACCGCCGGCCAACCCCTCCTGGCCCTGGAGGCGATGAAGATGGAATCCAGGGTCCACGCCCCGATGGCCGGCGTCGTGGCCGAGATCCTGGCCAGGCCCGGCGACCAGGTCGAAGCGGGCACGGCGCTCCTCGTCCTCGCCCCCGCAAGCTGAACAGCAAGGAGCACCAGGAGATGTCGACCACCGTGTCCCGAGTCCGCGCCGCCTACGCCCGCATCGAGGCCACAGACCGCCCCGAGATCTGGATCGACCTGCGCCCACAGCCGGAGGTCGAGCAAGAGGCACGGGCGATCGACGAGCGAGTGGCAGCGGGTGAGCAACTCCCCCTCGCGGGACGCCTGTTCGCGGCCAAGGGCAACATAGACGTACAGGGCGTGCCCACGACGGCGGGCTGCCCGGCGTACGCCTACGAGCCGGAGACGGACGCCCCGGTGGTGGCCCGCCTCCGCGCGGCCGGCGCGATCGTGCTCGGCACCACGAACCTCGACCAGTTCGCCACCGGCCTGGTGGGCACCCGCTCCCCGTACGGCGCGGTCCGCAACGCCCACGACCCGGCGCGGATCAGCGGCGGCTCCAGCGCCGGTTCGGCGGTCGCCGTGGCCCTGGGCATCGTCGACTTCGCGCTCGGCACCGACACGGCGGGCTCGGGCCGGGTTCCCGCCGCTTTCAACGGCATCGTCGGCCTCAAGCCCACCCGGGGCCTGGTCCCGACGACGGGAGTCGTGCCGGCCTGCGCCTCGATCGACTGCGTGACGGTCTTCGCCCGCACCCTCCCGGAGGCGGAACAGGCCCTGTCCTTCATGGCCTCCCCGCCGGACCGCGACCTCCCGCCCTTCCCCCAGCGCGCACCGGGCCCATGGCGCATCGCGGTAGCGGCACGCGAACAGCTCGGCGAACTGGACGAGGGCTGGGCAGAGGCCTACGAGGCAGCGGTGGAGCAGCTCAGGGCTACGGGCGCCGAGATCCGCACCCTCGATCTCACCCCCTTCACGGAAGCGGCGGCGATGCTCTACCAGGGCGCGTTCGTGGCCGAGCGCTATACAGCGGTGGGGAGCTTTATCGACAAGGCAATCGCAGACGGCATCGAGGGCCTGGACCCCACCGTCACCGGCATCATCACCCGGGCCCGGGACATCCCGGCCCACCAGCTCTATGCCGACCAGGAACGCCTGGCGGCCCTCCGCGCCCGAGCCCTGTCGGAACTGGCCGACGCGGACGCCCTGTTGCTCCCGACCACACCCGGCCACCCCACCCTGGCCGAGGTCGCGTCCGATCCCCTGGGGGCCAACGCCCGCCTGGGCCGCTTCACCAACTCCACGAACCTCTTCGACCTGGCGGCGGTGGCAGTCCCTTCGGGCAAGGTGAACGAACTGCCCTTCGGCGTCATGCTGATCGGCCCGGCCTTCACGGACGACCGCCTGGCACAGATCGCACGCGCCTTGGAGCCGACGGTCCAACTGGCCGTCGTAGGAGCCCACTTGACGGGCCAGCCCCTGAACCCCCAACTCCTGTCCCTGGGCGCCCGTTTGGACCGCAGGACGACAACGGCTCCGGTGTACCGCCTGCACGCCCTGGCGACGACCCCACCCAAGCCTGGCCTGGTGCACGTGGGTGAGGGCGGAGCGGAGATAGAGACGGAGGTGTGGCGCCTACCAGCAGAGGGTCTGGGCAAGCTGCTGGCAGGACTCCCCCGCCCGATGACGCTGGGAAGCGTGGAGTTGGCGGACGCCACGAGGGTGCCGGGCTTCCTGTGCGAGCCGAGTGCGCTGTCCGACGCAGACGACATCACGAACTACGGTTCCTGGCAAACTTACGTGAACCGGTAGTCCTTCAGGGGCGCGGGGAACTGCGCGACCAGCCCCCACGGCACGCGCACCCGCACCCGCCAACAAACCCGTCACCCCACCGACGAGTAGGCCACAACCCCCCGCAGCAACAGATCAACCGCCTTACGCGCATTCTTCGCCACGGTCGAAGTCGCCTCCCCACCGGAAACCGGCGCCGCCGCCGAAATCTGCCCCAGCACATCGATCACCTGCTTGCACCACCGAACAAAGTCCCCGGCCGGCATCTCCACCTCCCGCAGCACCTCGTCCAGCCCCTTCCCACTGGCCCACATGTACGCGGCCCAGGCGAAGCCGAGATCAGGCTCGCGCTGCCCGACCCCTTCGGTCTGCGTGATCCGGAAATCCTCCTCAAGGGCGTCAAGGCGCCCCCAGATCCGCACCATCGCCCCCAGCGCGGCCTTGGCCGCCCCGGACGGCACCTTCGGCGTCGTGGCGTCGTCACTGACCCGCGCCTCGAACACCAACGCCGAGACGCACGCGGCGAGTTCGGCGGGCGCGAGCCCCTCCCAGACCCCCTCGCGCAGACATTCACTGGCGAGCAGGTCGAGTTCGCCGTACAGCCGGGCCAGCCGCTTGCCGTGCTCGGTGACCTCGTCGCCGCGCAGATAGTCCAGCTCGGTGAGGAGCGCGACGATCCGGTCGAAGGTCCGGGCGATGGTGTTGGTCCGCCCCTCGATGCGTCGCTCCAACTGCGTGGTGTCCCGCTGCAGCCGATGGTACCGCTCGGCCCAACGGGCATGGTCCTCACGGTCGTTGCAGCCGTGACAGGGGTGTGCGCGGATCGCCGTACGCAACTGGGCGATCTCGCGGTCGTCGGCGGCCTGCGAGCGCTGCTTGCGGGCGCGCTCCGGCGGGATGTGCCCGGCCTTGCTGCGCAGCGCGGAGGCCAGGTCCCGACGGGACTGCGGGGAACGGGGGTTGAAGGACTTCGGGATCCGCATCCGGTCCAGGGCCTCGACGGGCACCGGGAAGTCCATCGACGCGAGCCGCTTGACCTGCCGTTCGACGGTCAGGACGAGCGGACGCGGGCCGTCGTGCTGCTCGAAACCGCGGTGGCCGTTGGACCGTCCGGCGGGCAGGCCCGGGTCCAACACCAGTGCCAGGCCCGCGTACTTGCCGGTCGGGACGTGGATGACGTCTCCCGGCTTGAGCTTCTCCAGGGCCACGGCGGCCTCGGCGCGCCGTTGTGCCACACCCTGCCGGGCGAGCTCGGTCTCGCGGTCCTTGAGCTCGCGACGCAGCCGCATGTAGTCGTCGAAGTCGCCCAAGTGGCAGGTCATGGACTCCTTGTAGCCTTCCAGCCCCTCCTCGTTGCGCTGCACCTGCCGGGAGATCCCGACGACCGACTTGTCAGCCTGGAACTGCGCGAAGGAGGTCTCGAGGAGTTCGCGCGAGCGGTGCCGCCCGAACTGCTCGACGAGGTTGACCGCCATGTTGTACGAGGGCTTGAAGCTGGAGCGCAGCGGATACGTACGCGTACCGGCCAGTCCCGCAAGGTGCTCGGGACTGATCCCGCGCTGCCACAGCACGACGGCGTGGCCCTCGACATCGATGCCGCGCCGACCGGCACGACCGGTCAACTGCGTGTACTCGCCCGGGGTGATGTCCGCGTGCTGCTCGCCGTTCCACTTGACGAGCTTCTCCAACACCACCGAGCGCGCGGGCATGTTGATGCCGAGCGCCAGGGTCTCGGTGGCGAACACGGCCTTCACGAGGCCGCGCAGGAACAGCTCCTCGACGACCTCCTTGAACGTCGGCAGCATGCCCGCGTGGTGGGCCGCGATACCGCGCTCCAGGCCTTCCAACCACTCGTAGTACCCGAGGACATGCAGGTCCTCGGACGGGATGGACGCCGTGCGCTCCTCTACGAGGGCGCGCACCTTCGCCCGCGCCTCGTCGTCGTTGAGCCGCAGCCCGGCGTACAGACACTGCTGTACGGCGGCCTCGCAGGCGGCGCGGCTGAAGATGAACGTGATGGCGGGCAGCAGGCCTTCGTTGTCCAGCCGCTCGATGACCTCGGGCCGGCCCGGTGTCCACACCCGCGAACGCGATCTGCGCTCGCGCTCCCGGTCGGCCTCGCGCATGGCACGGCCGCGTCTGCGGTCCTGGTAGGAGGGGCGCTGGGCCTCCATGCGGGCCAGGCGGGCGAGGTCGGGATTGACGGCCTTCTTGTTGCCCTCGCCCTCCTCGAAGAGGTCGTACATCCGCCGCCCGGCGAGTACGTGCTGGAACAGCGGTACCGGCCGGTGCTCGGAGACGATCACCTCGGTGTCGCCGCGGACGGTGTCGAGCCAGTCGCCGAACTCCTCCGCGTTCGACACGGTGGCCGAGAGCGAGACCAGGGTCACCGACTCGGGGAGGTGGATGATCACCTCTTCCCAGACGGCACCGCGGAAGCGGTCGGAGAGGTAGTGCACCTCGTCCATGACCACATAGCCGAGGCCGAGGAGGGTCTGCGAACCGGCGTACAGCATGTTCCGCAGGACCTCGGTGGTCATCACGACAACCGGTGCCTCGGAGTTGACACTGTTGTCGCCGGTGAGCAGGCCGACCTTGTCCGCGCCGTAACGGCGGCACAGGTCGGCGTACTTCTGGTTGGACAGTGCCTTGATGGGGGTCGTGTAGAAGCACTTCTTGCCCTGCTGGAGGGCGAGGTGGACGGCGAACTCGCCGACGATCGTCTTGCCGGAGCCGGTGGGCGCCGCGACCAGGACGCCCTTCCCCGCTTCGAGCGCCTTACAGGCCTCGATCTGGAAGGGGTCGAGACCGAAGTCGTACATCTCGCGGAAGTCCGCGAGCGCGGTGGCCTGCTCGGCTGCCCGCAGGCGGGCTGCCGCGTACCGCTCGGCCGGGGAGAGGTCCTCTGTCATCGTGCTTTCGAGCGTACCGGGCGCCACTGACAACAGGACGATCATTATCCGTTCCCATAGGTCCTCCACACGCCGAGACCGGCCGCCCGCGCTGCGGGAACGGCCGGTCTCGGCGGAGGTCGGGAAGGCGATCAGGTCACGTCGTCATACCCGTTGACCCGGTCCGAACCTGTGCCGCTCGCCTGCTCGGGCAGGGCTGCCCGGCCGGCCGAGACGGCTTCGACGTCGCCGATGTCCTCGGGGGTGAGGTCCAGGTCGGAGGCCTCGTCGTCGGCCGGTCCCGCCGCGTCCCGGCGACGCTTGCGCCGGTCGTTGAGCAGCGAGAAGAGGACCGCGCCGAAGTACAGCACCCAGATCGGCCCGGCCAGCGCCAGCATGGTCAGGGGGTCGGTGCTGGGGGTGGCGACGGCTGCGAAGACCGTGATGCCGAGGATCATGGCGCGCCACCAGCCGAGCATCCGCTTGCCCGTCAGCGCACCGGTGAGGTTCAGCATGATCAGCAGCAGCGGCAGCTCGAAGGAGAGGCCGAAGACCAGCACCATGCGCGTGACCAGGTCGAGCAGGTCGTCGAGCGGCAGCAGGTTGTTGACATCCTTCGGCGTGAAGCCGAGCAGGACCTTCGCGGTGGTGGGCAGCACCCGGTAGGCGAAGTAGGCGCCCGCGAGGAAGAGCGGAACGCCGGTGCCGACGAAGCCGAGCGCGTACTTCTTCTCGTTCTTGTGCAGGCCCGGGGCGACGAAGCCCCAGAGCTGGTACAGCCAGACCGGGGACGCCAGGACGACGCCGGCCATCAGGGACACCTTCAACGCCAGTGTGAACGGCGTCAGCAGACCGTTGATGGTGATCTGCGCGCATTGGTGGGACTTGTCGCCGGCCTTCCGCAGTTCCTCGAAGGTCGAGGCGCAACCGACCGAGTCCAGCACCGGCTTGGTGATGATGTTGACGATGTCGTTGTAGAAGAAGGCGGCCACGCAGGTCACCACGATGATGGCGAGCATCGCCTTCGCGAGCCGGTTGCGCAGCTCACGCAGATGGTCCGCGAGGGGCATCCGCCCCTCGGGGTCCTTCTCCTTCTTGCGGGCAGACTTGGGCAACCCACGTCCTCATCTCGTGCGGCGGACCGGGGGCGTCCCGGCCCTGCGTCAGCGCTTGGTCGTGTCCGACGGCTCGGTGACGGGGCGCGAGCTGGTCACGTCGCCGGGGGCCGCCTGGATGGTGCGCTGCACGGGCTCGTCGGTGTTCGGCGGGCCGGCGGGGGCGGGCGTGCTGTTGCCCTCCTCCTTCATCGCCTTGGCCTCGCTCTTGAGGATGCGGGCGGACTTGCCGAGGGAGCGGGCCATGTCCGGAAGCTTCTTCGCGCCGAAGAGCAGCACGATGACGACGAGGATGAGAATGATCTCGGGAGCTCCGAGCCTTCCGAACATAAGTCTTTACCTTCTCACCGAGGCGGCTGGGGTGGGGGTGCTGTCCGATCGGTCGGACACATGTCCGACGTTCGTGCTGCCAGCGATCGTAACGCTCAGGGGTAAACGTCAGGCAATCCCCGTGCGTACTCCCGGTCCGCGCTCCGGGCCTCGTTATCCGGACCGCGATCAGCAGCGTACCCGCCCCGGGCGACTACGTGACAGGGCAAAGTGACGCGAAGCGCATCAGGCGCGCAACTCACACCCCACGCATACGTGACTCACAGTGCGTCGACGGAACGGGCCGTGGAGACGGCCGCCCGTTCAAGGTCCTCGGCCGCTCTGTTGATGCGCTGCGCGGCGTCCGTGACCTGCAGTCCGAGCCGCCGCGCCTCCAGAAACACCCGGACGGCGAGCACGCCGAGCACGGCGAGACCCAGAAAACCCACAGCTACCGCGACCATCGCCCAGAACATGGGGCGAGCCTAGACCCTGCTACCCGACGGACGTCAGGCGCAGGGTCCTGACCCCGCCGCCGGTGAGCAGCTCGACGATCCGCTCGCCTGCGGGCTTGCGGACCGCGGCGCCGCAGTCGGGGCAGGTGAAGGAGTAGAAGGTGGTGCGGCTGGTGGCGCCGATGGCGAGGCGCAGGGCGCTCGCCGCCAGTTCGAAGTTGCCCCGGCAGTCCGGGCAGCCCGCTCTGAACACCACGGGCATCACGTTCTTCATCCCGGCGAACGCGGCGGCCACCGTCATCTCCGGAACACCGGAGACGCCCGGGACACCCGACATCGTCGACTCACTCACAGCCCCTGCTCCTGCCTGTCGTCAACACCGTGCACACCGTCAACCACGCTCTGCGGTCCGTCGTACGCCGCCAGCGCCTCGCGGGCCGCGCGGCGGGCGCTGTCGGCGAGATCGCTCGGGGAGACGATCCGGCCGTCGCGCCCGAGCCGCAGGGCCAGGCGTCTCAGGGACGTCGGGTCGGGGGTGCGCAAGGTAATACGCAGCCCGCCGTCGGGAAGCTCATCGGCACTGTCGTGCGGGTAGTACTCGGCGACCCAGCGTCCGCCCGGGCCGACCTCGACGACGACCTCTGGGTCCTCGGCGGCGGGCTGCACCAGCGCCTCCGACAGGTCCCGCAGCTCGATCTCGGGCGGTGCGGACGGTTCGTCGAGGATCTTGATCTCGGCGACCCGGTCGAGACGGAAGGTGCGGCGCGCCTCGGAGCGGCGGCACCAGGCCTCCACGTAGGTGTGCCCGACGCTGACCAGGCGGATGGGGTCGATCTCGCGCTCGGACAGCTCGTCGCGGGCGGGCGAGTAGTAGCGGATCCACAGGCGGCGGCGCTCCGAGATCGCGCGGTCGACGTCCGCGAAGACACCGCCCTCGGACTCGAAGGTCACCGAAAGACGGGCGCTGGCCCCGGCCGCCTCACCGGCCGCCGCCTCCAGCTTGGCGTTGGCCCGCAGCAGTGCCTGCCGGTCGCTCTCGCGCAGACCCGGCAGCGTCGACACCGCGCGGGCGGCCACCAGGAGGGCCGTCGCCTCGTCGGCGGCGAGCCGGAGCGGTTCGGCGACGTCGTCCGGGTTGTGCCACCAGATGCGGTCGCCGTCGGTGTCGATGTCGAGCAGATCGCCGCCCCGGAAGCTGGTCCCGCACATGGGCAGTACGTCGAGGTCGGAGACCAGCTCGTCCTCGGTGATCCCGAAGGCACGCGCCACGTCCTCGACGCGGGCTCCGGGGCGCTCCTTCAGATAGGTCACCAGGGAGAGCATCCGCCTGGTCTGGTCGATGGCGTTGACGGGCCTGACCGGTTTGCCTGCCACAGTTCTCTTCCGCTCCCCCTCAGCCCTTGGCCACGGCACGCAGCCGGTCCACCACGTCGGCCCGCAGCTCGGCGGGCTCCAGGACGACCACGTCCGGCCCGAACTCGACCAGCCAGGCGTCCAGTCCGTGGCCGTACGGAATCTCCAACTCGTCCCAGCCGTCCCCGAGTTCCCGAACCGCCGTGGCTTTCGCGCGCAGGGGGTACCCGGAGCCGGTGCGCAGCCGGATCAGGGCGGAGCGGTCGGCGGTCTCCCCCGCCCAGCTCGCGACGGTCTCGCGCACGGTCACCACATCGGGGATGTCCGCGGTGAACCGCCCGTTGCGCGAGCGCACCTTCCCGGTGATCCGGGAGAGGCGGAAGACGCGTTCGGCACCCCGGTCCCGGTCCCAGCCGGCGAGGTACCAGTGGCCGCGCCAGCACTCGAGGGCCCACGGCTCGACGCTGCGGGTCTCGGGGCGGGCGGCGGTCGCCTTGCGGTACTCGAACACGACCGGCCGGCGGTCGCGGCAGGCCAGCATCAGCGGCTCGAACGACGCCTCGTGCACCGGAATCCGCGGCTCCAGGGCGCCGTGCGGCTCGTAGGGGTCGAGATCCTCGGGCATTCCGGCGGCGCGCAGTTTCTGCAGGGCGCCGCTGGCCGCGCCGGCGAGCCGGGCCTGCTGCCACACCTTCGCGGCGAGACCGAGGGCGGCGGCCTCCTCGGCGTCGAGGGTGATGGGCGGGAGGCGGTTGCTGTCGCGGCGGGCGAGATAGCCGACCTCGCCGTCCAGATTCTCCACCGTCTCGATGACCAGCCCGAGTTCGCGCAGATCGTCCTTGTCGCGCTCGAACATCCGGTTGAAGGAGTCGTCGCTGCCCGCTGCACCATTTCCCGGCCTGACGGCCTCGACGTACGCCTCGATGGAATCCCGCAGCTCACGCTTGCTGAGCGGCCGCCGGGTCCCGAGCAGACACAGCGCGAGGTTCATCAGCCGCTCGGCCTTGGCAATGGCCATCGACGCCCTTCGCCTTCCTCTGTACTTACGAACGATGACCGTACCGCCCCACGACGGCCCGGCAAAAGCCGAGGGCCCATGCCCGAGCAGGCATGGGCCCCAGGTGATCGGGTCCGG
Source organism: Streptomyces sp. NPDC050549 (assembly GCF_040655035.1). Lineage (NCBI taxonomy): Bacteria > Bacillati > Actinomycetota > Actinomycetes > Kitasatosporales > Streptomycetaceae > Streptomyces > Streptomyces sp. NPDC050549. The sequence continues at coordinate 203,411 of NZ_JBFAJD010000003.1, forward strand.
TCGGATCCGGTGATCAGACGGCGACGAGGTCGACCACGAAAATCAGGGTCTCGCCCGGCTTGATCGCCGGGGTCGGGCTCTGGTTGCCGTAGGCGAGGTGCGCCGGGATGGTCAGCTGGCGACGGCCGCCGACCTTCATGCCCTGCACGCCCCGGTCCCAGCCCTTGATGACACGGCCGCCACCGAGCGGGAACTTGAACGGGGTGCCGCGGTTCCAGCTGGCGTCGAACTCCTCGCCGGTGCTGAAGGCCACGCCCACGTAGTGGACGGTGACGTTCTGGCCCGCCTGCGCGACCTCGCCGTCACCCTCCCACAGGTCCTTGATCTCCAGGTCCGCCGGGGGTGCGCCCTCCGGGAAGTCGATCTCGGGCTTCTCGATGCTCACGTCTCTAGCTCCTGCTTGTGTACGACAAGACAACTCGGACAGTCTCGCATCCCGGCCGCGCTCGTGCGTCGGCCAGGCTCTTCACGCGCGGGACTACATCGCCGCCAGGATGTCGACCGAGAAGACCAGGGTCTCGCCCTTCTTGATGGTGCCGCCAGTCGGCGGGGTGTCGCCGTAGGCCAGGGCCGGGGGCGCGACGATCAGGACGCGGCTGCCGACCTTCTTGCCGGTGACCCCCTGGGCCAGGCCCTTGACGACCGACTCCATCTGCGAGATCGCGAACTGGCTCAACCGGCCCTGGGAGTACGTCGATTCGAACTGCTTGCCGGTGCTCCAGACCACGCCCTCGAACTGGCACAGGATCGTCTGGGACGCCTTGACGACGGCTCCGTCGCCCTCCAGGACGTAGTTCGACACCAGCTTCTTCGGCGGGTCCACCTTCGGGACGGTGACCGAGGGGGCCTTGCCGTCGGTGTTCGTACCCACCTTGGGCAGCGCGGAGTCGGACTGGGCGACGGCCTTGCCCTTGGCGGAGCTCTTGATGTTGAAGGCGTCCTGCACGTCGATCACGAAGACGAGTGTGTCGGTGCCCTTGATGCCCGCCTGGCTGTTGCCCGTCGTGCCGTATCCCCAGGTCGGCGGGATGGCCATCTCGACGCGGCTGCCGACCTTGCGGCCCGCGAGGCCGTAGCGCCAGCCGTCGATGATGCTGCCCTGGGCGAGCTGGATGACCAACGGGGTCTTGCGGTCGTAGGAGTTGTCGAAGACCTTGGCCGTCGACCAGATCTGGCCCAGGTAGTTGACCTGGACGAAGTCGCCCTCCGCGACGGCCTTGCCGCTGCCCGCGATGACCGTCTTGACGGCGAGGTTCTTCGACGGTTCGCCGGTGCCCTTGGCGACGGTCGGCTTCTCGTCGAACTTCGTGCCCGCGGTGATCGCCGGCACCGGACCGTCGACGACCTTCGGCGGCGGCACGGTCGAGGCCGAGGCGGACGGCGACGGGGAAGGCGACGCGCTGGCCTTGCTTGAGGAGGAATCGCTGTCTCCGCACCCCGCGATCGTCACGAGTCCTGCGGGAACAGCGATGAGAAGGGAGCGTCGGCGCACGGTGAAGGCCTCGTATCGGTCGATCTTGTTGATGGCGTGCGCGCAACTCTACGGCGTGGCACGGGCCCCGTACGTGAAACGTACGGGGCCCGTGTGGCGTACCGAATATGTATCCGGACGTCGGTATCCGGATGTTTTCGTCTACATTCCGGCGATCAGTTTCTCCACCCGGTCGTCCACGGAACGGAACGGGTCCTTGCACAACACGGTGCGCTGCGCCTGGTCGTTGAGCTTGAGATGGACCCAGTCGACGGTGAAGTCCCGCCGCTGTTCCTGGGCCCTGCGGATGAAGTCGCCGCGGAGCCGTGCCCGAGTGGTCTGCGGCGGAACCGACTTGCCCTCGAAGATCTTCAAGTCGTTGCAGATCCGGGCGGCTTGGCCCTTCCTCTCCAGGAGGTAGTAGAGCCCTCGGCGACGGTGGATGTCGTGGTACGCGAGGTCGATCTGCGCGACCCGCGGGTGGGACATGGTCATGTTGTGCTTGGCGCGGTACCGCTCGATCAGCTGGTACTTCATGACCCAGTCGATCTCGGTGCCGATCCGGTCGAGGTCCTCGGCCTCGATCGAGTCGAGCACCCGGCCCCAGAGTTCGAGGACCTGCTCGACGGTGCCGGTGCGGATGCCCCGGCGCTCGCAGAAGTCCACGGCCTTCTCGTAGTACTCGCGCTGCACCTCCAGCGCGGAGGCCTCCCGGCCGCTGGCCAGACGCACCTTGCGCCGGCCCGTGATGTCGTGGCTCACCTCGCGGATCGCCCGGATCGGGTTCTCCAGGGTCAGGTCACGCATCACCGTGCCCGCCTCGATCATGCGCAGCACCAGGTCGGTGGCGCCGACCTTGAGCAGCATGGTCGTCTCGGACATGTTCGAGTCGCCCACGATGACGTGGAGACGGCGGTAGCGCTCGGCGTCCGCGTGCGGTTCGTCGCGGGTGTTGATGATGGGCCGGGAGCGCGTCGTCGCCGAGGAGACGCCCTCCCAGATGTGTTCGGCGCGCTGGCTGACGCAGTACACGGCGCCGCGCGGGGTCTGCAGTACCTTGCCCGCGCCGCACAGCAGCTGACGCGTGACCAGGAACGGGATGAGGATGTCCGCGAGCCGGGAGAACTCGCCGTGCCGTGCCACCAGATAGTTCTCGTGGCAGCCGTACGAGTTGCCCGCCGAGTCGGTGTTGTTCTTGAAGAGGTAGACGTCGCCCGCGATTCCTTCCTCGTGCAGGCGTCGTTCGGCGTCCACCAGGAGTCCTTCGAGAATGCGCTCGCCGGCTTTGTCGTGGGTGACCAGTTCGGTCAAGTTGTCACATTCGGGGGTCGCGTATTCCGGATGTGAGCCCACGTCGAGATAGAGCCGGGCGCCGTTTCGCAGAAAGACATTGCTGCTGCGGCCCCATGACACGACACGGCGGAAGAGGTACCGAGCCACCTCGTCGGGAGACAGACGTCGCTGTCCCCTGAACGTACACGTGACGCCGTACTCGTTCTCCAGCCCGAAAATGCGGCGGTCCATGAGTGAACATTACGCCCGATCCCCTGTGCTGAAACGGGGTTCGACCGCACGGTTTGGATCATTTTCCGATGAAGCCGCAACGACCGCTCCCCCGGCGGGAGCTGCGAGGACCCGCCCGGTGGCCAGCAGGACCAGCAACGACACCGCCCCGGCGACCCCCGGCACGGCGAACCCCCACAGGGCCCCACCGGCCTCTACGACCGGCCCCGCGACGCCCGTTCCGACCGACGCTCCCACGGTGAACGTCGTCACAAGCCAGGAGAAAGCCTCGGTGACCGTCCCCTTCGGGGCATGCCGGTCCACGATGATGAACGCACAGGCGAGGGCGGGCGCGAGGAACACCCCGGCGAGCACGGTCAGCAGCACCATGGCGACCGCGCCCGGCATGAGCATCAGCGGCAGGTAACACACCGCCAGGAGCCCCACCAGGACCCTCAGTCGGCGCTCGGGCACCCCGCTCCACTGCCGCGCCCCGTAGACCGTCCCGCCCAGCAGCGCGCCGAGGCCGATCGCCGCCATGAGCCATCCGTAGACCACGTCACCGCCGTGCCCGTCCGCGTACGGCACGGAGGCGACCGTGATGGACCCGAGCGCCATCCCGACGAACAGGAAGGCGCCCAGCAGCGCCAGCAGCCCCGGCGAGCGCAGGGCGCCCAGCCAGTGCGCGGCACGCGGAGCCGACCGCCACGCGCGCGAGGGCGGCGACACGACCACGGAGAGGGCGCCCAGCACCCCGATGACGTTCAGCACGAGCAGCGCCACCGGGGCGGACCACAGCGACACGAACACCGTCACGAGCAACGGCCCCACGGTGAACATGACTTCCTGCGCCACGGCGTCCATCGCGTACGCCGTGTGCACCTGCTCCTCCCGGCGCAGCACGTTCGGCCACAGGGCTCGCAGACCGCCTTCCAGGGGTGGCGCGAAGAGGCCGGCGGCGGCCACCGCGACGTAGGCGGACGGGAGAGGATCGGTGCCCCGGCAGGCGAAGACGGTCATCGCGAGGGCCGACAGGATCGCGGCGGGGAGCTGCACCCGCGGCTGTCCGTGGACGTCCACCAGCCGGCCGAGGAGGGGCTGCCCGACCGCGTTGGCGACGCCGTAGACGGCCGCCAGTGCTCCGGCGAGGCTGTAGGTGCCGCCCTCGGCGCGGACGAACAGCACGATCGCGATCGCGGCGGTGGCGTTCGGCAGCCGGCCGACCAGCGTGCCTATGAGCAGGCGAGTGGCGTGTCTCGCCCTGAGGATCTCCAGATATCCCACGGCCCTGCCCCACCCTCACGTTTTACGTATAACTTCCACGGTCATACGTACCATGTGGCCTGTCACGAGTCCAGACGGAGCCCAGCCGAAGGAGCAGCCCCACGGTGGCACGAGGCAGCACCCGCCCCACCAGCCGCGACGTCGCCCAGGCCGCGGGGGTGTCACAGGCCGCCGTCTCGCTGGTGCTCGGCGACAAGTGGCGGGGCCGGGTCTCGGAGACCACCGCCGAACGCGTCCGCGAGGCCGCGCGCGACCTGGGCTACCGTCCCAACCTCGCCGCCCGCAACCTCCGCCTGGGCCGCACCCGCACCGTCCTCCTGGTCGTCCCGGCGCTGACCACGGAGTTCTTCGCCGGCGTCTACACCGGCGCCGCCCGGGTCGCCGGCGAACACGGCTTCGGCGTGGTCCTCTATCCCTCCCCCGAGGGCATCGGCCCCGCCCGCGACCCCTTCGCCTCCGCGCAGGCCGCCCTGGACGGCGTCATCGCCTCCTCCATGGCCGCCGACGCCCTCACCGCCATCCGCGGCGACCAGCTGCCCCTGGTGATGCTCGACAGCGACCCGGAGGGCAGCCTCGGCGCCGCGACCGTCAACCTCGACATCGCCGACGGCGTCCGCCAGGTCGCCGAGCATCTGCTGGCCCTGGGCCACCGCCGCTTCCTCCACCTCGCCGCGGACATCCCGTCCTGGACCTTCGAGGTACGCGCGCGTGAACTGGCGACAAGGGTCGGCAAGTTCGAGGGCACCACGATCCGTACGGCCCGCGCCCCCATCTCGATCGAGGGCGCCCTGACCGCCGCCGAGGCCGCCCTCTCGGCACCGGGTCCCCGGCCCACCGCCCTGGTCTGCGACGACGACAAACTCGCCGCCGGCGCCTACAAGGCCGCCCGCCGCCTCGGTCTGCGCATCCCGGAGGACGTGTCGGTCACCGGCCTGGACGACCTCGCCCTGGCCACCGCCCTCGACCCGGAGCTGACCACGGTCCGCCTCGACGCCGAACTCTTCGGGGAACACGGCATGCGCGCCCTCCTGGCGGTCCTGGACGGCCGCGTGCCGGAGGAGGGGGACATCCCGGTGGAACTGGTCGTACGTGGTTCCACGGCGCCGCCTGGCGGCCCCTGAGGCCCCGCTACGCCCGTGCGCCCCGGCCGAAGACGGCCGGGGCGCACGAAGGGTTGTGCGAGGGACGAACGCCGAATCACTTCTCGGCGTCGTCCTCGCCGTCGTCGTCGGACTCCGACGAGGCGTCCGCGCTCTCGCCGAGCAGCCGGGACAGCTCGCCGCCGACGATCCGCTTGAACTTTCGGGCCTGCGGGCGGGTGCGGTCCAGCACCGCGACCTCCAGGCGCTCGGCGGGGATCTCCCGCTCGCTGCCGTTCGTGTCACGGGACAGGGACTGCACTGCCAGCTTGAGCGCCTCCGCGAGGGTCATGCCGTCGCGGTGCCGCTGGTCCAGATAGCTGCTGATCGTCTCCGCGTTGCCGCCGACCGCGACCGAGCCGTGCTCGTCCACGATCGAACCGTCGTGCGGCAACCGGTAGATCTGGTCACCGTCGGAGGTGTCCCCGACCTCCGCGACGACCAGCTCCACCTCGTACGGCTTCTCGGCCGCACTGGAGAAGATCGTGCCGAGCGTCTGGGCGTAGACATTGGCGAGACCGCGGGCGGTCACGTCCGCACGGTCGTAGGTATAACCGCGCATGTCGGCGTAGCGCACGCCGCCGATCCGCAGGTTCTCGTACTCGTTGTATTTTCCGGCGGCCGCGAACCCGATCCGGTCATAGATCTCGCTGAACTTGTGCAGCGCACGGGACGGGTTCTCGCCGACGAAGACGATGCCGTCGGCGAACTGCAGCACGACCAGGCTGCGGCCACGGGCGATGCCCTTGCGGGCGTACTCCGCCCGGTCGGCCATGGCCTGCTGGGGTGAGACATAGAACGGCGTCGACACCGGTATCCGTCCCTCTCTTTAAAGTTCCGTCGAAGTCACTGGATCACCTTGATGAGAACGGGCCCGCGGTCAGAGCAGCGCGGCGCGCGGGCCGTCGGGCTGCTGCAGTCGCCGCTCCAGGATCGAGGCGGCGATCTCGGAGGACTCGTCGTCGGTGAGCCGACGGAAGCCGTCCTCGGTGATCACGGTGACGATCGGGTAGATCCGGCGGGCCACATCGGGACCACCGGTCGCCGAGTCGTCGTCAGCGGCGTCGTAGAGGGCCTGCACCACGAGGGTCGTGGCCTCGGACTCGGTCAGTCCGTCGTGGAAGAGCTTCTTCATGGCGCTGCGGGCGAAGACCGAGCCGGAGCCGGTGGCCGCGTAGCCGTTCTCCTGGGAACGGCCGCCCGTCACGTCGTAGGAGAAGATGCGGCCGACGCCACGGTCCACGTCGAAGCCGGCGAAGAGCGGGACCACGGCCAGGCCCTGCATGGCCATGCCGAGGTTGGAACGGATCATGGTGGACAGCCGGTTCGCCTTGCCCTCCAGGGAGAGTTGGGCGCCTTCGACCTTCTCGAAGTGCTCCAGCTCCAGCTGGAAGAGCCTGACCATCTCGACCGCGAGGCCGGCGGTGCCGGCGATGCCGACGGCCGAGTACTCGTCCGCCGGGAAGACCTTCTCGATGTCCCGCTGCGCGATGACATTGCCCATGGTGGCCCGTCGGTCACCGGCGAGCACCACGCCGCCGGGGAACGTGACGGCGACGATGGTCGTGCCGTGCGGGGCCTCGACGACGCCCTGGGTGGGCGGCAGTTGCCGGTTGCCCGGGAGCATGTCCGGCTGGTGGTCGGAGAGGAAGTCCATGAAGGACGACGACCCGGGCGTCAGGAAGGCAGATGGTAGACGCCCGGTGCTACGAGTGTTGGCTTCCACGAGGATCCTTCCAAGTAGGCGGCAGCCCGACGAACAGCGTCGGGATCATCTCCCAACTTGCCGATGGCCGAATTGCAGTTGAAGCACAGTACGCAACGGACCCTACCCGTCTGATGGCAGTGATCCACATGAACGGCAGAGGCATTCCCATACTGCTTCGAACCCGGTCGGCGCTCCCTGAATCGCACACGATTCGCGCGCTCGAAAGCGAAGACTGCGTGCGGCTTGGCCTCGCCGCACCGCACGCAGCACCTCAGTTTCGACTCGGTCGCCACCACGCCACCCCGTTCACCTTCGAACCGAAGGACAGAGCGACTACTGGCCACCCTTCTGAACGAAGGAGCGCACGAAGTCCTCTGCGTTCTCTTCGAGGACGTCATCGATCTCGTCCAGAACCGAGTCGACATCGTCGCTCAGCTTCTCGTGGCGCTCCTTGAGATCGTCGGTCGCCTGCGCTTCCTCGGCCTGCTCTTCGACCTCCTCCGTGGAGCGCGTCGCCTTCTGCTGTCCGCCGCCGGTGTCCTTGGTCGCCATAACCCTCACCCCGCTCGGTTCGACGTTCTTGATCAGACCCTACTTGCAGGGACTGACATCGGCCCCGCAGTTCCTACAACGTACGGCGGCCACCTCGATGATTCCCGGCCACCGGACATTCCACCCTGTCCGGAGCCCCGGATCCGAGGCTCCTGTCAGCCGCCCGACAGAACCCTGACCAGGTCTTCCGCCGTACGACAGCGGTCCAGGAGCTCCTTGACGTGATTACGCGTTCCGCGAAGCGGTTCCAGGGTTGGGACGCGCTGGAGCGAGTCCCGGCCCGGGAGGTCGAAGATCACGGAGTCCCAGGAGGCCGCCGCGACATCGTCGGCGTACTGCTCCAGGCAGCGCCCGCGGAAGTACGCGCGCGTGTCCTCCGGCGGCGTCGTACGCGCCCGCTCGACCGTGTCCTCGTCCAGGAGCCGCTTGATGCGGCCGCGGGCCACCAGACGGTTGTAGAGGCCCTTGTCGGCCCGTACGTCCGCGTACTGGAGGTCGACCAGCTGCAGCCGGGCCGCGTCCCAGTCGAGGCCGTCCCGGCGCCGGTAGCCCTCCATGAGCTCCCGCTTGGCGACCCAGTCCAGTTCGCCGGCCAGGCTCATCGGGTCGTTCTCCAGGCGGTTGAGCGTGTCCTCCCAGCGGGCGAGGACGTCCTTGGTCTGGTCGTCCGCGTCGGAGCCGTAGCGCTCCTCGACGTACTTGCGGGACAGCTCGAAGTACTCCATCTGCAACTGGACCGCGGTGAGTGTCCGGCCGCTGCGGAGGGTGACCAGGCGCTTGAGGGTGGGGTCGTGGGAGACCTGGTGGAGGGTGCGGACCGGCTGGTCCACGGCCAGGTCCACCGCGATGAAGCCGTCCTCGATCATGGAGAGGACCAGGGCCGTGGTACCGAGCTTCAGATACGTCGAGATCTCGGAGAGGTTCGCGTCGCCGATGATCACGTGCAGGCGGCGGTACTTCTCGGCGTCCGCGTGCGGTTCGTCGCGGGTGTTGATGATCGGGCGCTTGAGGGTCGTCTCCAGGCCGACCTCGACCTCGAAGTAGTCGGCGCGCTGGCTGAGCTGGAAGCCGTGCTCGTGCCCGTCCTGACCGATACCCACACGGCCGGCTCCGGTGACGACCTGTCGGGAGACGAAGAAGGGCGTCAGGTGGCGCACGATGTCCGAGAACGGGGTCTCCCGCTTCATCAGATAGTTCTCGTGCGTGCCGTACGAGGCGCCCTTGTTGTCGGTGTTGTTCTTGTAGAGGTGGATCGGCTGGGCGCCCGGGAGTTGGGCCGCGCGCTCGGCGGCCTCCGCCATGATGCGCTCGCCGGCCTTGTCCCACAGAACGGCGTCCATGGGGTTGGTGACTTCGGGGGAGCTGTACTCCGGGTGTGCGTGGTCGACGTAGAGACGCGCGCCGTTGGTGAGGATGACATTGGCGAGGCCGATGTCCTCGTCGGTGAGCTGGGTGGAGTCGGCGGCCTCCCGGGCGAGGTCGAAGCCTCGCGCGTCCCGCAGCGGATTCTCCTCCTCGAAGTCCCAGCGGGCCCGCCGGGCCCGGTGCATCGCCGCCGCGTAGGCGTTGACGATCTGGGACGAGGTGAGCATGGCATTGGCGTTGGGGTGGCCAGGGACGGAGATCCCGTACTCCGTCTCGATGCCCATTACTCGCCGTACGGTCATGCGGCCCTCCTTGCCCGGCGGCGCCCTCGGTCGGGGGCGCCGCTCAAGTACCGCTGGCGCTCCGGTGCGTGTGCGGTGCCCGTCCCCGCACTGCGCGACTCGGCGGTACCGAAGAGCCTAGAACGGCTTTGCGCTGGTGGGGAGATCATTTGCGTCATTGCCTTGCGCGCCCCTTGTCGCGGTCATGGCCTGAAAAACAGTTGGCTGCGGGTACCCCGCCTAGGGCACCCGCAGCCACCCTGCCTTTTACAGGTACTGACCGGTGTTCGCCACCGTGTCGATGGAGCGTCCGGTGTCGGCACCCTGCTTGCCGGTGATGAGCGTACGGATGTAGACGATCCGTTCGCCCTTCTTTCCGGAGATCCGGGCCCAGTCGTCCGGGTTGGTGGTGTTGGGCAGGTCCTCGTTCTCCTTGAACTCGTCCACGCACGCCTGGAGGAGGTGGGAGACGCGGATGCCCTTCTGCTTGTGGTCGAGGAAGTCCTTGATGGCCATCTTCTTGGCCCGGCCCACGATGTTCTCGATCATGGCGCCGGAGTTGAAGTCCTTGAAGTAGAGGACTTCCTTGTCACCGTTGGCGTAGGTGACCTCCAGGAAGCGGTTCTCCTCGGATTCCGTGTACATGTGTTCCACGGCCGTCTGGATCATGCTCTGGACGGTGGTGGTCTTGTCGCCGCTGTGCTCTCCGACGTCGTCGGGGTGGAGCGGTAGGCGCTCGGTGAGGTACTTGCCGAAGATGTCCTTGGCGGCCTCGGCGTCAGGACGTTCGATCTTGATCTTCACGTCCAGGCGGCCGGGGCGCAGGATGGCGGGGTCGATCATGTCCTCGCGGTTCGAGGCGCCGATGACGACCACGTTCTGGAGGCCTTCCACACCGTCGATCTCGGCGAGCAGCTGGGGGACGATGGTGTTCTCCACGTCCGAGCTGACACCGGATCCGCGAGTGCGGAAGAGGGACTCCATCTCGTCGAAGAAGACGATGACGGGAGTGCCCTCGCTGGCCTTCTCACGGGCACGCTGGAAGACGAGGCGGATCTGCCGCTCGGTCTCGCCGACGTACTTGTTCAGGAGCTCGGGGCCCTTGATGTTGAGGAAGAAGCTCTTGCCGGTGGCCTGTCCGGTGACCTCGGCGACCTTTTTGGCCAGCGAGTTGGCGACGGCCTTGGCGATGAGCGTCTTTCCGCATCCGGGAGGCCCGTACAGCAGGACGCCCTTGGGCGGCCGCAGTTCGTGCTCCTTGAAGAGGTCGGGGTAGAGGTACGGCAGTTCGACCGCGTCGCGGATCATCTCGATCTGGCCGCCCAGACCGCCGATCTGCTCGTAGCCGATGTCGGGGACCTCTTCGAGGACGAGCTCCTCGACCTCGCTCTTCGGGACGATTTCGTAGACGTAGCCGGAACGGGGTTCCAGCAGCAGGGCGTCGCCGGGGCGGATGGTGATGTCCAGCAGCGGCTCGGCGAGCCGCACCACCCGCTCCTCGTCGGTGTGCCCCACCACGAGGGCGCGTTCGCCGTCCTCAAGGATCTCCTTGAGGGTGACGATGTCGCCGACGCGCTCGTACTCCATGGCCTCGACCACGTTGAGCGCTTCGTTGAGCATTACTTCCTGGCCGCGGCGGAGCTCTTCGAGTTCCACGCTTGGGCTGACGTTCACCCGGAGTTTGCGACCGCCGGTGAAGATGTCCGCGGTGCCGTCCTCGTTGGCCACGAGGAAGACTCCGAAGCCGGCCGGTGGCTGTGCGAGCCGGTCGACCTCTTCCTTGAGGGCCACGATCTGGTCGCGGGCCTCACGGAGCGTGTTGGCGAGTCGCTCGTTCTGGGCGGACACCCCGGCCAGATTGGTCTGCAGCTCGACGATCCGCTCTTCGAGAATCCTCGTGTGTCGCGGAGAGTCGGCGAGCTTACGTCGCAGGACGGCGATCTCCTGCTCAAGGTAGGCAATCTGCCCGGACGGGTCGTCGGACCCTCGTCCCGGGCGGATGCCGCGGTTCATGTCGTCGTCGTGGGCTGCCACGGTCCTCACCTCCTCCAAGGGGAGCTGGACGCTTCCAGACCCTACCTGGGTGGGTGTCGATTGAAACCCCTAGATCACAAAGACTGTCAAGGTGTGTCGTCGGTCACCCTGCGCTCTCCCTCACGCCGTCTGAATACCCACTCAACGTGATTCAGAAGCCGACTGTTCCAAGGGTGGGTCGGTCAAAATCCTTCATGGGGGACGTGAGTTGCCGTGACGGCGGGTTCGGGGCCCGGCGAAATCCCGCCGGGGCGTCCCCTGACGGAGAGTGTCCGGGCGGACGGTGCCCGTCATGTCGAGGCGTGAAACCAGGGATCTCCAGGAAGTGTCGCCGGGGTGCGCGGAGGTAGGGTCGAAGTGTTCAACACCCGGCGGAAGCAGGAGACATCACCGTGCAGGACGAGGCCGCGGCCGACGGCGAGGCACTGGAGGTCTGGATCGACCAGGACCTCTGTACCGGCGACGGCATCTGCGCCCAGTACGCCCCCGAGGTCTTCGAGCTGGACATCGACGGTCTGGCCTATGTGAAGAGCCCGGACGACGAGCTGCTGCAGGACAAGGGCGCCACCACGCCCGTGCCGCTGCCGCTGCTGGTCGACGTGGTGGACTCCGCCAAGGAGTGTCCCGGCGACTGCATTCATGTGCGCCGGGTCGCGGACCGGGTCGAGGTGTACGGCCCCGACGCGGCCTGAGGACCCTTGGGCCGGCGCGTCAGACGCTCTGGGTGTTGCCCGGCGTGGAGCGGACGAACGCGCCGTTCTTCCACTGCCACTTCGCGCTCTCCTTGACGTCCGGGCAGCAACTGGGCACGTCCTGGGTCGAGTAGCCGAGCATTGTCGCGAGTACGGCGCCGTCACGTACGGCGAACTCGGTGACCGTCTCCCGGGCCTTCGGCGCGATCAGGGTGGCCACCACGCGCGGTTTGCCGGCGTGCGCGGCCTGGGTCAGGACGTAGACGCCGTCGGGCGGGGTGCCCATGCCGGCGTCGCAGTGGACCACGGCGACCGTCTCCGGCCTGCCGTCGCCGTCGAGGTCGCCGGAGGCCCGCTTCTGGACAACGGCCTTCTGGGGACCGCACTGGATGGGGAAGTCGACCCCTGTGGTCGCGGGGGCAGCGGCGGTGGCGGGCTTCGCCTGCGGGCCGGAGGCCTGGGCGGCGCGGGCCGAATCGGGCTGCAGGACCGAGGAGAGCGCCACGACGGCGGCGAGGGCCGTGGCGGTGGCGACCCAGTGGATGGGCCGGGTGTTCGTGTGTGCCAGTTCCAGTTCCGGGACGGCGGAGTGCTGCACTAGGAGTGTCTCCTGTGAGGGCTGTGCCGGTGGGGGTGGCCTGCATGGTGCCACACGTCACAACGCGGGGGAACGGCGGGGTCGACAGTTCGTTCGCGTGATCGCCCGGGAGGGTTCGACCGTGGCGGTACGTCAGAAGAAAGACGCCGTGGCCGAGTTCCGGAGGTCTTCCGGGAACTCGGCCACGGCATTCGTACGTTGAGTGCGGCACAGGGCCGCCAAGGGCGCTGCGAGGAAGCTAGCGGCCGCCTCCGCCGTCTGCGTTCGGGCCGGTGTAATCGTCGCCGTAGGCGCCCTTGGAGGGGCGGCGGCGGCGCATGGGGGGCTCGACGCCGTCCGCGAGGCGGCGGGCGGTGAGGAGGAAGCCGGTGTGCCCGATCATGCGGTGGTCGGGGCGGACGGCCAGGCCCTCGACGTGCCAGTTGCGCAGCATCGTCTCCCAGGCGGTCGGCTCGTTGAAGGAGCCGATCTCGCGGATGGACTCGACGGTCCGCGCGAGCTGGGTGGTGGTCGCGACGTAGCAGCACAGGATGCCGCCGGGCACGAGCGCCTTGGAGACGGCCTCCAGGCACTCCCAGGGGGCGAGCATGTCGAGGATGACTCGGTCGACGTCCGTGTCGGACAGGTTGTCCTGGAGGTCGCCGACGGTGAGCTGCCAGGCGGGGTGCGGGCCGCCGAAGTAGCGCTCCACGTTCTGCTGGGCGATCTCGGCGAAGTCCTCGCGGCGCTCGTAGGAGTGCAGCATGCCCTGGTCGCCGACGGCGCGCAGCAGGAAGCTGCTGAGCGAGCCGGAGCCGACGCCCGCTTCCACGACGCGTGCGCCGGGGAAGATGTCCGCGAAGGACAGGATCTGCCCCGCGTCCTTGGGGTAGACCACGGCGGCGCCGCGGGGCATGGACAGGACGTAGTCGGGGAGCAGGGGGCGCAGCGCGAGGTAGGCGACGTTTCCGGTGGTGCGGACAACGCTGCCCTCGGGTGCGCCGATCAGCTCGTCGTGCGGGAAGGAACCCTTGTGGGTGTGGAAGTTCTTCCCCGCTTCGAGCGTGAACGTGTAGTGGCGGCCCTTGGGGTCGGTCAGCTGAACCTGGTCCCCGACCTTGAAGGGCCCGCGCCTGCGGGCGGCACCGGTCGGTTCGGACATGTGACCAGCCTACCGGCGATTGCGGGGGCCGCCGACCACGCGCGCGTGCCTCAGTTCGGGCGGGCCATGGCCTTCACGAAGGCACGCTCCACGTCGGCCGCGGACAGGACGCCGTAGATCTCGCCGGTCTCCTCGACCACGAGGTATTCGGTGGCCGGGGTCGCGCGGAGGGTGTCGAGGAGGTCCTCGCCGGCCAGTTCCGCGGAGACGCGCATGCCCTCGGTGAGGTCCTGCGCGAGGCCGCTGACGGAGACCCAGGGGCGGCGGTGCTCGGGGACGCCGACGATGGCGGCCTCTCGGACGAGGGAGAGGGGCTGGCCGTCGGCGTCGACGACGACCAGGGCACGGGCGCCGGCCGCGTTGGCGCGGCGCAGGGCCTCGGAGAGGGGGGTGTTGGTCTCGACGGGTACCGCGCGGCGGGTGAGGTTGCGGGCGCGGAGGTCGGGGAGGTGTTCGCGCAGGCGGGCCATACGGAGGCTGTTGCCGGCGCCGGTCCAGATGATCGCGGCGAGGATCGCGGCCAGGAGGGCGTCCGTGACGGTGTCCATGCCGCTGATGTCCTCGGTGTTGGTGCCGAGGGCGCCGGTCTGGGTGAGCAGCGGGAGGCCGATCAGGACGGAAACGGCGAGGGCGCGGCCGACCCAGGCGGCGGCGATCGTGCCGCTCATGGGCCTGCCGGTGATCTTCCAGACGACGGCGCGGAGCATCCGGCCGCCGTCGAGGGGCAGGCCGGGCAGGAGGTTGAAGGCGGCCACGATGAGGTTGGAGACCATCAGGCCGGCCAGCAGGACGCCGGGGACGGTGCCGGGCTCCACGGTCTGCATGGCCAGGTAGAAGATGCCCGAGAGGATCAGCGAGAGCAGGGGGCCGACGAAGGCCAGCACGAATTCCCTGCCGGGGGTCTCGGCCTCCTTCTCGATCTCGGAGACGCCGCCGAAGAACTGCAACTGGATGCGGCGGACGGGGAGTTTGAAGCGGAGGGCGGCGACGGTGTGGGCGAGCTCGTGCACCAGGACGGAGCCGTAGAAGGCGACCGCGAAGAAGAGGGCCACGAGGTAGCGGGCGGCGCCGAGTTCGGGCAGCACGCGGTCCAGCTGGCCGCCGAACACCCAGGTGATGAGGGCCGCGACGAGGAACCAGCTGGGTGCCACGTAGACGGGCACCCCGAAGGGCCGCCCCATCAGCAGGCCCCCACCGGGCTCCTTGGGGCGCTGCGGGGGACGTCCCTTGGGCATGGCCGGGCGGGCGTCGGAGGGCGTGGGAGCGTCCGGCTCCGTGTGGTGGGCGTGGGAGCGGTCGGGGGCCCGGTCGCTGGAGGGCTGGTGGACGTGAGCGGTGCCGTAGGGGGTGGTGGCCTTGTCGGGGGTGCCGGTCACGGTGTCCGTCTCGGCGTGTGGGGTGGGGCCGGTGGACGGTGTGCCGGATGCCGGCGCCGCCGGGTCGGCGTTGGTGGCGGACTCCGTGCCCGTTTCAGACGCCGGTACGGCCTCGTGCGGGGCGGAGGAGCCCGGGGACGGGGTGCCCGATCCCGGGGCCGACAGGCCGTCCTGCGGGGCGGGACTGGTGGACGGCGTGCCGGAGACCCCCGCCGGCGTGCCGTCGGGCGGAGTGGAGCCGCCGGACTGCGCGCCCGATGACGGGGCCGACGAGCCGTCGTGCGGGGCGGAGTCGGTGGACAGTGAGGAGGTGGGGCCGACAGTCGGCGTGCCCGATCCCGGCGCCGAGAGGCCGTCCTGCGGCGCGGTGCCGGTCGGCGGCGGGCCGTCGCTCGCGGTGGGCACGGACGGCGGTTCCGGGTCGTCGCGGTCCGTCGGTGTCGTCCCGGACGGACTCGGCGTCTCCGAGTGGTCGAGGGTGTCCGGCTCGGGTGGCGTGGCCGGCTTTGTGCGGTTCTTGGACGACGTGTCGGGGTCCTCGACGTGCCGGGTGGGCCTCTCGGCGCCGTTGCGGGGGGTGTCGTCGTGTTTCGGTTCGGGGGTGCCGGGATCGGCGGCCGGGGTCGTGGCGCCCGTGGCGTGTTCGGTCGGCTCGTCGTTGCCGGACCGCGGCTGTGCGCTGCCGCCGCTCTCGTCCACGGTGTCCCCTCGTTCGAAGCGTCCTCCGCGCCAGCCGGGCGGAGGGGTCTCGGGTCGATGGTATGCGGCGGTCGCGGCGCGTTCCGCCCCGGCACCCCCCGTGTTTCCCCGGCTGTCGCGGGCGCGTCGGCCGGGGCCGGGTCACTGTCAGTGGCGGGCCGTAAGGTCTGTGGGCATGGAGACGAGTGCGAAGGGCGTCGCGGGGACAGTCGGCGACGAGGGCACGGCGGCTGAGCCGGGAGCGGAAGCGACAGTGGAGACGGGGACGGTGGGCGTGGTCGAGCGTGTGGCCATAGCGCCCGCCTCGCTGTCCCCCTCGCGTGCCAGCGACTTCATGCAGTGCCCGTTGCTGTACAGGTTCCGGGTGATCGACCGGCTGCCGGAGAAGCCCAGCGAGGCGGCGACTCGCGGGACTCTGGTGCACTCGGTCCTTGAGCGGCTCTTCGACGCGCCGGCCGCCGAGCGTACGGCGCCGCGCGCGAAGTCGCTGATTCCAGGACAGTGGGACCGGTTGCGGGAGACCCGGCCGGAGGTCGTGGAGCTGTTCGCCGACGATCCGGAGGGCGAGCGGTTGGCACACTGGCTCGGGGAGGCGGAGCGGCTGGTGGAGCGCTGGTTCTCCCTTGAGGATCCGACGCGGCTGGAGCCCGCCGAGCGCGAGATGTTCGTCGAGGCCGAGCTGGACTCGGGGCTGAAGCTGCGCGGGATCATCGACCGGGTCGACGTGGCGCCCACGGGTGATGTGCGGATCGTCGACTACAAGACGGGCAAGGCGCCTCGGCCTGAGTACGCCGAGGGCGCGCTGTTCCAGATGAAGTTCTACGCACTGGTGGTCTGGCGGCTGAAGCAGGTCGTTCCGCGGCGGCTCCAGCTGGTGTACCTGGGCAGCGGGGACGTGCTGACGTACGACCCCGTCCTCGCGGATCTGGAGCGGGTGGAGCGCAAGCTGCTGGCGCTCTGGGAGGCGATCCGGCTGGCCACGGAGACGGGCGAGTGGCTGCCGCGGCCGACCAAGCTGTGCGGCTGGTGCGACCACCGGGCGGTGTGTCCGGAGTTCGGCGGCACTCCCCCGCCGTATCCGCTGCCGGTGGTGCGGGTGGCCGACGGCGGTTCGGCCGAAGGCACGGCGGCGGACGGTGACTCCGCCGGGGGCTAGGGGCAGCCGACGGTGTTCAGCCGGGCGGCACCGCGGCCCGGTGGCACTGCGGCCGACGCCATTTCAGCCGACGGCCCGGCGACGCCGACGCCACCGGCGGCCAGCGGCCCGGCTTCTGCCGGTCGGACGGGCCGGGCCGGGCCGGCCCGTCGAGCAGGTCATGCCCGTAGGGCGGGTCAGGTCGATCGGGCCCGGCAGGCACGTCAGGCCGCCGGACCAGTCGAGGCGGTCAGGTCGTCGAGGCGGTCAGCCCGGTCGGGTAGTCACCTGGCGCGCAGGGCAGAATGGGCCCGGGCTAGCGAAGGAGACTCACGTGGCCATCCGCGTCCTACTTGTCGACGACCAACCGCTGCTGCGCACCGGGTTCCGGATGATTCTGGAGGCCGAGCAGGATCTCGCGGTCGTCGGCGAGGCCGGTGACGGTCTGCAGGCGCTCGACCAGGTGCGGGCTCTGCAGCCCGATGTCGTGCTGATGGACATCCGTATGCCGCGGATGGACGGGGTGGAGGCGACCCGGCAGATCACCGGTCCCGGGCGGGACGGCCCGGCGAAGGTGCTGGTGCTGACCACCTTCGATCTCGACGAGTACGTGGTGGAGGCATTGCGGGCCGGTGCCAGTGGCTTCCTGCTGAAGGACGCGCCGGCGAACGAACTGGTGCAGGCGATCCGGGTGGTGGCGGCCGGCGAGGCCATGCTCGCGCCGAGCATCACGCGGCGGCTGCTCGACAAGTACGCCGGTCATCTGCCGTCCGGCGACGAGCCGGTGCCGGACGCCCTGCACACGCTGACCGAGCGTGAGGTCGAGGTGCTGAAGCTGGTGGCGCGCGGGCTGTCGAACGCGGAGATCGCCGCCGATCTGTTCGTCAGCGAGACCACCGTCAAGACGCATGTGGGGCACGTCCTCACCAAGTTGGGCCTGCGCGACCGGGTACAGGCGGCGGTGTACGCGTACGAGAGCGGGCTGGTGCGCCCCGGCGCTCAGTAGGGGCAGTTACGTGTGGAGAGGGCGCCCCTTCCTGACAGGGGCGCCCTCTCCGTGTCTGCGGGGCGAATTCAGCTCGTGCCGAGTTCCCGGAAGCGGGACACTGTCGACTCTTCGAGGACACGGTGCCGCATCCCGTCGACAGGCCGGTGGCCAGTCCCGCCGCGATGGGGCAGGACTGGCCACTGGTCGAGCTTGCTCACTGCATGTGTCCTGCTGTTGTCAACCGGTCACACGCCGCGGCCGAGCTCCCACAGCTGGAGGGTCGAGGAGGAGTTGAGCACGTACGCGGTGCCCGTGATGTCGTCGCGGGCGGCGACGTACTGCTTGCCCTGCCAGAGCGGGATCAGCGGGACGTCCGAGGCGACGATGTCCTGGATGGTGGTGAGGCTCTTGGCGGCGGCGAGCCGGTCCGCCTCGCGACGGGACTCCGGGATCAGCGTCTTGATGATCTCGGGGTTGCTGTACGGCAGCTTGAGGAAGTTGTCCGTGTCGAGGAACGGCGCGAGGTAGTTGTCGGCGTCGGGGAAGTCGGGGAACCAGCCCATGCCCCAGACGTCGTACGAGCCCTTCCGCTCGGCCGGGACGAACGTCGACCAGGGCTCGCCCTTGATGGTGACGTCGAACAGGCCGCTGTTGTTGAGCTGCGTCCGCAACTGCTCGAACTCGTCCTTGGTGGCCGAGCCGTAGTGGTCTGTCGTGTAGTGCAGCGTGAGCTTCACCGGGGTGGTGATGTTGGCCTTGGTCAGCAGGGACTTGGCCTTGGTGGCGCTCGGGTTGCCGTACTTGTTGAAGAACGAGTTCGAGTGGCCGGTGATGGTCGCGGGGACCATCGAGTAGAGCGGCTCGGCCTCGGTGCCGTAGACCTTGGAGACGAGTTCGCCGCGGTCGATGAGCTGGGCCATCGCCTCGCGCACGGCCTTCGTCTTCACGGTGGCGGCGTCGGTGTTGAAGGCCAGGTAGCGGATTTCGAGACCGGGCATCTCGACGAGGTCGATGTCGCCGTTCGAGTCGTCGCCGAGCTTCTGGATCTGTTCCGGCGACATGGTGCGCGTCATCACGTCGATGTCGCCCTTGCTCAGCGCGGTGCCCATGGAGGTGGCGTCCGAGAAGGAGCGCATCTCGACCTTGCTGTTGTTCACCTGCAGAGTCCCCTTGTAATTGGGGTTCTTGGTGAACGTGGCCGTGGTGATCGCGTCGTCCTTCTGGGCGACCGAGAGCGTGTACGGGCCGGAGCCGTCCACGCCGAAGCCGTCGCGCAGCTTGTCCTTCTGGTAGTCGTCGGGGTTCACGATGCCCGCGACCGGGGTGGACAGCTTGTACGGGAAGGTGGCGTCGGCCGACTTCAGGTGGAAGATGACCTCGCGGTCGCCCTGGGTCTCGACGGTGTCGACGGTCGACAGCAGGGCGAAC
Organism: Streptomyces sp. NPDC050549; assembly: GCF_040655035.1. Taxonomy (NCBI): domain Bacteria; kingdom Bacillati; phylum Actinomycetota; class Actinomycetes; order Kitasatosporales; family Streptomycetaceae; genus Streptomyces; species Streptomyces sp. NPDC050549. Next base: position 222,805 of record NZ_JBFAJD010000003.1, read on the forward strand.
ACACCACTGTCGGCCTTGATGCGCATCGCGCGGTCGATGGAGTACTTCACATCGGCCGCGGTGATCTTGTCGCCGTTGGCGAACTTCAGACCCTCGCGCAGGGTGCAGGCGTAGCGCTCGCTGCCGGTGTCGGTGAAGCCGCACTTCTCGGCGGCCTCGGGGACCGGGTCGCCCTCGCCCTTGGGCTGGATCATCAGGGTCTGCACGGTCTGGCGCAGGATGTTCCAGGTGCCGACGTCGTAGGCGTAGGCGGGGTCGAGCGGCGCCGGAGCGTCCTTCGTCGCCTCGAACCGGTCCGTGGTGCCGACGACTATCGCTCCGTCGCCGGAACTACCGCTGCCGGAACCGCCACAGGCGGCGAGCACCGGCGCGAGCAGGCCGACGACGGCCGGCAGCACCAAAGTCTTGCGGTTCATGCTCGAGTTTCTCCAGAGCTGTTCGATTCCGTGTACCCGGCATGCATAGGGTGGTGACGCCGATCACGGGGGCAAGGGCGATGTTCTCGCGTTGAGATTAGTCCGGACCCGCACACGGGTTCGCGGCCACCGTAGTTGAGTTCTCATCACGCTGCGGAACCGGCCGTGGACAGACCGGAAACCTGCCGAGGGAAGGATTAGTGCAGCGTTTCACCAATCGGGACACAACGGTGCGTGATCGGCCGCAGAAATGGGGTGAACAGCACAGGACGGCGGCTATGTCGACTCCCGTGCACGTGGGGAACCTCACACCGTCAACTCGGTTGGAGAGCACCGGAATTCGACCGGTCGACCGAGTGGGAATTCCTTTCCCATTGGACTTTGCACGCTCGGTGAACGGCTGACGCATTTCCGTCATCGACCGATCATCAGTCCCCGCAGAAATGCCAGGTCGACGGCTTCCAGCGAGGTCACGACGGTACGCCGGGCGGCCGGGGCGATGGGCTGCACGGACGGCACGGCCACCACCAGACAGCCCGCCGCCTCCGCCGCCGCGACCCCGGTCGCGGTGTCCTCCACGACCGCGCAGCGGGCCGGGTCGACGCCCAGGCGGGCGGCGGCGAACAGATACGGGTCGGGGTACGGCTTGGTGCGAGCCACCTCGTCGCCGGCGACCGTCAGCGCGAAGTGCTGGGGGCCGAGCGCGGTCAGGACGCGGTCGATGATGCGCCGGTGCGAGGCGGAGACCAGGGCGGTGGGGATCTCGTACTCGGAGAGCTCGGCGAGCAGTCTGGCGGCGCCCGGCATCAGCGGCAGGGCCCGCCCGATGCGGTCCTCGAAGCCCGCGTTGAGCAGCACGGACAGTTCGGCGAGGGTGATGTCGGCGCCCGTGGCCTCGATCAGGAAGCCGGCGCTGCGGGTCATGGGGCCGCCGACCACGACATGGCGCCAGGAGTCGTCGAGGGCGTGTCCGAGGGCGGCGAAGACCTCGACCTCGACGTCCCACCAGAAACCCTCGGTGTCCACCAGGGTGCCGTCCATGTCGAGGAGAACAGCCTGAAGCGCGGAGCCTTCGGCCGTACGGGTTCCGAGCGCGGGGACCGTGCTGGTCATCCTGGCGCACCTCCTTGAGGGACGATCAGGCCGGCCACCCCTGATACCAACAAGGGCGACCGGCCTGCGGTGGACCGACCAGTGTACGACTTATCCGATCAACGTGCGTTGAAGTACTTCGCCTCGGGGTGGTGGATGACGATCGCGTCCGTGGACTGCTCCGGGTGGAGCTGGAACTCCTCCGACAGGTGGACGCCGATGCGCTCGGGCTCCAGCAGGTCGGCGATCTTCGCGCGGTCCTCCAGGTCGGGGCAGGCGCCGTAGCCGAGGGAGAAGCGGGCGCCCCGGTACTTGAGGGCGAACATGTCCTCGACGTCGGCGGGGTCCTCGCCGGCGAAGCCCAGCTCGGAACGCACGCGCGCGTGCCAGTACTCGGCGAGCGCCTCGGCCAGCTGGACGGACAGGCCGTGCAGTTCGAGGTAGTCGCGGTAGGAGTTGGACTCGAAGAGCTTGGCGGTCTCCTCGCCGATGCGGTTGCCGACGGTGACGATCTGGAAGCCGACGACGTCGGTCTCGCCGGACTCCTCGGGCCGGAAGAAGTCGGCCAGGCAGAGGCGGCGGCCGCGGCGCTGGCGCGGGAAGGTGAAACGGGTCCGTTCGTTGCCCTCGTCGTCCAGGATGATCAGGTCGTCGTCCTTGGACACACAGGGGAAGTAGCCGTAGACGACGGCCGCTTCGAGGAGGTTGTCGGTCTGGAGCCGGTCCAGGAGGCCGCGCAGCCGGGGGCGGCCCTCGGTCTCCACCAGCTCCTCGTACGACGGTCCCTCGCCCGTACGGGCCTGCTTGAGGCCCCACTGGCCCTTGAAGAGGGCGCCCTCGTCCAGCCAGGAGGCATACTCCTTGAGCTGGATGCCCTTGATGACCCGGGTGCCGCGGAACGGCGGGGTGGGGATCGGGTTGTCGACGGCGACGTCGGAGCGGACATGACCCTCCTCGGGGCGCTCCTCGACCTCCACGGGGGCGCTCGCCCGCACCCTGCGCTGCTTGAGCTCGGGCAGCTTCGCGCCGGGCACGCCCCGCTTGACGCCGATCAGGGCGTCCATCAGGCGCAGGCCCTCGAACGCGTCGCGGGCGTAGCGGACCTCGCCCTCGTAGATCTCGTGCAGGTCCTGCTCGACGTAGGCCCTGGTCAGGGCAGCGCCGCCGAGGATGACCGGGTAGTCGGCGGCCATCTTGCGCTGGTTGAGCTCCTGGAGGTTCTCTTTCATGATCACCGTGGACTTGACCAGGAGGCCCGACATGCCGATGACGTCGGCGCGGTGTTCCTCGGCGGCTTCCAGGATCGCGGAGACCGGCTGCTTGATGCCGAGGTTGACGACGTTGTAGCCGTTGTTGGACAGGATGATGTCGACGAGGTTCTTGCCGATGTCGTGAACGTCGCCGCGCACGGTGGCGAGCACGATGGTGCCCTTGCCCTCGGCGTCCGACTTCTCCATGTGCGGTTCGAGATAGGCGACCGCGGTCTTCATGACCTCGGCGGACTGGAGCACGAACGGCAGCTGCATCTGGCCGGAGCCGAACAGCTCGCCGACGACCTTCATACCGTCCAGGAGCGTCTCGTTGACGATGTCCAGGGCGGGGCGGGTCTGCAACGCCTCGGCGAGGTCGGCCTCCAGGCCGTTCTTCTCGCCGTCGATGATCCGGCGCTTGAGCCTCTCGTCCAGCGGGAGGGCGGCCAGCTCCTCGGCGCGGCCCGCCGTACGGGACTTGGTGGTGGCGCCCTCGAAGAGGGCCATCAGCTTCTGGAGCGGGTCGTAGCCCTCGGCGCGACGGTCGTGGATCAGGTCGAGGGCCGTCTGCACCTCCTCCTCGGTGAAGCGGGCGATCGGGAGGATCTTCGAGGCGTGCACGATCGCCGAGTCGAGGCCCGCCTTGACGCACTCGTCGAGGAAGACGGAGTTGAGCAGCACGCGGGCGGCCGGGTTGAGGCCGAAGGAGATGTTGGAGAGGCCGAGCGTGGTCTGGACGTCCGGGTGACGGCTCTTGAGCCGGCGGATCGCCTCGATGGTGGCGATGCCGTCGCCGCGGGACTCCTCCTGGCCGGTGCAGATGGTGAAGGTCAGGGTGTCGATGAGGATGTCCGACTCGTGGATGCCCCAGTTCGTCGTGAGGTCCTCGATGAGCCGCTCGGCGATGGCGACCTTGTGCTCCGGGGTGCGGGCCTGGCCCTCCTCGTCGATGGTCAGCGCGATGAGCGCGGCGCCGTGTTCCTGCGCCAGCTTGGTGACCTTCGCGAAGCGGGACTCGGGGCCGTCGCCGTCCTCGTAGTTGACGGAGTTGATGACCGCGCGGCCACCGAGCTTCTCCAACCCGGCCCGGATGACGGCGACTTCGGTGGAGTCGAGGACGATCGGGAGCGTGGAGGCGGTGGCGAAGCGGCCGGCCAGTTCCTCCATGTCGGCGACGCCGTCGCGGCCGACGTAGTCCACGCAGAGGTCCAGCATGTGGGCGCCCTCGCGGATCTGGTCGCGGGCCATCTCCACACAGTCGTCCCAGCGGGCCTCCAGCATGGCCTCGCGGAACTTCTTCGAGCCGTTGGCGTTGGTGCGCTCGCCGATCGCCATGTAGGCGGTGTCCTGGCGGAACGAGACCGTCTGGTAGAGGGAGGCCGCCCCGGGCTCGGGCTGCGGGTGGCGCTCGGTGGGGGTGGTCTCACGGACCCGCTCGACGAGCCGGCGCAGGTGCTCGGGGGTGGTGCCGCAGCAGCCTCCGACCAGGTTCAGGCCGTAGTCGCGCACGAAGTGCTCCTGCGCGTCCGCCAGGCCCTCGGGGTCGAGCGGGAAGTGGGCGCCGTCCTTGGTGAGGATGGGCAGGCCCGCGTTCGGCATGCACAGCAGCGGGGTGCGGGAGTGGCGGGCGAGATAGCGCAGGTGCTCGCTCATCTCGGCCGGGCCCGTCGAGCAGTTCAGGCCGATCATGTCGATGCCGAGCGGTTCCAGCGCGGTGAGCGCGGCGCCGATCTCGGAGCCCAGCAGCATGGTGCCGGTGGTCTCGAAGGCCATGGAGACCAGCAGGGGTACGTCGACTCCGGTCGCCTCCATGGCGCGGCGGGCGCCCAGGATCGACGACTTGGTCTGGAGGAGGTCCTGGGTGGTCTCCACGATCAGGGCGTCGGCGCCACCGGCGAGCAGGCCCTCGGCGTTGGCCTGGAAGCCGTCGCGGAGGGTGGCGTAGCCGATGTGGCCGAGGGTGGGCAGCTTGGTGCCGGGGCCGATGGAGCCGAGAACCCAGCGGCGGCGGCCGTCGCGGGCTGCGAAGTCGTCGGCGGTCTCACGGGCGATGCGGGCGCCTGCCTCGGAGAGTTCGTAGACGCGGTCGGCGATGTCGTACTCGGCCATCGCGGAGTGGTTGGCGCCGAAGGTGTTCGTCTCGACGCAGTCGACGCCCGCGCCGAAGTACGCCTCGTGGACCGAGCGGACGATGTCCGGGCGGGTGATGTTGAGGATCTCGTTGCAGCCTTCGAGGTTCTCGAAGTCGTCGAGAGTGGGCTCCTGCGCCTGGAGCATGGTGCCCATTGCTCCGTCGGCGACCACCACGCGGGTGGCGAGTGCCTCTCGGAGCTCGGACACACGGGTCCGGCTGTCGGCAGAAGGGGTCAGTGGCGACGAGGCCATGAAGGGGCTCCCTGGAGTGCGACGGCTGTCGGCTTTGCGGCTTCCCTGGGAACCTCTCACGGAACTCCCCGGGGAGCTTGCACGCCGCCAGGGTAACGGGGTCGGGCAGGAGAATGCTCGACGGTCCATGGGGCGGACCGGGGTGACGGGCGGATCAACCCCGTCTAGGTTCTCTCGACCAGTGGCGTAACAGGTGTCGACCAACCATTGGCGGGAGGTCGGCATGGACCGGTAGTGTTCGACATTGCCGAACGGTGGCGGCAGCGCCGCACATCGGCGGTCGAACGGGACGGAGGCAGTACGGCGATGGCACGGAACATCCAGTCGCTCGAACGGGCGGCCGCGATGCTGCGCCTGCTCGCGGGCGGCGAGCGACGGCTCGGCCTCTCGGACATCGCCTCGTCGCTCGGTCTGGCCAAGGGCACCGCCCACGGCATCCTGCGCACCCTCCAGCAGGAGGGCTTCGTCGAGCAGGACGACGCCTCCGGGCGCTACCAGCTGGGCGCGGAACTGCTGCGCCTGGGCACCACCTATCTCGACGTGCACGAGCTACGCGCGCGTGCCCTGGTGTGGACGGACGACCTGGCCCGTTCCAGCGGCGAGAGCGTGCACCTGGGCGTCCTGCACCAGCAGGGCGTCCTGATCGTGCACCACGTCTTCCGGCCCGACGACAGCCGGCAGGTCCTGGAGATCGGCGCCATGCAGCCGCTGCACTCGACGGCCCTGGGCAAGGTGCTGTCGGCCTACGACCCGGTCGCGCACAGCGAGGTCCTGGAGGCCGACCGCAAGCCCTTCACCGAGCGCACGGTGTCCGAGCTGGCCGACTTCGAGCAGGTCCTGGACGTCACGCGCGCGCGTGGGTACGCGGCCGACGTCGAGGAGACCTGGGAGGGCGTCGCGTCCATCGCCGCGCCCATCCACGACCGGCGGCGCATGCCGGTCGGCGCGGTCGGCATCACGGGCGCCGTGGAGCGGCTGTGCCGGCCCGACGAGGACGGCGCGCTGCGGCCCGAGCTGATCGCCGCGGTACGGGACTGCGCCCGCGCGGTGTCGCGGGACCTGGGCGCCGGGCGGTTCTGACCTCACCGGATTCACAGCGGGAACTCACCGGAACGTCATGCGGACGTTCCGGTATCAGTCGTACCGTGGATGACAAAGTCGGCCAAAACGCCAAATCGCCACACACGGTGTCCACCCGACTGCCGTCCGCATCGACCGCGAGATCGATAGCCCACAGCAATCAATAACGATCGTGTTTTCGATAACAGCACTCTTGACGCGCCTGTAACGCCGGGGCAAGACTCCCGTCCATCGGTCGGCATTGTCGAACACCTACCGGCAATACGCGCTAGAGTGTGGCAACGCCAAAGGCCGGCATCGCTCTCACCCCCGAGGGCGCACGAACCCCCGGCGGGACCCGGGGTTCGGCTTCCCTGGACGAAGGACAAAGGAGTCGCGGGTGTCCAGCTCCGACATCTTCATCGGCGAGACCATAGGTACCGCCGTACTCATCCTGCTGGGCGGTGGCGTCTGCGCCGCCGTCACGCTGAAGGCCTCCAAGGCACGTAACGCCGGCTGGCTCGCCATCGCCTTCGGGTGGGGTTTCGCCGTCATGACGGCCGTGTACATCTCGGCACCGCTCTCCGGTGCCCACCTCAACCCGGCCGTGACGCTCGCACTCGCGATCAAGGACGGTGGCTGGGACAACGTCCCGATCTACTGGGCCGGGCAGCTGCTCGGCGCCATGATCGGCGCGACACTGGTCTGGGTGGCCTACTACGGCCAGTTCCAGGCGCACCTGACCGACGAGGAGATCGTCGGCGAGCCGACGGCCAAGGCCGTCGAGGCCGAGGAGAAGGGTGCGGGCCCGGTCCTGGGCATCTTCTCCACCGGTCCCGAGGTCCGGAACGTGGTGCAGAACCTCGCCACGGAGATCATCGGCACCGTCGTCCTGATCATCGCCATCCTGACGCAGGGTCTCAACGACAAGGGCAACGGTCTCGGCACCCTGGGCGCCCTGATCACCGCCTTCGTGGTCGTCTCCATCGGTCTGTCGCTCGGCGGCCCGACCGGTTACGCGATCAACCCGGCCCGTGACCTGGGCCCGCGCATCGTGCACGCGCTCCTGCCCCTGCCCAACAAGGGCGGTTCCGACTGGAGCTACGCCTGGATCCCGGTGGTCGGTCCGCTGATCGGCGGCGCCATCGCTGCAGGCCTCTACAACGTCGCTTTTGCTTAGAAGCAGCATTCCGAGCACTGAAGCAGCAGTAGACCAGTCCTCATGACCACGGAACCCCTCAGGAGCACACAGTGACCGACGCCCACACCGCCGGACCGTTCATCGCGGCCATCGACCAGGGCACGACCTCCAGCCGCTGCATCGTCTTCGACCGGGACGGCCGTATCGTCTCCGTCGACCAGAAGGAGCACGAGCAGATCTTCCCGAAGCCGGGCTGGGTCGAGCACAACGCCACCGAGATCTGGACCAACGTCCAGGAGGTCGTCGCCTCCGCCATCGAGAAGGCCGGCATCACCCGCGACGACATCAAGGCCATCGGCATCACCAACCAGCGTGAGACCACGCTGCTGTGGGACAAGAACACCGGTGAGCCCGTCCACAACGCCATCGTCTGGCAGGACACCCGCACCGACGCGCTCTGCAAGGAGCTGGGCCGCAACGTCGGCCAGGACCGCTTCCGCCGCGAGACGGGCCTCCCGCTCGCGTCGTACTTCGCAGGACCCAAGGCCCGCTGGCTGCTCGACAACGTCGAGGGCCTGCGCGAGCGCGCCGAGGCGGGCGACATCCTCTTCGGCACCATGGACAGCTGGGTCATCTGGAACCTGACGGGCGGTGTCAACGGCGGCAAGCACGTCACCGACGTCACCAACGCCTCCCGCACCATGCTGATGAACCTGCACACCATGCAGTGGGACGAGAAGATCGCCGAGTCCATCGGCGTCCCGCTGAACATGCTCCCCGAGATCCGCTCCTCCGCCGAGGTCTACGGCGAGGTCACCGGCGGCCGTCTCGGCGACGTGCTCGGCGGCATCCCGGTCGCCTCCGCTCTCGGCGACCAGCAGGCCGCCCTGTTCGGCCAGACCTGTTTCGCCGAGGGCGAGGCCAAGTCGACGTACGGCACCGGCACCTTCCTGCTGATGAACACCGGTGAGAAGCCGGTCAACTCGTACAACGGCCTGCTCACCACGGTCGGTTACCGCATCGGCGACCAGAAGGCGGTCTACGCCCTCGAAGGCTCGATCGCCGTCACCGGTTCGCTGGTGCAGTGGATGCGCGACCAGATGGGCCTCATCTCCACCGCCGCCGAGATCGAGACGCTCGCGCTCACGGTCGAGGACAACGGCGGCGCCTACTTCGTGCCGGCCTTCTCCGGTCTGTTCGCCCCGTACTGGCGCTCCGACGCCCGCGGTGTGATCGCCGGTCTGACCCGGTACGTCACCAAGGCGCACCTCGCGCGCGCCGTCCTGGAGGCCACGGCCTGGCAGACCCGTGAGATCACCGACGCCATGACGAAGGACTCCGGCGTCGAGCTCGCGGCGATCAAGGTCGACGGCGGCATGACCTCCAACAACCTGCTGATGCAGACGCTCTCGGACTTCGTGGACGCCCCCGTGGTGCGCCCGATGGTCGCCGAGACCACCTGCCTCGGCGCCGCCTATGCCGCCGGTCTGGCCGTCGGCTTCTGGACCAGCACCGACGACCTGCGTGCCAACTGGCGCCGGGCCGCCGAGTGGACCCCCAACATGGCCGCGGAGAAGCGCGACCGTGAGTACAAGAGCTGGCTCAAGGCCGTGGAGCGGACCATGGGCTGGCTCGACGACGAGGAGTAAGAACCCCACATGACCAGTCAGTCCACCCTGCAGTCCGTGCCTGCCCTCGGTACGCACCCGGCCTCCGGCTCGAACCCGAGCCGGGCCGAGACCCGGGAGCAGCTCTCCAAGGCGACGTACGACCTCCTCGTCATCGGCGGCGGCATCCTGGGCATCTCCACCGCCTGGCACGCCGCGCAGTCCGGGCTGCGGGTGGCCCTGGTCGACGCCGGCGACTTCGCCGGTGCCACCTCTTCCGCCTCCTCCAAGCTTCTCCACGGCGGTCTGCGCTACCTGCAGACCGGCGCGGTGAAGCTGGTGGCGGAGAACCACTTCGAGCGCCGTGCGGTGTCCCGCCAGGTGGCCCCCCACCTGGCGAACCCGCTCACGTTCTACCTCCCCGTGTACAAGGGCGGTCCGCACGGCGCGGCGAAGCTCGGGGCGGGCGTCTTCGCCTACTCCGCGCTCTCCGCCTTCGGCGACGGCGTCGGCCACCTCCTGTCCCCCGCCAAGGCGGCGCAGGACGTGCCCGAGCTGCGCACCGAGAACCTCAAGGCCGTGGCCGTGTACGGCGACGACCAGATGAACGACGCGCGCATGGCGCTGATGACGGTCCGCGCGGCCGTCGAGGCGGGCGCGGTCGTCCTCAACCACGCCCAGGTCACCGGGCTGCGCTTCACCCAGGGCCGGGTGACCGGCGCGGAGCTGCGCGACGCGACCTCCGGCGACGAGTTCGGCGTGAGCGCCCGCCTGGTGCTCAACGCGACCGGCCCGTGGGTCGACCACCTGCGCAGGATGGAGGACCCGAACGCGGCCCCCTCCATCCGCCTCTCCAAGGGCGCGCACCTGGTCCTGAAGCGGACCTCCCCGTGGAAGGCCGCACTCGCGACCCCCATCGACAAGTACCGCATCACCTTCGCCCTCCCCTGGGAGGACATGCTGCTCCTCGGCACCACCGACGAGGAGTACGAGGGCGACCCGGCGGACGTCGCGGTCACCGAGAAGGACATATCCCAGATCCTGGACGAGGCCGCGTTCTCGGTCCGCGACCAGCAGCTCTCCCGTGACCTGATCACGTACTCCTTCGCCGGTCTGCGCGTGCTGCCCGGCGGCCCCGGCAGCACCGCGAAGGCCAAGCGCGAGACGGTGGTGACCGAGGGCAAGGGCGGCATGCTGTCCGTCGCGGGCGGCAAGTGGACCACCTTCCGGCACATCGGCCGTACGGTCATGCAGAAGCTGGAGTCCCTCCCCGGCCGCCCGCTCGGCGAGGACTTCGAGCCGATCTCCTCCCTCCCGAAGAAGCTGCCGCTGCCGGGTGTCGCCAACCCGCGCGCGGTCGCCCACCGCCTCCTGGTCGACAACCCGGCGCCGGGCCCGCGCATGGCGGCCGACACGGCGAAGCACCTGGCCACGCACTACGGCTCGCTCGCCTTCGACATCGCCCGACTCGCCAACGAGAACCCGGAGTTGGGCCGGCGCGTCCACCCCGACGCTCCCGAGATCTGGGCCCAGGTCGTCTACGCCCGCGACCACGAGTGGGCCGAGACCCAGGACGACGTCCTGCGCCGCCGCACCACCCTGACGATCCGCGGCCTGGCCACGGACGAGGTCCGCGCGAAGGTGCAGGACCTGCTCGACAAGAAGTAGACGTTCAAGCGGTCGTCGCTACGACGTGACAGGGGCGGTTCCCGATCGGGAACCGCCCCTTCGTCGTACCGCGCGCATGCTGATGACACGTCCCAACGGCCCATGCCCCACCGGCGATTCGCACTTCTGCAGGCCCCTCGGACGATTCCGCGCGCTCCCTCACACGGGTAGCCGACCGGCGGTTCCAGGCCGGTACCGGCCGTGAGAACGGTGGGTTCCGACAGAGCGGTCGGGACATGGGGGGTCCGGCCCGGGGAGCGGCGGTCGTATGCAGGGTGGATGGCACAGTGCGCGGGTCCGGCGGCGGCTCGGGTTCACCGTGTGCGGGGGCGCGCTCGCGGCGCTGGCCGGGGTGCTGCGGCTGTGGTGGCGCGACGCGGCCACCGCGGGGGTGATGGTGTCGGCGATCGGCGCGTTCCTGTCGATCGCGGCGCTCCTCGCCGATGTGCTGCGCGGCGACGCCGATACCGCCCCGCGCTCGGCCGACGAGGACCGCAGGCGGGCTGCCGACGCGCTCGCCGAGGCCGTACGGGAGCAGTGGTCCGCCGAGGCACGGCTCCGGCGGTTGCAGGATCCCGCCCCGCTGGACATGGCCTGGGCTCCGGCGGAGCGGTGGCTGGCCGATCACCCGGAGAACATCAGGCGGGTACGGCCGCTGCCCGCACCCCGTGGGCAGCGGATCGAGGACGTCACCGGGTCGTTCGCCGCGCTGCCCGGGCGGCGGCTGGTGGTGCTGGGTGGTCCGGGGTCGGGCAAGAGTGTGCTGGCGCCGCGGTTCGTGCCCGGCCGGCCGCGCGGCGGTCTGGTGGTCCGGTGCCGGTGATCTTCCCGCTGGCGGGCTGGGACCCGCGGCGGACCGGGCTGCGGGACTGGCTCGCGGAGCGGCTGGCCGCCGAGTACCGCCCGCTGGCAGCCGTGGCCGACGGACGGCACACCTTGGCCCGGGGCCTGCTCGACGCGGGGCTCGCGCTGCCGGTCCTCGACGGCTTCGACGAACTGTCCGGGCCCGTCTACGGAGAGGCCGTGCGACGGATCAACGCCGAACTCGACGACAGCCTGCCGCTGTTGCTCACCAGCCGGGTCGAGGCGTGGGCGGAGGCGGTGACCGAGGGCGATGTGCTGACCGCCGCCGAGGTGGTCGAGCTGCGCCCGCTCGGCCTCGCGCAGGCCGGGGCCCATCTGGAGCGGACGGCACGGCCGTTACGTCCTGTGGAGGGTGCGCCGGGAACCGTGTGGACACCAGTGCTGCGGGAACCCAGGGCCCGGCCGGACTGCCCGGCGGCGCGGGCGCTCACCACTCCCCTGATGGTGGCGCCGGCCCGTGCGGTCTACGGCGACACGTCCCGCGATCCGCCCGAGCTGCTCGACCCGGACCGCTTCCCGACCGTGGGCGCCGTCGAGGAGCATCTGCTCGGGGCGTTCGTGCCCGCCGCGTTCGCGGACTCCGGGCCCTGGGCGACCTCGGTCGCGGTACGCCGACTCACCCTGCCGGCACGGGTGTTGGAGCGGCGCGGCACCGGGCGGCCGGCGTGGTGGGAGCTGGAGTCGATGCTGCCGCGGGCGGTTCCGTCCTGGCCCCGGGCCTGCTGGCGCCGGCCCTGCCGTCACTGCTGGTGCTGCCGGTCAGGGTGGCGCGCGGCGAACGAGTCGGCGGCCGTGGAGGATCTCGCGTCCGTGCTCGCCACACTCGTCGGGCAGACCGTGGGGTTCGCGTTCGGGGAGGCGTTCCTGCTGCCGTCCCGGGACGACCCGCCGAACCGGCGGACGCCGGCCCGGCAGACGCTGATCACCGCCGGGTGAGCGCGCTGTTGTGGGCGGGCTTCGCCTACGCCGACGACCTGCGGTTCGGCTTCCGCTTCGGCGCGGTGACGGACGGCTGGGTGCCCGATCTGCTCGGCGGCTGTCTGTTCTCACTGCTGTTCATCCTGTTCTTGGGCATCGCCGGGCTGTCGCGCCACCCGGTCCCGCTCTCGCTGCCCTGGAGCGGCAGCGCGGGGCGCGCGGCGGCCCGGGGCTGCGGTGCCGTCCTGCTGCTGAGCGGGCTCGGCCCGGCGTGCGCGGTGGTGGCCGGCCGGTCCGGCAACCCCTGGACCGGGCTGGTCGGCATCACCTGCGCGGGAGCGGGCGCGGCCCTGCTGATGAGCGGTGGCCGCCGGGCCGGGCAGGACCTCGCACAGCCGACCCGGGCGGGCCGCATCGCCCGGCGGTTCGCGGCGGGCGCGGTCCGTGGCACCGCCGCCGCGCTGCTGATCGGGGTCACCGCCTGCACGGTCGCGGGGCTGACCGCGGCCGGGGTGATCGTGCTCAAGTCCGGCTCCACGGCCGACCTTTCGGGTCGGACGATCGACGGCTGGAGTTTCACGGAACACCCCGGCCTGCGGACGGCGACCACCCGGCACCGGCTGCGCCGCACACTGCTCCTGCCCGGCAACGGAGCCCGGCCGATCGCCCACCCCAGGGCACCCGGCCCCCCGACTGCGCGATCCCGCTGCTCGGCGACCGCCGCTGCGTCCCCTTCACCGCGCGGCGCACGGCCTTCGAGTGCCGGGACGGCGCGGTGGTGGCCCGCCTCGGCCTCACGGACGACACGGCTCCGCCTGTCACGGTGTACGCGGCGAACCTGCGGTCCGTGCTGCCAAAGGCGGCCCGTGGCTGGCTCACCACCGGCCCTCCGTCGGGCGTTCTCCGGCACTGTCTCCCGCCGCCGATGGCGGGCGGAGTGCCGGTCGGGATCGTGGGCGGCTGTGTGTGCGGCGTCCACCGCACGCTGAGCGTCCCGTCGGACGTCATGCGCGCGGCCGGCCCCGGTTCGTCCCTGCGTACGGACCGTACGGCGTCCTTCACCCGCGGCGGCATGGTCGCGCTGCTGGTGGCCGCGGTCTGCGTACCGGTGGTGACGCTGCCGGGCGACTGGGGCGGCCTGGTCCACATCGGCACCCAACTGTGGCTGCCGCTGGGCTCGGCGGCCCTCGCGCTGAACGCATGGGGCCGCTTCGCCGTCGCCCGGGCCCGGCTCGCGGCGACGAGCCGGATGCCGTGGCGCCTGATGGCGTTCCTGGAGGACGCCCACCGCCGTGGTGTCCTACGGCAGTCCGGCGCGGGTTTCGAGTTCCGGCACCAGCGGCTTCAGTCGCATCTCGCGGGCCGCGATACGGCCCCGGCGGTCACCGGTCACCCGGCGGACGGACCCTCGCGACCGCGCGAGTCGGAGAACCGCTCGGTGCAGGCAGGGGGATCCCTCGGCTCCCACCCGGACTCAGACCAGCGCCCGGACAGCCTCAGGTGACGTCAACTCCGCCCGCCGCAGGATCAGTTCACGCCCAAGCAGCAACGCCCGCCGGGACGCGGGCGCCGGATCCGGCAGCGTCGTCAGGTCGGTCAGGTGGGCGAAGCCGATGATGCGGCGGACGATCTCCGTGCCGGCGTAGCCGACGGAGTCGGTCCAGACGCGGGAGAGGAAGCGGTCGAGGTGGGCGTCGTCGAAGAAGGTGTCGACGCGGGTCGGCCACAGTCGCCGGAACTCGGTCTCGAACGACTCCCAGGAAAGCCGGAGTTGGTCGCCGTGGTCGGACAAGGTGCCCAGCGCACGCGCCCGTTCCTCCGCCACGAGCACGTTGGCCCAGTACAGGCCGAGGTCGTAGCCGATCGGGCCGACGAAGGAGAACTCGGGGTCGAAGACCCTTACCACCGGGGCGCCTTCGCGCTCGCCGATCATGACGCTGCCGGTGTGCAGGTCGCCGTGGAGGAGGGCCTGCGCGCTGGTCATGAAGGTGTACCGGAGGTCGGCGACCTCCGTGCGCAGGCGGGCGTCCGCGCGGAAGTCGGCAGCCAGGTCCGTCAACTCCGGGAGCCAGTGGTTGTGTTCGTGCTCGATGTACGGCTCGGAGAGCACCACGTCTTCCGTGATCTTGCACAGCTCGGGGCTCACCGAGGCCGCGATCAGCGCCTTCCGGTCAGCTGACTCCATACCGAAGTCGCTGGTCGCGAAGGCGAGTTGGGCGACGAACTCGCCGATCCGTGCCGAGGTGTCCGGGCCGTAGGACGCGCCCTCGTTGAGGACCGTGCGCAGGACCTCCAGGTCGGACATGTCCTCCATGACGAGGGCGTAGTTGTCGGCGTCGTAGCCGTGGATCGCCGGGATCTTGTCGGGGGCCACGCGCGCGACCTGCTCGTAGGCCCGCGCCTCGGCGTCGGCGCGCTCCGGGCTCATCGGCCAGGAGGGCCCCGCGACCCGCACCCAGGGCAGCGCCTGCTTGACGGCGAGGCGGTGGCTGCCGTCGGCGTTCGAGGCGAGGAACACCCGGTTCATGTTGCCGTCCGACACCTCACGGACGTGGATGTCGCTCACGTCCGCCCAGTGGCCGCGCTCGTGCAGGTACGCCGGGACGTCGTCGGTCTCCAGGATGCGGTAGCCCATCGTGCGAACTCCTCGAACTTCCTTATGCGGTGCGGCGCTTGGACAGGGTGAAGCTGAAGACGAGGGCGAGGATGAGGACCGCGCCCTCGACTACGTCCTGGGTGTAATAGGGCAGGCCCTTGATGGTGAGACCGGTGGTGATGATGCCGATGAGGACGGCGCCCAGGGCCGTGCCCCAGACGTTCGGGCGGCCACGGCCGAGGACCGAGGTACCGACCAGGGCGACGGCGACCGCCTCCAGGAGCTGCGAAGTGCCCGCGCTCACGTCTCCCTGGCCGATGCGCGAGGCCAGGATCAGGCCGCCGATGGAGGCGAGGACACCGGAGAGGACGTAGGCGAGGGCCCGGTAGGCGCCGACGCGGATGCCCGCCAGGCGGGACGCCTCCGGGTTGGCGCCGATGGCGTACAGCACGCGGCCCCAGCGGGTGCGGGCCAGGAACACCCAGGCGATCACCGTCAGCGCGCCGAAGATCAGCACCGAGATGGGGATGCCGAGGAGCGTGCCGCGGTCGATGCGCAGGAAGCCGTCGGTGAACTTGCCGGGGGCGGTGGTGCCGTCGGACTGGGTCATGCCTGCGGAGATGGACTGGCCGTCGACCAGGATGAGTTTGGTGCCCTGGATGACGAACATGGTGCCGAGGGTGGCCAGCATGTCCGGGATCTTCATGACGACGATCAGCAGGGCGTTGAGGAGTCCGGCCAGCGCGCCCGCCGCGATCACGGCGAGGATCGCGACCGTGCCGACCTGGTTGTACGTCACCATCGTCTTCGCGGCGACGGTGACACCGAGGCCGGCGACGGCGCCGACCGACATGTCCATTCCGCCGACGGCCATGGTGAGAGTGACGCCGAGGCCGAGGATCGCGGCGACCGAGACGTACCGGAGGGTGTCGAGGAGGGTCGCCGACTCGCGGAAGGAGCCCTCGCTCAGCGCGAAGTACAGGAAGAGCGCGACGGTGACGAAGATGAAGCCGTACTTGATGACGGCATTCTGGACGAGCACGACGGTGGAGACGGCGGGCGGGGCCGTCGCCTTGGGTGCGGCCTCGGGGCTCTGGGTGGTGGTCATGGCGTACTTCCTGAGTGGGCCGGGGTCACACGGACGCCGAGATGGTCTGGATCACGCGGTCGCGTTCCGCGTCTTCGCCGTAGGCGTCGAGATGCACTTCACCGGCCGACAGCACCACGACCCGGTCGGCGATCTCCAGGACCTCGTCCACGTCGGCGGAGAGGACCAGGACGGCGGCTCCCTCGGCGGCCAGCGCGCGGGCGCGGCGGCCGATGTCGCGCCGGGCACCGATGTCCACGCCTCGGAACGGCTCGTCCAGGATGAGGACACGAGGGGTGTGCGCGAGCCAGCGGCCCACGACGACCTTCTGCTGGTTGCCGCCGGAGAGCTCCTCCACCGTGCTGTGCTCGTCGCGGGCGACGACACCGAGGACGTCGATGGTCTCGCGGCCGAGGGCGTCCTCCTTCGCCGTGTTCACGAGTCCGCCCCGGGACAGGGACTTGAGGAACGGCAGCGAGATGTTCTGCGCCACCGACCAGCCGGGTACGAGCGCGTCGGCGTGCCGGTCCTCGGGGACGAGGTGGACGCCGGCGTGGATCGCGTCGGCCGGGCGGCGAGGTGCGTAGGGCTTGCCGTCGAGCGTGACCGTGCCGGTGGTGAAGGGCTCGGCGCCGAACAGGCCGCGGGCGAGTTCCGTCTTGCCCGCCCCCAACAGGCCTACGACACCGGTGACTTCACCGGCGCGGAGGTCAAGGTCCAGGGCTGCCCGTCCCTCGAAGAGGTGGACGCCGCGCAGGCCGAGGACGGTGTCGCCGTGTCGGCCCGAGTGCCGCGGGCGGGCCGTCGTCACCTCGTGGGCCTGGGCCAGCATCGCGCGCAGGGCGCTGTCCCAGTCGAAGGGTTTGACCTGGTCGTCGGTCAGGCCGCCGTCCCGCAGGACGACCAGCCGGTCGGCGAGCGCGTCGATCTCGCCGAGGCGGTGGGAGACGTAGAGGACCGCGATGCCGTCGTCGCGCATCTTCTCGACCAGGGCGAAGAGCCGTTCCGCCTCGGCGGCGGAGAGGGCGGAGGTCGGTTCGTCGAGGACGAGCAGCCGGGGGCGGGTGGCGAGGGCGCGGGCCAGGATGAGCAACTGGCGGTCGGAGATGCCGAGTTCGGTGACGTCGCGGCGCAACACGGCGTCGCTCCAGTCGAGTTCCAGCGCTGCCTGGATCTCGCGGGCGCGGGCCAGGACGCGGCGGCCGTTGAGGAACGGGTTGCCCCGGCGCTGGGCCAGTTCCTCGAAGACCAGGTTCTCGGCGACGGAGAGGCCGGGCACGATGCCCTCGCCGATCCGCTGGTGGACCGTCTGGATGCCCAACTGCCGGGCGGCGGACGGGGACTGGAGAGCTGCGGGTTCCCCTGCGACCCGCACCTCACCGCCGTGGCCCGTGTGGACGCCCGACAGGATCTTGATCAGCGTGGACTTGCCGGCTCCGTTCGCACCGAGCAGCGCGACCACGCTGCCCGGTGCGATGTCGAGCGAGACGGAGGCGAGCACCGTCTTGCCGCCGAAGGCCATGCTGACGTCGCGGAGCGAGACCGCGGCGTCAACTGCCGTGTCAGTGGGCGACATTGGGGATCCAGTCGGCGGTGCTCACCTTGGAGAGGTTCAGGGCGGGCAGGGCCGCGCGGAGCTGGTCCATGTTCTCGATCTTGTTCTTGCGCAGGAAGTCCTGGGTGATGGCGACGGCCGGGAAGTCGACCGAGGTCTTGTTCAGCTGACCGGCCAGCTCCAGGGCCGCCGTACGGACGACGGCCGCGCCGACCGCGGACGGGTCGGTGCCGGCGGTGGCGACCCACGGGCTGTTTGCGGCGGTCATGTTCTGGATGTCGGCGTTGGAGACGTCCGCGCCGAAGACCTTCACCCTGCTCTGCAGCTTCTTGTTCTGGACGGCGAGGACGGTGCCCTTGGCGAGCTCGTCGTAGGGGGCGAAGACGCCCGCCACGTCGGAGTGCTGGGTGAGCGCGGCGGAGACCAGGGGAACGTTGTCGGTGGCCGTGGAGTCGGTGACCTTGCCGACCTTGAACTGCTGCTTCCAGCCCTGGGCGGCGACCTCCTTCGCCCAGACGGTGTTGCGCTTGTCGAGGGCCGCGTAGCCGGCCACGTTGACGTAGCCGACCTTGGCGTTCTTGCCGACCGTCTTGGCCATCACGTCGAGGACGGCCTGCGCCATGCTGGCGTCGTCCTGCTCGGTGCTGATCACGGACTTGTTGGTCTGGTCGACGTCGTAGACGACGACCTTGATGCCCTTCTTCACGGCCTGGTCGATCTCGGGCTGGATCGTGGACGGGAAGCCGTGGTCGACGATGATCGCCTGCGCGCCGGAGTTGATGGCCGAGGACAGGTCGGTGGCCTGCTTGGCGTTGTCGGCCTGGGCGTCGTACACGGTCAGGTCGATGCCGAGGGCCTTGGCCTGTGCCTTGGCGCCGTTGCCCCACTGCTCGAAGTAGTCGCCGGCGCCGCTCTGCCGTACGAGGGCGACCTTGACCGTGCCCCTGCTGAAGGGGGCCGGCTTCTTGCCCGTGGCGGCCGAGGCCGAGGCGGCTGTGTCGGCGGTGTCCTTCGACGCGTCGGTGGACTGGGAGCAGCCCGCGAGGAGGAGGGCCGAGGCGGAGGCCAGCGAGAGCGCGGCGAGGGGGACACGGGTGCGGGACATGAGGGGCTCCAGGTGCAAGGTGGTGCAGAAGGGGTGAAGGACGGGCGTGCGTGACCCGGAGCACGAGAAAAGGAATCAGCCACCGCGAACGGGTGGTGGACCGCGGCACGAAAGGCTCGCGGGGCTCCGGATGTGGTCAGCGACAGCTGGCTGTGGTCGACCGGAGCAAGTCCACGTACAGCCGCCGCACGAGCAGCAGCGTCTTCATAGGGAGATCATGAGAATGTTTTCAGCCATTGGTCAAAGGGATGGAAGCGGTTTCTCAGCTGGTGAGACAACGACTACGTCACATCAGGCCTGGTCACCGACGGCGGTTACCATCACATAACCGGCCCCGACCCGGGACGACGGGCCTCGTTGCACCCCCTTTGCCTCTCCCACCGGTCCGGTGTTCGTCTCGGCATCCGGACATCCCTCCCACTTTTCCGGAGTTGCTCCCATGACCCTGCTCACCACCTGGCCCGAGTCGGGTCCCGAGAACCTCGTGCGCCGCACCGCCGACCCCGTCGAGATCGCCGCCGCGCTCGCCCCCCTCGGTGTGCGCTACGAGCAGTGGCCGATCCGCGAGGACGTCCCGGCCGACGCCGACAGCGACACCGTCTTCGCCGCGTACGGCCCGGAGATCGACAAGCTGAACGCCGAGGAGGGCTTCACCACCGTCGACGTCCTCGGTCTGCACCCCAGCGACGACCCGGAGTACCCCGCCAAGGCGGCCGGCGCCCGGGCGAAGTTCCTCCAGGAGCACACGCACGACGACGATGACGAGGTCCGCTTCTTCGTCTCCGGCTCCGGCATCTTCTACCTGCACGTGAACGGCGAGGTGCACGCCGTCTACTGCGAGAAGGGCGACCTGCTGGGCGTGCCGCGCGGCACCACCCACTGGTTCGACATGGGCACCAAGCCCGCCTTCACCGCGATCCGCTTCTTCCACGAGGAGGACGGCTGGGTCGGCAACTTCACCGGCTCGACCATCGCCTCGCGCTTCCCCGACTACGACACGATCGACGCGGGCTACCAGCAGGACAAGGCCGCCGCGTGACCTTGAGGTACGACGTGGACGCCGTGGTGCTCGACATCGAGGGCACCACGAGCGCCACGGGCTTCGTCGTCGACGTGCTGTACCCGTACTCGCGCTCACGCTTCGCCGCCCTGCTCACCGAGCGGGCCGAGGACCCGGCCGTGTCCCGGGCGATCGCACAGGTCCGCGAGCTGACCGGCACCCCGGACGCCGACGCCGTAGAGATCGAGAAGACCCTCAACTCCTGGCTCGACGAGGACCGCAAGGCCACCCCGCTGAAGACCCTCCAGGGCATCATCTGGTCCGAGGGCTTCGCCCGCGGCGACCTCGTCTCGCACTTCTACGACGACGTCGTACCGGCCCTGCGCGCCTGGCACACGGCGGGACTTCGGCTCTACGTGTACTCGTCCGGCTCGGTGGCCGCGCAGCGCGCCTGGTTCACATCGAGCCCGGAGGGCGACCTGCTGCCGCTGGTCTCCGGTCTCTACGACACGGAGAGCGCCGGTCCCAAGCAGGAGCCGGAGTCGTACCGCCGGATCGCGGCGGCGACCGGCGTCGAGCCGTCCCGGCTGCTCTTCCTCTCCGACCGGCCCGGCGAGCTGGACGCGGCTGCGGCCGCGGGCTGGCACGCCGTGGGTGTACGGCGGCCGGGAGAGCCGTACTTCGAGCAAGGCGTCGGCGACCACGCACAGGCGGGGGCGTTCGACGAGATCAGCATCACCAGTTCAAGGAGCACCACGTGACCACCGAGCCCACCGCACTCGACCTTGAGGAGGCGGGGGCGCAACTCGCCGCCGAGTCCGCCCGTTTCGCCTCGTTCGGCTGGATGCGCGGGACCTCCGGGAACCTGTCCGTGGTGCTGTCCCGGGACCCGCTGCGGCTGGCCGTGACGGCGAGCGGGCACGACAAGGGCGAACTGACTCCCGCGGACGTGGTGTTGGTGGACGGGAACGGCGCCGCCGTCCAGGGCGGCAAGCCCTCCGCCGAGGCCGAACTGCACGCCCGTGTCGCCGCGTTGACCGGCGCCGGCGCGGTGGTCCACGTGCACACCGTGGCGTCCGTCGCGATGGGACGACGCGAGCCGGGCGGGATCGTCTTCAAGGACGTGGAGATGCTCAAGGGCGTCGGCCAGCCCGCGCACGACGTCGAGGTGACGCTGCCGGTCATCGCCAACAGCCAGGACATGAAGGTGCTGGGCGACCGCCTGGAGGCGGCCCGGGATCCTCGGATGCCGGCGGTCGTGGTGGCCGGACACGGGCTGTATGTGTGGGGCGACGATCCGCGTCAGGCGCGGCATCACACCGAAGTGGTGGAGTGGTTGCTGGAGTTGGAGCTCACCCAGCGCTGAGCGACGCCGGTCCATGCGAAAGGGGCCCCGAGTCTCGGGGCCCCATCGCTGGTTCCACAGAGCAGCGACACCGGCCTCGCCCTAGCGGCCGGGGGCGGGCGGGGTGCGCGGTCGCAGGCGCTCTCCCTGCGGCCCGAACATGATCAGATACTCGACGGGCCCGCCGGAGCCGGCGTTCGCGACCCCGTGCGGGGCGCGGGTGTCGAACTCGGCCACGTCCCCGGCCGTCAGGACGAGATCCTGGTCGCCGAGCGCGAGCCACAGCCGCCCGTACAGGACGCACAGCCACTCGTAGCCGTCGTGCGAGACCTGCCGCGGGCGCGCTGGCGGTTCCTCGACGGCGGGCAGGACGTGCTTGTGCGCGTGCAGTCCGCCGACGTAGCGGGTCAGCGGCAGGACCGCCTTGTCGTCGCCGAAGCTCAGCGGCACCGGAGCGCGGCGCTCGGCCGCAGGTGCGGGCGCGGTGCCGGCCAGCTCGTCCAGGGAGACGCCGTACTCCTTCGCCAACTGCAGGACCACCTCCAGGGTGGGCTTGCGCCGGCCGGTCTCGATCCGCGACAGCGTGCTCGGCGAGATGCCGGTCGCGCAGCTGACGCCGGTGAGCGTGGCGCCGCGATGCTCGCGTGCGGCCCGCAGCCGGGGGCCCATCGCCGCCAGCGTCTCGGCCACGTCGTCGCCTGCCACCGCCCCCGCACCTCCCGAACGCCGTACTCCACCGCCCTGTCCTGCAAGTTTGCCAGATTGGCAACCCTCATCGCCTCGGGCGGTCGCCGCGCCGCATGATCGACGGGTACCCGCGACCACCAGCGCACCGAGGAGATGCCCATGCAGTCCGAGCCGTCCGCCGCCCTCCGCCACCGCACCGTCGAGGGCCCCGCCGGGCGCATTCATCTGGTCGAACAGGGCACCGGCCCGCTGGTCCTGCTCGTGCACGGCTTCCCCGAGTCCTGGTACTCCTGGCGCCGACAGCTCCCGGACCTCGCCACGGCCGGCTACCGGGCGGTGGCGATCGACGTGCGCGGCTACGGCCGCTCCGCCAAGCCGGCGGCGACCGACGCCTACCGGGTGCTCGACCTGGTCGCGGACAACGTCGCCGTCGTACGCACCCTCGGCGAGGAGAGCGCCGTGGTCGCCGGCCACGACTGGGGCTCCGGCATCGCCGCCGCCTCCGCCCTGCTCCACCCCGAGGTCTTCCGCGCGGTCGGCCTGCTGAGCGTCCCCTACGCACCGCCCGGCGGGCCCCGCCCCACGGACGTCTTCGGCACGATCGGCGGCCCCGAGCAGGAGTTCTACGTCTCCTACTTCCAGAAGCCCGGCCGCGCCGAGGCGGAGATCGAACGCGATGTCCGGGGCTGGCTCGCCGGCTTCTGCGCGGCCCTGTCCGCCGACACCATGCCTGCCCGGGGCGAGCCCGACCCGCACTTCGTGGCCCGCGGCGGCCTGCTGTGCGACCGCTTCCCCGCCGGCGCCCTCCCGGCCTGGCTTACCGAGGACGAACTCGACGTCTACGCCGGGGAGTTCGAGCGCACAGGCCTGACCGGCGCCCTCAACCGCTACCGCAACGTGGACCGCGACTGGGAGGACCTCGCCCCGCACCGCGGAGCCCCGATCAGGCAACCGTCGCTGTTCATCGGCGGCACCCTGGACGCCTCCACCACCTGGATGTCCGACGCGATCGCCGACTTCCCCACCACACTCCCCGGCCTGACCGCCTCCCACCTCCTGGACGGCTGCGGCCACTGGATCCAGCAGGAACGCCCCCAGGAGGTCAACCGTCTGCTGACCGGCTGGCTCGACGCGCTCACGGACTGAACCACCTGGCCCGCGACACCGCCGGGCCGGCGCCCCTCTCCGCCACTCACACCCTTACGCCAGCCGGTCGCCGGGGAGTTCACCGGCCGACACTTCCAACACGCCCCGCTCCGTGACCAGTCCCGTAACCAAACGCCCCGGCGTGACATCGAACGCGGGGTTGTGCCCACGCGACTCGGCGGGAGCCGTCCGCACACCGCCCCATTCCAACACCTCGGCCTCGCCCCGGAGTTCGATGTGGATCTCGTCGCCGGTTCTGGTGGCGAGGTCGACCGTGGTGGTCGGGGCCGCCACCAGGAACGGGATACCGGCGTCCGCGCAGGCCAGGGCGACGCCGACCGTGCCGACCTTGTTCGCCGTGTCGCCGTTGGCCGCGATGCGGTCCGCGCCGACGATGGCCGCGTCGACCTCGCCGCGCAGGATGGTGCCGGCCGCGGCGCCGTCGGCCTGGACGTAGTGCGGGATGCCTTCCTGGACCAACTCCCAAGCCGTCAGGCGCGATCCCTGGAGCAACGGACGCGTCTCGTCGGCGTAGACGACCTCCACCAGCCCACGCGCGTGCAGTTCACGGATGACGCCGAGCGCGGTGCCCCATCCGGCGGTGGCCAGCGCACCCGTGTTGCAGTGCGTCAGAAGCCTCAACGGCCGCTCCACGCCCACCTTCTGGACCAGCCAGTCCGCGCCGAACGCACCCATCGCGCGGTTGCCCGCGACGTCTTCGCGCTGGACGGCCGCAGCCTCTTCGAGGACCGCGTCGAGGCCTTCGTAGAAGCGGGTCATGACCCGGTCCACGCCCGCCATGAGGTTGACCGCGGTGGGCCGGGCCTCACGGACGCGGGCGACGGCCGCGCGCACCTCGGCCTCGGTCCATCCCTTGCGCTCGCCCTCGATGATCGCGAGCGCGACACCGTACGCGCCGGCCGCTCCGATCGCGGGCGCCCCGCGCACGACGAGACGCTGGATCGCGTCGACAAGCGTGTCCACATCGTGGACAGCCATCGTCTCGTGGCGGAGCGGGAGCAGGGTCTGATCGATGAGCGCGAGGCCGCTGCCGGTCCAGTCGACCGCGCGCAATTCCTGGGGCATAACGGGACACTCCTGCTGTTCCGATGGGTGTCGGACACCGTACATGACCAGGAAGAACCACAGTTCGAGACAGTCGAGCAGGTGTCTCAAAACGAATGTTAAAGTCCAGCACCCGCAGCCCGAAGGCCGAGACGAAGGAGGACGCGTGCTGTTGACGATGCGCCGTTTCCTCGATCACGGCCGCTGCGCGAGCGACTGCCGTCGACGCTGACCTGTCCCTCTCGCGTCCACCCCTCGTCTTGTTCCGTCTCACCATCTGGTCGCACGCGCTCCCGGCGGAGCGCGCCTTGCCGTACCCCGGAAGGTCCCCATGCTCCGCAGATCACGTCGCACCCTGCAGCTCGTCGCCGCCACCACGCTCATGGTCACCGCCGCCACCGCCTGCAACGCCGCCGCCAGGACCGACGCCTCGGACAGCGCGAGCGGCAGCAGCGGGAAGTCGTTCACGCTGGTCACCCCGGACGCGGTCGGACAGAACGAGTTCCTGAAGCTGGCCGTCACCGGAGTGAAGGCCGCCGCGAAGACGCACCACGGGACCGAGAAGGTCTACGAGTCCACGGACACCGCGTCCCAGCAGCAGAACGTGCAGGCCGCCGTGGAAGCGAGCCCGAACGTGATCGTGCTGGTCGGCTTCGAGTTCGCCGACATCGTCGCGCAGCAGGCCAAGGCGCACCCCAAGCAGCAGTTCCTGATGATCGACGCGTGCACGACGAAGACCTTCAAGAACGTGACGTGCGCGGTGTTCCGTGAGCACGAGGGTGTCTATCTCGCGGGCGCCGAGGCCGGGTTGCTCAGCAAGAGCGGCAAGGTCGGTGCGGTGGACGTGCTCGACACTCCCCAATTCCGGCGCTACAGCGACCCGTTCGCGGCCGGTGCCAAGAAGGTCGCCGCCAAGACCTCCGCGTCGACGCGCTTCGTCGGCGGCCAGTCCCCGTTCGACGACTCGGCGCGCGCCAAGGAGCAGGCCAACTCCCTGCTCTACAAGGGCACCGACCAGATCATGGCGGCCGCGGCGGCCGGCAACTACGGCGTCTTCGAGGCCGCGAAGGCCAAGGGCGCGTTCGCGTACGGCGTCGACGTCAACCAGTGCGTCTCCTCCCCCGGCACCGTCGTCGACAACGTGATCAAGAAGACGGACGTCGCCGTCGAGAAGGGCGTCGAGCAGGTCCTCGCGGGCAGAGCGGGCACCTCGGTGTCGTACGGCCTGAAGGAGGGCGGCATCAGCCTCACCGGACTTGAGTCGGGCGTCGACTCGTCGAAATGCGTGATCGCCCAGCACAAGGACGTCCTCGCCAAGGTGAAGGCGCTGCGCGACCAGATCGTCTCCGGAGAGCTCAAGGTCGATGACCCGGCCGCCGGTTGACCCAGCCGTCGAGCTCCGGGGAATCACCAAGCGCTTCCCCGGCACGCTCGCCAACGACAACGTCGACCTGACCGTCCAACGCGGCGAGATCCACGCCCTCATGGGCGAGAACGGCGCCGGCAAGTCCACCCTCATGTCGATCCTCTACGGCATGGAGCGCGCCGACGCGGGCTCCATCCGGATCGACGGCCGCGAGGCGACCTTCGGCGACCCGAGCGCCGCCATGGCCGCCGGGCTCGGCATGGTCCACCAGAGCTTCAAGCTCTTCGACTCGCTGACGGTCGCCGAGAACGTCGTCTACGCCGCCGAGCCGCGCCGCTTCGGCCTGGTGGACCGGGCCGCCGCCCGCCGCCGGGTGCGTGAGCTGGCCGAGGAGCACGGACTCGCCGTCGACCCGGACGCCCGGGTCGGCGAACTCCCGGTCGGCCTGCGCCAGCGCGTGGAGATCCTGAAGCTCCTGCACCGGGGCGCCCGCACGCTGATCCTCGACGAACCGACCGCCGTGCTCACACCCGCCGAGGCGGACGCCCTGTTCGCCGTCCTCAAGTCGCTGGCCGCGCAGGGTCGTACGGTGATCCTTGTCACCCACAAGCTGCGCGAGGTCCTCGAAGGCAGCGACAACGTGACCGTGCTGCGGGACGGCCGGGTGGTCGCCCGCCTGGTCACCGCGGACACCTCGGCCGGCGAGATCGCCGCCGCGATGACCGGCCGCGCGGTCGAGCTGGACCGCGTACACGCGCCCGGAACACCCGGTGACGTGATCCTCGACGTGAAGAACCTCACCACGGACTCCGTCCACGATGTGGGACTCACCGTCCGCGCCGGGGAGATCGTCGGGATCGCGGGCGTCGCGGGCAACGGCCAGAGCGAACTGATCGAGGCACTGGCCGGGCTACGGCCGGTCGCCTCCGGTCAAGTGCGCCTCAAGGGGCGGGACATCACCCACGCCTCGGCCACCGAACGCCGGGCACAGGGCCTCGCCTACGTCCCGGAGGACCGGAACGCGGTCGGCACGGCACCGGCGGCCACCGTCGCGGACAACCTCGCGATGGGCCACCACCGAACGTCCCTCTCCGCGAAGGGACTTCTGCCGCCCGCATCCGTACGCGCCCACGCCGGGCGGCTCATCGAGCGCTTCGGCATCAAGGCGGCCACCCCCGAGGTACCCGCTTCCGCACTGTCCGGCGGCAATCTGCAGAAACTGCTGATCGGCCGCGAACTCGCCCATGCGGCACCGCTGTTGCTCGTCGAGCAGCCGACGCGCGGGGTCGACATCGGCGCCATCCAGAACATCCACGAGCAGATCGTCGCCCACCGCGACGCCGGTCACGCCGTCCTCCTCGTCTCCGCCGAACTGAGCGAGATCCGGGGCCTCGCGGACCGGGTCCTGGTCATGTACGAGGGCCGGGCCACAGCGACGTACACGAAGGACGAGGCGGACGAACGGGAACTGGGGCTCGCCATGGCGGGCGGAGCCGCAGCACCGGCGGAGGCCGTCGACTGACATGACTCCCACCCGAATATCCGGAGCCCTGCGCTCCCCCGTCGCCTTCTCCGTGCTCGCGGGCCTGGTCATCGGCGCGGTGTTCCTCGTCGGCACCGGCGCGGACCCGGTCACCGCCTACGGCGCGGTCATCACCGGCTCGCTCGGCGCCGACGGCATCGGCTCCACACTGAGCACCGGCACCAGCGTGCTCGGTATGGCGCTCGCGCTGGCGATCCCGTTGCGGGCCGGGCTGATCAACCTCGGCGGGGACGGACAGATGGTCCTCGGCGGCATCACGGCGGCCGTGACCGGCCTCTACTCGCCGCTGCCCGCACCGCTCACCGTCGTACTGGCGCTGTTCGCGGGCATGGCGGCGGGTGCCGTGTACGCCGCGCTCGCCGCCCTGTGCGAGAACCGGCTCGGCGTTCCGCTCCTGGTCAGCAGCCTGTTGCTCAGCTACCCGGCGATGTCGCTCGCGTCCTACCTCGCGCGCTACCCGCTCAAGGAACCCGGCTCCAGCCTCCCCCAGACCCGCGCGATGCCGGACGGCGTGGCACTGCCCGCGTTCGGCGACTCGACGGTCACCATCGGGCTCATCCTGGTGGTGCTGGCGGCAGCCGCGTACTGGTTCACCGACAAGCGCACGGCCTTCGGCTACGAGATCCGCATGACGGGCCTCAACCCGCGTTTCGCCGCCTACGCGGGCGTCGAACGCCGGGGCCTGACCTTCAAGTTGATGTCCGTCTCCGGTGCGCTGGCCGGACTCGTGGGCGCCATAGGGGTGTTGAGCTTCCCGTACCGCTTCGTCGACGGCTCGCTCACCGCACCCGGCTACACCTGGACGGGACTTACGGCCGCCCTGCTGGCAGCCGCAGCCCCGCTCGGCACGGTCGTCGCCTCCTTCTTCTTCGCCGTCCTCGCAGTCGGCGGCCTGGCGATGGAGCGGACGACGGAGGTGCCACGCGAGCTGACGCAGGTGCTCCAGGCCATCGTGATCGTGTTCCTCGCGGCCCGGCTCCGCTTCCCGACGAAGTGGTTCAGCAGGCGTGCTCAGGAAAGCGGGGCCGTGTGATGTTCTTCGACTCCGATCTGCTGATGTCGGCGCTGCGCGCGCTGACCCCGATCCTGCTGGCCGCGCTGGGCGGTGCCCTGTGCGAGCGGGCGGGGGTCTTCAACATCGGCCTCGAAGGCATGATGCTGATGGGCTGCTTCACTTCCGTGGCCACGAGTTGGTTCACCGGCAGCGCCTGGCTCGGCGTCCTCGCCGCCGCCCTCGCGGCAGCCGCGTACTCCCTCATCCTTGCCGTGGGCGCGATAACTCTGCGCGGGGACGCGGTCGTTCTCGGAATCGCCATGAATCTTCTGGCAGTTGGCCTGACCAGCTTCCTCCTGCGTACGGTCTTCGGTGTGCAGGGCACTTTCGACGATCCGTCACTCGCCGGTCTGCCGTTGGTCGGTGGCTTCACCCCGCTCGCGTATCTGGCGTTCGTCGCGGTCGCGGTGGCCGCGGTGATGCTGTCCCGGCATGTGTGGGGGCTCAGGTTGCGCGGCGTTGGTGAGGCACCGGACGCGGCGGCCACGCTCGGGGTGAGCCCCGCGAAGTACAAGTACGCGGCCGTGCTGATCTCCGGGGGCCTCTGCGGGCTCGCGGGGGCTCAACTCGCGCTCGGAAACGTCACGTTGTACTCCGAGAACATGACGGCGGGCCGGGGCTGGATCGCCGTCGTCGCGGTGATGCTCGGCCGCGCGGCACCGGTCGGCGTGCTGCTCGCCGCGCTGCTCTTCGGTCTCGCCGAGGCCGCCGGCTTCCGCCTCCAGGGCGTCGGCCTGCCCCAACAGGCCACCGATGCCGCGCCGTACGTCGTGACGCTCGTCGCCCTCTTCCTCTCGACGGCCCGCCGCCGTCGCCGTACCGCCAACTCCCCTTCCGGAGCCGCCACATGACGCAGGACCTGCTGCCCATCACCCGCATACCAAGGACCGGACTTCCGGCGCACGCGGTCGTCGTCGGCGACCCGGCGCGCGCCGCCGCCGTAGCCGCGCTGCTCGACGGCGCCGAGGAGGTGTCGTACCACCGCGAATACCGTGTGTTCAGCGGGAGTTGGAAGGGCCTGCCGGTCACCGTCGCCTCGCACGGGGTGGGTGGTCCTGGCGCGATCCTGCTGTTCCAGGAGCTGGCGGACGCGGGGGTCCGCACGTTCCTGCGCTTCGGCACGGCGGGCGCGATGAAGCCCGGCATCGGCGACGGCGACCTCGTCATCGCGGAGGCGGCCGTACGCGACGACGGTGTCACACCGCAGTTGCTCCCACCGGAGTACCCGGCGGTCGCCGCCCCCGAGGCGGTCCTCGCCCTCCAGCGCGCCGCTCGCGAGGCCGGCGCCCCGCACCACCGCGGGATCGTATGGACCCGGGCGGCCTTCCAGCCCGGTCTCATCCCCCTCTTCTCCTACGACGGCGCCGGGCTCGCGGCGATCGAGATGGAACTGTCGGCGCTGCTGGTGACCGCCTCGCTGCGCGGGCTGGTCGCGGGTGGAGTGCTCGTGATCGACGGCGCCAACGCCGATGAACTCGTCGACGCGGAGACCACCGGTGGGTACGACCCGCACCGGGAGGTCGTCGCGGCCGGTGTCGAGCGCGGCGCTGTGGTCTCACTGGAGGCACTGCGGCTGCTGGCGGAAGGGAGCGAGGCGTGAACATCGACCTGTTGGTGCACGGCGGTGACGTCCTGACCGTCGACGAGGCCGGAACTGTCGTACGGGACGGGGCGGTTGCCGTCCACGAGGGCGAGATCGTCGCCGCGGGGCCAGCCGAGGAGCTGACGACCCGGTTCACGGCAACGGAGTCCATCGACTCGTCGGGCTGTCTCGTGCTGCCCGGACTCGTCAACACGCACACCCACCTCGCGATGACGCTGCTGCGCGGTCGCGCCGACGACGTCACTCTCCAGGGCTTCCTGGAGCGGGTGTTGAAGTGGGAGGCCGAGCTGCTGGCTCCGAAGAACGTGGCGGCGGCCGTGCGGCTCGCGGTGGCCGAGAGTGTGCGGGCCGGGGTGACCTCGGCGCTCGACATGTACTGGTTCCACGAGGCGGCCGAGCAGGCGGCCCGTGAGGCGGGCTGGCGGCTGCACTCCGGGCCGACCTTCATGGACGTACCGGAGCCGCCGGACGGAATGCCCTACGAGGACCGACTCGACTGGGCGCGAAGGGACTTGGTGGCGCGGGGTGCGGCACGCCCCGGTCGGCGACCGATCCTGTTCGCGCACTCGACGTACACCCTCGCCCCCGACCAGCTCGTCGAAATCGCCGCCCTGGCACGGGAGTTCGGGGCGCTGCTGCACATCCACGCGGCGGAGAACGCGACCGAGGTCGCCACCGTCGAGGTCAAGTACGGCAAGCGTCCTGTGGAGTTGCTCGACTCGCTGGGGCTGCTCGGCCCCGATCTGCTGCTCGCGCACGCCGTGGACCTGACCGGCCCGGAGATCGCGGCGCTGGCCCGCACGGGCACCTCGGTGGCCCACTGTCCGGTGTCCAACCTGAAGTTGGGCTGCGGGATCGCGCCGGTGCCGCGGCTGCTCAGCGCTGGTGTCACCGTCGGGCTGGGCACCGACGGGGCCGTAAGCTCCAACACGCTGGACGTGCTGGGCGCCGTACGGCAGGCGGCGCTGGTGCACAAGGCGAGTGGTGACCCGACGGCGGTCGGTGCCGAGCAGGCCGTACGGATGGCGACGATCGAGGGTGCGCGGGCGCTGGGGCTCGGGGAGCACCTGGGGTCCCTGGAGGTCGGAAAGCGGGCCGACCTGATCGTCCTGGACCTGGGCGCACCGCATCTGCGGCCCCTGCACGACCCCTGGTCGACGCTCGCGTATGCGGCGCACTCGGCGGACGTGCGGGACACGGTGGTGGACGGCCGGGTGCTGATGCGGAACCGGACACTGAGCACACTGGACGAGGAAACCGTGGTCGCGGAGCTCGAATCACTTGCCTGAGCTGTGGATTTCTCTCCCGTTCAGCCCACTGAACCCCCATAATATGCCTGATACATCGGATGTCTGAGCAACAGGGAGGCCGGTCATGGCAGTCACCGATGAGGCGATCGAGAAGATCAAGGGAATGATCGTCTCCGGCGCGCTGCGTCCTGGGGACCGGCTGCCCAAGGAGAGCGAACTCGCCGCCGAACTCGGCCTGTCCCGCAACTCCCTGCGGGAGGCCGTGCGCGCGCTGTCGCTGATCCGGATCCTGGACGTGCGGCAGGGCGACGGCACGTACGTCACGAGTCTGGATCCCCAACTCCTGCTGGAGGCGCTGAGTTTCGTCGTGGACTTCCACCGCGACGACACGGTGCTCGAATTCCTGGCGGTGCGGCGCATTCTGGAGCCCGCCGCCACCGGGATGGCGGCCCTGCGGATCAGCGAGCAGCAACTCGACGCGCTCACCCTCCAGTTGGACGCGCTGGGCGGTGCCCCCTCGGTGGAGGAACTGGTCGCCTGCGACCTGGAGTTCCACCGGGGCATCGTGCAGAGTTCCGGCAACTCGGTGCTCTGCTCGCTCCTCGACGGTCTGTCGGGACCCACCACGCGGGCCAGGATCTGGCGCGGGCTGACCCAGGAGGACGCGGTCAGCCGCACTCTGCACGAGCACCGGGCGATCCTGGGCGCGCTGCGCGACCGGGACGCGGAGGCGGCGCGGTCGTGGGCGACGGTGCACATCGCGAGCGTGGAGCAGTGGCTGCGTTCGACCCTGTGAACGAGCCGGTCGTCGTGCGGGGGCCGGTTGATCCATCGGAGGAGTGACCGGCCGGTCCCCGTGCGCACCGGGTGGCGATCTTGTGTGTTCGACCGGCTCGGACGGGGCAGGCATGGGGTCACTCCCCCGTGCAAGGGGGCTGCGGGCGCCCCCGTCGGACGCCGTAAGGTTGGGGCGTACGCGAGGGCAGATCGGAAGGAGGCGCTGGGTGATCGAGCTGGAGGGGGTTCCCGAGCTGATCGACCCAGTGATGGTGGCCGCGTTCGAGGGCTGGAACGACGCCGGCGACGCCGCCTCCACCGCGGTCGCGCATCTCGACAGGGAGTGGAAGGGCGAGGTGTTCGCGGCCCTGGACGCCGAGGACTACTACGACTTCCAGGTGAACCGGCCCACGGTGTGGATGGACGCCGGGGTGCGGAAGATCACCTGGCCCACGACCCGTCTCTCGGTGGTCCGGGTCGGCGGCGAGAAGCCGCGCGATCTCGTACTCGTCCGAGGTATCGAACCGTCGATGCGCTGGCGCTCGTTCTGCAACGAGCTGCTGGGCTTCGCGCACGAGCTGGGCGTGGAGCTGGTGGTGATCCTGGGCGCGCTGCTCGGTGACACCCCGCACACACGTCCGGTGCCGATCAGCGGGACCACGTCCGACTCGGACCTGGCGCAGCGGATGGACCTGGAGGAGACCAAGTACGAGGGTCCCACCGGGATCGTCGGCATCCTCCAGGAGGCGTGCACACACGCGGGCGTACCGGCCGTGTCGCTGTGGGCGGCGGTGCCGCACTACGTGTCGCAGCCGCCCAACCCGAAGGCCACCCTGGCGCTGCTGAACCGCCTGGAGGACCTGATCGACGTGCGCATCCCGCTGGGCGAGCTGCCCGAGGACGCGCGCGCCTGGCAGGTCGGCGTGGACCAGCTGGCCGCCGAGGACAGCGAGGTCGCCGAGTACGTCCAGACGCTGGAGGAGGCCCGCGACACCGCGGAGCTGCCGGAGGCGTCGGGCGAGGCGATCGCCCGCGAGTTCGAACGCTATCTGCGCAGGCGGGACGGCGGCGGCAGCCCGCCCGGTGGGCATGCCACGGCGGACGGCAGCGACAGCGCGTCGTATCTCCGGGACAACCCCGGCGGCGGCCGTGCGAAGCCGACGAGACCCGCGAAGCCGGAGACGGAGCCCGAGACCGGGCCCGACACGGAGGCCGACGACGAGGATTCCTCCGACGAGTGAAGCGGGACAGAAGGCGGTGCACGTGATGTGCACCGCCTTCTCCGTGTTGGGCCGGATTGCACGCGTTACCCAATTCAACTTGTTTCAAACCGAGTTGGCGGTATCTGAGGGTTTACGACGCCCGCCTTCGGTGCTTGGTTGGGCCCCGTGGCACCCAGGCACCGAAGGGAGCGAGATCCGATGACCGACCAGGCACAGCCGTCGCCGGGCCCGGGAACATCAGGGCCGGGGCCCGACGGAGCGGGATTCACCTATCGGGGAGCCGAGCAGGAACTGATCGTCGTCGCACGCCCCGAGGCCAGGCTGCGCGCCCGGGCCGAGGGCGTCCACTCGGCGTCCGGCGCCGACGTCACCGCGCTCAACATGTTCCTCGGTGACGAACAACTCGCCCTGCGACCGCTGTTCGGCGGCGAGGAACGGCTCCACCAGTCGGCCCTCGGGAGTGCGGAGAACGTACCCGACCTGGCGCTCTTCTACCGGGTGCAGGACGGCGGGAGCCGGGCCGAGGAGCTGCGCTCGCGCATCGCGGCGCTGCCGGGCATCGACACGGCGTACGTGAAGCCGGGCGCCGTTCCCGCCACGGTGGCCGACGAAGAGCCGCGGGTGAAGGAAGGGGCGCCGGTCACGCCCGACTTCAGCAGCCGCCAGGGCTATCTGCGGCCCGCGCCCGAGGGGATCGACGCCCACTGGGCCTGGCAGCGGCCCGGTGGGTCGGGTCAGGGGGTGACCGTGATCGACGTGGAAGGCGCTTGGCAGTTGGGGCACGAGGACCTGGCCGCCAGGCTCGCCGGCGTCGTCGTGGGCACCCCGCTGACCGATGTCGCCTGGCGCAACCACGGCACCGCCGTGATCGGTGTGATCGGCGCCGACCGGGGCGAGCACGGCGTGACCGGCATCGTGCCCGAGGCGGTGACCGCGACGGCGGCCTTCCAGGGCATCGGCACGGCGGCGGCGATCCACGCGGCGGCCGACCGCCTCGGCCCCGGCGACCTCCTGCTGATCGAACTGCACCGCCCCGGACCGCGGTTCGACTACGCGGAGCGCGACGACCAGCAGGGCTACATCCCCGTGGAGTGGTGGCCGGACGACTTCGCGGCCGTCCGGTACGCGACCGCCCGGGGCGTCCTGGTGGTCGAGGCGGCGGGCAACGGCGCCGAGTCGCTGGACGACGCGGTCTACGAGCGCCGCCCGGACGCGTTCCCGGAGGGGTGGCGCAACCCGTTCAACCCCTCGAACGAGTCTTCGGGTGCCGTCCTCGTCGGTGCGGGCGCCCCGCCGCCCGGTACCCACGGCCGCGACCACGGGCCGGACCGGTCCCGGCTCGCGTTCTCCAACTACGGTGCCCGCGTGGACGCCCAGGGCTGGGGACGCGAGGTCACGACCGCCGGCGGATTCTGGGACCGGCCCGGCGATCTGCAGGCCGGGCCCGAGGAGATCGCCTGGTACACCGACACGTTCTCCGGGACCTCCGCCGCCGCACCGGTGGTGGCCGGTGCGCTGGCCGCGCTCCAGGGCATGCTCAGGGCGGCCGAACAGCAGCCGATGTCCCCGGAACGGGCCCGCGAGACGCTGCGCGCCACGGGTTCCCCACAGCAGGACGCACCCGGCCGGCCCGCCTCGCAGCGGATCGGCAGCCGGCCCGACATCAGGGCGGCCGTCAACCAGTTGCTGCCGCAGGCGGTCGGCTCCGGCCGCGCCGAGCGGTACTGGGACGAGCTGCTGCCCTACCCGCGTGAACTCCCGCCCAGGCTCCGGCTGTTCGTGGCCGGCTCCTGGCGCGACCTCGACCGTCCGTCCCCCGAGATACGCCAGGCGGTGCACTCCGCCTTCGCGACGGGACGGCCCGACGTCCGAGTGTGGTTCTCGGACGACGAGATCGTCGGCCTGGTCGTCACGGGCTGACGCATCCCCACCATCAAGGGAAGGTGACACCCGTATGAGCACCACCCCGCAGATGAGCCAACCGGGACAGCAGCAAGGTCAGCAACAGGGACAGCAGTTCGCGAGTACGTCGCCGTACCAACAGCCGTACCAGCAGCAGCCGTTCGGGCAGCAGCAGGGCTTCGGTCAGCAGCAACAGCCGTTCGGCCAGCAGCAGTCCGCCGGGGGGCCGGGCGCCGGGCTGATGCCGCAGCTCCAACAGCTCGGCCAGCAGCAGCCGTTCCAGCAACTGCTCCAGCAACTCGGCCAGCCGCAGCAACAGGGCGACCAGCAGGTGCAGCAGCAGCTCCAGCAGGTGACCGAGACGGCGATCCAGCAGGTGTCGGCGCAGGCGCAATCGCTGGCGGCCGGTGTCGCCAACGGCTACATCGACATCGTGCAGCCGCTGCCGGGTCAGCCGCAGCAGATCTTCCTGCGCTTCCAGGACGGGTTCCGGGTGCTCAACAACCCGGCCCCGCAAGCCCATCAGGAGATCGAGCAGGCCTTCGCGTTCGGCCACCAGGTGATCGGGATCTGGGACAGCCAGACGCCGGCGATCCTGCGCAGCGTCCGGGTGCAGAAGCTCTGACGGACAACTGCGCGTGAAACAGGGGCGGTTCCTCCTCGCCGGGAGGAACCGCCCCCATCCGTCTGCTAGAGGGCCACGCCCAACAGGGCGTCCACCGCGCGGGAGACCACGCCGGGGGCGCCCTCGTCGCTGCCGCCCCGGTCGCGCTGGACTGCGGCCCAGCGGTCGACCGCGGCGAGCGCGGCGGGGGCGTCGAGGTCGTTCGCGAGGGCTTCGCGCATCTCCTCGACGAGCTTCAGGGCGGACGGGCCGTCGGGCCGGGAGACGGCGGCACGCCAGCGGCCGAGCCGGGCGACCGCGTCCGCGAGCACCCCGTCGGTCCACTCCCAGTCGGAGCGGTAGTGGTGGGCGAGCAGCGCCAGCCGTATCGCGGCCGGGTCGACGCCCTCGCGGCGCAACGTCGAGACGAAGACCAGGTTGCCCTTGGACTTCGACATCTTCTCGCCGTCCAGGGCGACCATGCCGGCGTGGACGTACGCCTTGGCCATGGGGAACTCGCCGGTCAGCACCTGGGCGTGCGAGGCGCCCATCTCGTGGTGCGGGAAGGCGAGGTCGGAGCCGCCGCCCTGTACGTCGAAACCCATGCCGAGGTGGTCCAGGGCGATGGCCACGCACTCGATGTGCCAGCCGGGGCGGCCGGCGCCCAACGAGCCGCCGTCCCAGCTCGGTTCGCCCTCGCGGGCCGCCATCCAGAGCATCGGGTCGAGCGGATTCTTCTTGCCCGGGCGGTCCGGGTCGCCGCCGCGCTCGGCGGACAGCAGGCGCATCGCGGCGGCGTCGAGGTTCGAGACCTTGCCGAAGTTGGGGTCGGACCCGACGGAGAAGTAGACGTCGCCCTCGAGTTCGTAGGCGGCACCGGCGTCCCTGAGGCGCTCGACGAGCGGGACGATGCCGGGTATCGACTCGACCGCGCCGATGTAGTGCTCCGGGGGCAGCATGCGCAGGGCGGTCATGTCCTCGCGGAAGAGCGCCGTCTCCTTCTCGGCGAGCGCCACCCAGTCGACGCCGTCGCGCTCGGCGCGCTCCAGGAGCGGGTCGTCGACGTCGGTCACGTTCTGGACGTAGTGAACCTGGCGCTTGGTGTCGAGCCACACGCGCTGCACGAGGTCGAACGCGTTGTAGGTCGCCGCGTGCCCCATGTGGGTGGCGTCGTACGGCGTGATGCCGCACACATAGATACGGGCGACGGGACCGGTGTCCGGGGTGACCAGACCGCCGGTCGCGGTGTCGTGGATCCGGAGGTCGCGGCCCTTGCCGGGCAGGGCGGGGACCTCAGAAGCGGGCCAGGCATACATGTCATGAGCGTAACCGGACGGATGTTTCGCATACGAACCGGACCAGGCCGGATGGCCGGTAAGGCGCTCTTGCCCGTTCCGTGCCCCCGTGCTTCCCGGCCTGCGGACACCGAGCTGTCAGACCGGCGGCCACGGAATGGCCGGCCACTCCCCGCTCGGCTCGGGATGCTTTCCGGCCGCGAGCAGCGCGTCGACCCGCGCGCGCGTGGCGTCGAGTTCGACGGCGGTGATCAGCTCGGCGAGCTTCCCGGCGAGCCCGGCACCGTCACTGAGCGCCTCTCTGAGCCCCTGGAGGACCTCGATCGACTCCGGAGTGAGGGACTCGCCCGCCCAGCCCCACAGGAGGGTGCGCAGCTTGTTCTCGGCGTTGAAGGTGACACCGTGGTCGATGCCGTAAAGACGCCCCTCGTCGGCGGGCAGCAGATGGCCGCCCTTGCGGTCGGCGTTGTTGATCACGGCGTCGAGGACGGCGAGCCGGCGCAGCCGCTCGTCGTCGGCGTGCACCAGGAGGGCGGTTTTCCCTTCACCGACCTCGGCGAACCCGATGGCCTTCCAGCCCGCTTCGGGCTCCTCGGCGTCGACCAAGGCCAGCAGCTCCGACTCGGCCGCCGCCTCGATCCACAGCTGGCACATGCCCTCGCCGTACGGCCCGTCGCGCAGCACGGTCGTAGGGACGAGATCCCAGCCGGTCGCCTCGGACACCTCGTACGCGGCGACCTCGCGCTGGGCCAGGTTGCCGTCCGGGAAGTCCCACAGGGGCCGCTCCCCGGCGACGGGTTTGTAGACGCAGGACGCCTCACGGCCCTCGTACGTCACGGAGCAGAACAGCACCGCGTTCGACGCCTCGCGGATGCGTCCGCGTACCTTCAGCTCACCCTTGGCGAGCAGCTCGGCCGTGGTCACGCTCCGCGGCGGTATCCGTTCTGGCGCGGACATACGTGTCCTTCCGGGTCGAGCGGGAGGCTGCACAGCGGGCAGGGCGGACGGCCGGCGTTGACGACGTCGAGGGCCCGCTTGGCGAAGGCGCGGGCCTGGGCTCCGGTGAGCCGGACCCGCAGCATCGGGGGTCCGTTCTCCTCGTCCTGGAGCAGCCGCTCCTCGGCCTCGGCGAGGTCCTCCTCGGACTCCGCGTCGAGCTCCACGAGGGCCTGCGCCTCGACGATCATGCGCTGTTCCTCGCCGTCCCAGGCGAGCGCCATGGTCCCGACGCGGAACTCCTCCTCGACGGGGGTCTCCAGGGGGCGGGTGTCGGAGATCTCTGTGGGGGTGACGGCGGGGACGGCCGCGCTGCCGCCGCTGCGACGTACGACCTCGTCCAATAGCTCGTCCATGCGCTCGGCGAGCGCGGCGACCTGCGTCTTCTCCAGAGCCACGCTGGTCACCCGAGGGCCGGCGGCGGCCTGGAGGAAGAACGTACGGCGCCCGGGCAGACCGACCGTACCGGCTACGAAGCGGTCCGGCGGGTCGTAGAGGAACACCTGACGGGACACGTCCTGTCTCCATTGGAATCGACTGCTGACAAGTGCGGCGCTACTGCGACCGCTTCACCCTACTGCGGCCGACGATCACGGTGCGCCCGCGCCGCCCCCGACCGTGGCCTCGTCGCCCGGCGGTTCCTCGCGCGGCGCCAGGGAGGCGAGATCCCCGGTGTCCCCGAGCCGTACGAGAAATGGCCTCAGACGGGTGTAACGGATCGCAGTGATGGAACACGGTTCTACGGAGATCCGCTGGAAGAGGTCGAGATGAAGTCCGAGTGCGTCCGCGACAAGAGACTTGATGATGTCGCCGTGCGAGCACATGAGGTACACGGCGTCGGCGCCGTGATCGCGCTCCACGCGCGCGTTCCACTCGCGTACGGCCTCGGCCGCGCGGGTCTGCATCGAGCGCATCGACTCGCCGCCGGGGAACGCGGCGGCCGAGGGGTGCGCCTGGACGACCTCCATCAGGGGCTCGTCCTTGAGCTCGGCGAGCTTGCGGCCGGACCAGTCGCCGTAGTGGCACTCCCCGATCCGCTCGTCAGTGTGCGCGCGCAGCTCGGGGCGGGCGTCCAGAAGGGGCTTGAGCGTCTCCTGGCAGCGTTGCAGCGGGCTGGTGACCACCTCGGCGATCGGCAGCGCGGCAAGCCGCCCGGGGAGCGCGGCGGCCTGGGCGTTGCCCCGCTCGTCGAGGGCGACACCGGGCGTCCAGCCGGCGAGCACTCCCCCGGTGTTGGCGGTCGAACGTCCGTGCCGGACAAGGATCAACGTAGGCATGCCGCCAAGGGTAGGCGCACGCCACCCGCCGAAGGTCGGCCCCTCGACACCGGCTCGGGCGACCCGGAGGCGAAACTGTCGACGTGCGGTTTCGGCCGGACGGCGGGAGAATACGCACCGTGATCGTCGACTACGCCATCTACCGCGACGGACGCCGGACTGAGGGGCCCGGCGATTTCTCCGACGGCCTGGACCACTGCCGTCGGGTGGGCGACGCGTTCGTCTGGATCGGTCTCTACGAGCCGACGGAGGACGAGTTCGACAAGGTCACCCAGGAGTTCGGACTGCATCCGCTGGCCGTCGAGGACGCCCTGAACGCGCATCAGCGGCCCAAGCTGGAGGTCTACGACGACTCGCTGTTCGTGGTCCTCAAGCCGGTGGGCTACGAGGCGGACGACGACGTGGTCACCTCCGGCGAGGTCATGGTCTTCGTGGGCGACTCCTTCGTGGTGACAGTCCGGCACGGCGAGGAGGCCCCTCTGGCGGCCGTACGGCACCGTCTTGAGGAGGAGCCGGAGGTGCTGCGGCACGGTCCCACGGCAGTGCTGTACTCGATCGCCGACGCCGTGGTGGACCACTACGTGGACGTGGCGGGCGAGTTGCAGACCGACCTGGAGGAACTGGAGGCGGCGGTGTTCTCGCCGACCGGCGGCGGCTCGCGGACCACGGCGTCGCGGATCTACGCCTTCAAACGGCAGATCCTGGAGTTCCGCCGGGCCACGGGACCGCTCGCACAGCCGCTGGCCCGGCTCGCGGGCGTCGGCCTCGCCGGGGACCGGGTGCCGTTCGTGAACGACAAGTCGCGACCGTTCTTCCGGGACGTGAACGACCACCTGATGAAGGTCAACGAGTCCGTGGAGGGCCTGGACCGGCTGGTCTCGGACGTCCTGGCGGCGCATCTCGCGCAGACCGGTGTCCGGCAGAACGACGACATGCGGAAGATCTCCGGGTGGGCGGC
Organism: Streptomyces sp. NPDC050549; assembly: GCF_040655035.1. Taxonomy (NCBI): domain Bacteria; kingdom Bacillati; phylum Actinomycetota; class Actinomycetes; order Kitasatosporales; family Streptomycetaceae; genus Streptomyces; species Streptomyces sp. NPDC050549. Next base: position 262,639 of record NZ_JBFAJD010000003.1, read on the forward strand.
CATGGCCGCGGTGCCCACGATGATCGCGGGCGTCTACGGCATGAACTTCGACCACATGCCGGAGCTGCACTGGCTGTGGGGGTACCCGGCGGTGATCCTGCTGATGGTCGCCCTGGAGGTGCTGTTGTACCGGACGTTCAAGCGGCGCGGCTGGCTGTAGCCCTCACGCGAATTCGGGTGCCGCGGTGGCCGGTCCGCCGAGGGCGTCACGTCGTTCCGGCATCCTCAGGGACACCATCCGCCGCCATCCGCCGAACCGTTCGTAGGCGTACACGGCGTGGATGCCCGCGGCGAGCGCCGCCGACTTGGCCCGCGGCCAGCCGAGGACGCGTCCCATGTGGGCCATCACGGCGAGGCTGACGTCCCGGTAGATCCGGATCTCGGCGAGCGCGCACGCGCGCAGCGTCCGCTGGATCACGCGGCCGTGTCCCGCGCGCGCGAAGCGCAGCAGCTCCTCGTGGCAGTAGGCGAGATGGTTGTCCTCGTCGTTCGAGATCATCCGCACCGCGCGGCCGAGGTCGGGGTGGTCGGCGAAGTGCCTGCGCAGCAGGTCCATCTGCTCGGAGGCGCGCTGTTCGGTGACGCGGCTGTGCGCGAGGTAGGTGACGATGTCCTGGACGGTGAGCGGCGTCTCGCCCTTGAGCTTCTCGTGCGCGAGACCGATGCCGTGCCGCTCCAGGAGCATCGTGTAGTCGGTGTCGTCCGGCACCGGGACGGGTTCGAGGCCGCGCTTCTTCATGAGGGCGTTGAAAATGCGCCCGTGCTTGTCCTCGTCGGCGCCGTGCCGGCCGATCTTGGGGGCGAGGTCGCGCTCGGTCGCCGGGACGAGCGCGGCGATGCGCCCGTTCTCCCAGCCGCCCTGGGACTCGCCGCTGGCCGCGATGGAGCAGAACAGCCGGAAGGACTCGTCGTCGTCGAGGATCTCCTGGAACAGACTCTTGGCCGAAAGCATCTGAAGGCACCTCCATGCAGGATTCCGCCGCATTCCGCAAAGAACGAGTCAAATGCGGCGGCAGAGGTGCTGCAACAGCTGTGTCGGACAACTCCGCCAAAAGGAGGACGACAGATGTCCCGACGGGGGCGTAACCGCACGGGCTGCCGCGCGTTGTTCCCCGTGACGGCCGTGGCGGGGAAGACCCCCCGAGCCCCCACCACGGCCGTAGAAACCTTCCGTACGGCGCAGTCGCGTCACGCGAGTCCCGCGCGCTCCAGTGCCTCGGTTCCGGCGCGGAGCGCGGCGATCCGCTCCTCCAGCGTCCAGCCCGCGGGGGCGAGCGTCAGGGTGGTGACACCGGCCGCCGCGTACTCCTTCATCCGGTCCGCGATGCGGTCCACGGAGCCCAGGAGCGTCGTCTTGTCGATCAGGTCGTGCGGGATGGCGGCGGCGGCGCCGTCCTTGTCGCCGGCCAGGTACTTGTCCTGGATCTCGGTCGCCGCCTCCTCGAAGCCCATGCGCCGGGCCTGCTTGTTGTAGAAGTTCTGCTGCCGGCTGCCCATGCCGCCGACGTACAGCGCCGTGTACGGGCGGAAGGTGTCGGCGAGCTTCTCGACGTCCTTGTCCTCGCCGAGGGCGAGCGGGACCGTCGGCACGATGTCGAAGCCTTCGAGGGTCTTGCCCGCCTTCTCACGCCCGGCCCGCAGATGACGGACGGCGGTGTCCTCCAGGTGCTCGGCGGACGGGAAGATCAGCAGCGCACCGTCGGCGATCTCGCCGGTCTGCTCCAGGTTCTTCGGGCCGATCGCCGCGATGTACAGCGGGATGTGCTCGCGCTCCGGGTGCACGGTCAGCTTCAGGGGCTTGCCCGGGCCGCCCGGCAGCGGCAGCGTCCAGTGCTCGCCGTCGTACGACAGCCGCTCGCGCGTCATCGCCTTCCGTACGATCTCGACGTACTCACGCGTGCGTGCCAGCGGCTTGTCGAACTTGACTCCGTACCAGCCCTCGGAGACCTGCGGGCCCGAGACGCCGAGGCCGAGGCGGAAGCGGCCCCCGGAGAGGGAGTCGAGAGTCGCGGCGGTCATGGCGGTCATGGCGGGCTGACGGGCCGGGATCTGGAAGATGGCCGAGCCGACGTCGATGCGCTCGGTCTGCGCGGCGACCCAGGTGAGCACCGTGGCCGCGTCGGAGCCGTAGGCCTCGGCGGCCCAGCACACCGAGTAGCCGAGCCTGTCGGCCTCCTGGGCCACGGCCAGATTGTCGCCGTCCATTCCGGCACCCCAGTAGCCGAGGTTGATCCCGAGCTGCATGGCAGACCCCTTACCCATCAGTAACGTCGCTGTTGTGCCGACCCTAGCGCGAGGTGGTGCGGGCGGACAGGACGGGTGCCGGTGAGTGGTCACGGAGCGTGCCGTGCGACCCACTGTGGATCATCGTGCGAATCGGTTGTCCACAGGCAACCACAGGCCAGGTTCAGGCCAGTAATCTCGGCGTTCATGGAGCAGAGGCATCTCGGCCGTACCGGCCTTCGTGTGTCCCGGATCGGACTCGGCACCCTCACGTGGGGCCGCGACACCGACGAGCATGACGCCGCGGACCTCTTGAAGGCGTTCTGGGAGGCCGGCGGCACCCTCGTCGACACGGCGGACGTGTACGGCGACGGGGAGGCCGAGTATCTGCTCGGACAGCTCATAGAGGGGCTCGTGCCGCGCCGGGACCTGGTCATCTCGACGAAGGCGGGGAGCGTGCCCGACCCCGACCGCCGCTTCGACGGCTCGCGCGGCCATCTGCTCGCCGCGCTGGACGCCTCGCTGGCCCGCCTCGGCACGGACTACGTCGACCTGTGGCACGTCCACGCCTTCGACCCGTTCACGCCGCTGGAGGAGACCCTCCAGGCCCTCGACCTCGCGGTCAGCAGCGGGCGGGCGCGCTATGCGGGTGTCTCCAACTACTGCGGCTGGCAGCTGGCCAAGGCGGCGACCTGGCAGCTGGCGGCGCCGGGCTCGCGGACGCGGCTGGCGAGCACCCAGCTGGAGTACTCGCTGCTGCAGCGGGGCGTGGAGCGCGAGGTGCTGCCGGCCGCGCTCGACCTGGGCATCGGGCTGCTGCCCTCCTCGCCGCTCGGACGCGGAGTGCTCACCGGGAAGTACCGGCACGGCACACCGGCCGACTCGCGCGGCGCCTCGGAGCACATGGGGCTCTTCGTCGCGCCCTACCTCGACGACACGGCGAGCCGCATCGTCGACGCCGTGACGACGGCCGCGGACGGACTCGCCGTGACACCCCTCCAGGTCGCGCTGGCCTGGGTCCGCGACCGGCCCGGGGTGGCCGCCCCGATCGTCGGCGCGCGCAACGCGCAGCAGCTCACGGCCGCATTGTCAGTGGAGGCGCTTAGTCTTCCTGACGAGATCTGCCGAGCGCTCGACGATGTGTCAGCGCCTCTGCACCGCTATCCCGATCACGACTGGAGCACTCTGTGAGCACGGACCCGGAGACCACGGCCCCGGACACCACGGAGCCCGTCGAGCCCGGCCTGCCGGACGACGCGGCCGAGGAACCGGGCACGGATGCGGTGGAGGACGCCGGGGACACCGGGGAAACCGCGGCCTCGGAGAACACGGGCGAGGCCACGACCGCGGACGGCGCCGAGAGCACGGAAGCCGCCGGTGAGGCCACCACCGAGGCCGCCGCCGCTCCCGAACTCTCCGAGGCCGCCGCCGAGTTGCTCGCGCAGCGGCTGGAGCGGGAGCGTATCGAGCGGCGGAAGGCGGAGAAGGCCGGGCCCATCGCGGCCGGGACCAAGCTGAGCGGCACGGCCGCCGATCTGCTCGCGGCCGTCCGGGCCGTGGAGAGCGGTGAGAAGCCCGTGGCCACCGCGTTCACCGGGCCGGAGCCCACCCCGCGCCGCTCCGCCGCCCCCGAAGCCGTGCGGCGGCCGCAGCCCGTCGCGGCCGAGCCCGGCGCCCCGGCCGGCGAAACCGTCGCCTCCGTACGCCGGGTGCTGGTCGAGGGCGGCGCGCCCGAGACGCTCGCGGCACAGGTCGTGGCGGCGCTCGGCGAGGGCGCGGACGACCAACTCCGCGAGGATCCGTGGCAGTTGCTGCGCGTCCCGGGGGTGCGGCCCGAGCAGGCCGACGGGTTCGCGCGGGCGCTGCTCGGCGCCGAGTGCGCGCCGGACGACGAGCGGCGGGGCCGGTCCGTCATCGGCTGGCTCCTGGAGCAGGCGGCCCTGGCCGGGCATACGGCCCTGGAGGCCTCGGCGTTGACGGCCGCGCTGGCCAAGCAGGGCGTGCCCGACCCGGACGCGGCGACGCAGAGCGCCATCGCGGAGGGCGAAGTGCTGGTGTTCCAGGACGCGTTGGACGAGCCCGCGGTCCCGGTGCAGCGCACGGACGACGAGGCGGAAGCGGAAGAGGGCGCGGAGCGTCCGGTCCGGGTGCTGATCGGCCTGGAGCGGTATGCGCTCGCCGAGGAGAGCCTCGCGGACGGACTGGCCAAGCTGATCAACTCGGTCCCGAAGGAGGACGGTTCGGCGGCGGACTGGGAGCGGGCCGGTGCCGCCAAGGGGTCCACCGGCGAGCTGATCCGCGCGGTGGCGGGACACGGCCTGGTGCTGCACACCGGCGGGGAGGCCTCCCTCGAAGAGCCGGCCGCGCTGCTGCACGCGGCGGCGGCCTTCGGCCTGCGCGCCTGGGCCGCCGCGTACAGCCCGGTGGGCCGGGACCGGTTCACCGCGCTGCTGACGCGGTCCGCGGAGGCGGCGGACAACGGGACCGGCGAGGGACCCCGAGTGGCGACTGTCGCCGGGCTGTTGGCCGGTGCCGAAGGGCCCGGGCGGGACACGGACGGCGCCCTGGACCTGGATCTCCTCGTCGTACTCGACGCGCCTCAACTGGACGTCGAGACGGCCGCCCTGCTCACCGAGTCGCTGCCGGACGGCGCCCGGCTGGTGCTGGCCGGGGACCCGGCGGTGCTGTGGTCGGCGGGCCCCGGACGGGTCTTCGCCGATCTGCTCGCGGCGCGGGCCTGCCCCCACGTCGTCTCGCGCCGCCCCGACCTCGGTCCCGTGGGCGAGCTGGTCTCCGGCATCGGCATCGGCGAGCTGAACCAGGTGGAGGCCCCCGGCAAGGAGGTCGTGATCGTGCCGGTGCGGGACGCCGGCGAGGCCGTGCACCGGACCGTGCAGCTCGTCGCCGACTCGGTGCCGCGCGTGATCGGCGTCCCCGCCGAGCAGACCGCGGTGATCACACCGGGCCACGGCGGCGCGGCCGGTACCCGTGCCCTCAACGTGGCGCTGAAGGAGCGGCTCAACCCCGGCCCCGGCCGTTTCGGCGGCTTCGACCCCGGTGACCGGGTCGCGTACTCCCCCACCCCGGGCCGTACGGTCGTCGGCCAGGTGGTGAAGGCCGATGCCGAGGGGCTGCACCTGTCGTGCGCGGGCGAGCCCGTCGTCGTACCGAAGGAGCGGGTGGAGCAGTCCGTGCGGCACGGGTGGGCGCTGACCGCGCATCAGGCGGTCGGGGCGCGGTGGCCCGCGGTGGTCGTGGTGCTGCCCGGGGACGCGGCGCAGGCCCTCAGCCGCCCCTGGGTCTACACGGCGTTCAGCCGGGCGGACCGTCATCTCTCCGTGGTGCACGGTGCCGATCAGGCGCTGCCCCGGGCCGTCGCCGAGGTCCCGGCCAAGCCGCGCACGACCCGGTTGCCGGTGCTGCTGCGACCGCAGGTCCCGGTGGGGGGCTGAACCGGACGGCACAACGACGAACGGCGACGGCGGCGGTCACGGAGGGGCTTCCTCCGCGACCGCCGTCGTCGCCGTCGTCGTTCGTCACAGTCGGCGAGGCGCGGCTCAGCGGTCCGCTTCGAGCGCCTCCAGGTCCTCGTCCTCGTCCAGATCCGCGTCGAGGTCGGGATCGAGTTCGTCCTCGATCTCCTCCTCCTCGGCCTCGTCCACCTCGTCGATGTCGTCCAACTCGTCGTTGATCTCGTCGTCGAAGACCGCGCTGACGTCGAAGCGGCACACCACCCGCTGCGGATCGACACCCTCGAAGGGGGCCTCCAGCCAGGCGCCGGGTTCGGCCGCTTCGTCGGAGGCGGTCACCCAGAGCGTGGAGTCCCCCTCTTCGAGGCCGAACTCCTTGGGCCGGGAGGCAATCTCGTCGGCCTCGAACTCGTCGAAGAGAATGCCGAGCGCGCCGTGGATCGTGCCGGAGGCCTCCGTCCCGGTGCCGTCGCCGACCGCCGCCTCGACCCGCTGCGCCTGGGCGAGCAGCCGCTGCGGCTCCGCCACGGCGTAGTCGCGACGGATCAGCACGCTCACCGCGTTCGGCTCCTCGGGGCCGGTGTACGGCGGCAGGGAGTCGTCGGTACCGGGGATCTCGAAAGGCGTGACCTCGTCATAACGGTCGTAGAGCAGCTCGTCGTAGACCTCGGCGGCCGCGGCGAGCTGGTTGAACGCCTCGTAGACGGCCGGGTCGTCCTCCCCCGACCGGCCTTCGACCGCGGCCAGGTGGCGGTCGAGCGCGGTCTTGACCGCCTCGGCGGCGGCGCGTACCTCGGCAGCGGTGGGCTGCGCAGCATCAGACATAGTGCAGACGCTATCCGTACCGGGGCTCTGCCCGCACAATAGATGCGATGCCGGAATACGAATTTGTCGACGTGTACGTACCGCGCGGGGTCTCCCGCAAGGACGCCACACGTCTGCTGACGGACCACGCCGAGTACGGACACTGGGAATTGGACCGACTGAGCCTGCTGCGCGACGGCAGCCGCAGGGTGCGGCTGCGCCGGCGGATCATCCGCCAGGTGCGTGCCACGTGGTGAGCTGAGTCGGGCGGGACGGAGCGGGCCCCGGCTGTGCGGGGCCCCTCCGTTGCGCAGATCACATGTTCCCGGGCGCTCGATCCCAGGCGTTACGCCATGGCCTTCGCCTTGCGGTAGAGCACCGCGCCCGCGAGCAGCGCGCCCGCTCCGACCGGGAGCGCGAGGCCCAGCGGGAGCTCGCTGCCGGTGTGCGCGAGCTGGGGGCCGCCCTGGGACCGGACGGCGGACTGCGCAGTACCGGGCTGGGTGACCTGCGCGGCGCCGGTCGGCGTGTGACCGCCGGTGACCGGCGAGATGCCGCCCGGCGAACCGGGGTGAGCGGGGGTGCCCGGGTGAGCGGGGGTTCCGGGGTGGCCCGGAGTGCCCGGGTGGCCCGGCGTCCCCGGCGGGGTCGTCCCGTGGCCACCGCCCGGAGGCGTGCCGTGGTGACCGCCGCCGTGGTGACCGCCACCCCCGTGATGGCCACCGCCGCCGTGCTCGCCCCCACCACCATGGTGACCGCCGCCGCCCGGAGGCGTCCCGTGATGGTGGCCGCCGTCGTGCCAACCGCCGCCGTTGGCGCAGTCGTTGCCGGTGGCGGCGTTGCCGATGCCGATCACGTCGACGCTGTTGCCGCACACGTTCACCGGCACGTCGATCGGTACCTGGACGTGGTTGCCCGAGCCGACGCCGGGCGAGCCGGAGGTGTGTCCCCCGGCGTACGAGCCCCCTGAGCCGCCGTGCGCGCCGTGTCCGCCGGAGCCCCCGTGTCCGCCCGAGTCGCCGTAGCCTCCGGAATTGCCGTAACCCCCCGAACCCCCCTGGCCGTGCCCGCTGCCGCCGCCCTGGTTGGCGCACTTGTTGCCGACCGCCGGGTTGAGGATCCCGACCACGTTCACTGTGTTGCCGCAGACGTTGACCGGCACATGCACCGGTGCCTGCACGGTGTTGCCGGACAGTACGCCGGGCGAGCCCGAGGCGGAGCCGCTCGCGCCCGAGTCGGCGTGGGCGACACCGCCCGCGGCGGCGATCACCCCGGTCGCGGCCGCCATGGTCATCAAGCTCTTTCGAGTGACCTGTCGCATTGCTGAATTCCCCCCTGCCTTCATTCCTGACTGAAATTCCTCGCGCGACTTCTCGAACGATTTCCCGCTCGATTCACCGATCGATTCCTCGCTCGATTTCTCGCGCAAAGACCGTCGGCTCCGGAGCGCATGGCGCGCGCTCCGGAGCCGAGGACGTGGTCACCCCTCAGTGGGGCGACGTCACTTGTTGATGCAGGTGTTGCCGAAGGCGGGGTTCAGCAGACCGATCACCGAGATCGTGTTGCCGCACACGTTCACCGGGACGTGCACGGGAACCTGGATGACGTTGCCGGAAACGACACCCGGGGAGTGCACGGCGGCACCCTGAGCGCCCGAGTCGGCGACGGCCAGGCCCGCACCCGCGAGAACCAGGCCACCGGTGGCAGCCGCAGCGGCGACGACCTTCTTGATCATTATTCCTCCTTGTTGGCAAAAGCGATCTCGTGTTGCCGATCGCATCACCTGTAACGAGGAGGGAGTAATGGAGCTACGAGCTTATGAGCACATTCACTCGTCCCAGTCGCCTCCCGCACGCGCGGTCGAATTCAGGCGTCAACCGGTGTCACCCGGCGTCTCACGACGCGTCGATGAACCGGTCCAGCACCCGCACCCCGAACTTCAGCCCCTCCACCGGCACCCGCTCGTCCACACCGTGGAACATGCCCGCGAAGTCCAGCTCGGGCGGCAGCTTGAGCGGGGCGAAGCCGAAGCCGCGGATGCCGAGGTCGTCGAAGGACTTGGCGTCCGTTCCGCCGGAGAGCATGTACGGGACGGCCTTCGCGGTCGGGTCCTCGGCGAGCAGCGAGGACTGCATGGCCTCGACCAGCGCGCCGTCGAAGGAGGTCTCCAGCGCCTTGTCGGAGTGGACGTCCTCGCGCTTCACCTTCGGGCCGAGGATGCGGTCGAGGTCGGCGAGGAACTCCTCCTCGTACCCGGGCAGGAAGCGCCCGTCGATGTTCGCGGTGGCCTCGCCGGGGATGACGTTGACCTTGTAACCGGCGTTCAGCTGGGTCGGGTTGGCGGTGTTGCTGAGGGTCGCGCCGATGAGCTTGGCGATGCCGCCGAGCCGCTTGAGGGTCGACTCCATGTCCTCGGGATCGAGCGGGGTGCCGAGCGCGTCGCCGAGTTCGTCCAGGAAGGCCCGGGTCGTCTTGGTGACCCGCACCGGGAACTTGTGCCGGCCGACCCGGGCGACGGCCTCGGACAGCTCGGTGATCGCGTTGTCCCGGTGGATCATCGAGCCGTGCCCTGCCGTACCGGCGACGGTCAGCTTCAGCCAGTGCATGCCCTTCTCGGCCGTCTGGATCAGATAGAGCCGCCGCTCCTCGCTCACCGTGAACGAGAACCCGCCGACCTCGCTGATGCCCTCGGTGACGCCCTCGAACAGCTCGGGGTGGTTGTCGACGAGATGCCGCGCCCCGTACGTACCGCCCGCCTCCTCGTCCGCGAGGAAGGCGACCACGATGTCGCGCGGGGGCCGGCGCCCGCTGCGCAGCCGGTCGCGGACGACCGCCAGGGTCATCGCGTCCATGTCCTTCATGTCGACTGCGCCGCGCCCCCAGACGCACCCGTCGGCGACCTCGCCGGAGAAGGGGTGGTGGGTCCAGTCCGCCGCGTTCGCCGGTACGACGTCCAGGTGGCCGTGGATGAGGAGCGCGGGCCGGGACGGATCCGTGCCCTCGATCCGGGCGACCGTGGAGGCGCGTCCCGGGTGCGACTCGAAGATCTGGGGTTCCAGGCCCACCTCGGCGAGCTGCTCGGCGACGTACTCGGCCGCCTTGCGCTCACCCGGGCCCGAGTGGTCGCCGTAGTTGCTGGTGTCGAACCGGATCAGCTCGCGGCAGAGGTCCACGACCTCGTCCTCGCCGGTGACGCCCTTGGCCGTGCCCGTGTCGCTCACGCTGCTTCCTCCCACTGTCACTGCTGGTGGTCCTGTCCCTCATCCTCTCTCTCCCCGGCCCGCGCCCCAAGGGCGGTCCGCGGCCGTCACACGCCGTTCACGCGGGAGGCGGGCGGGAACAGGGGGTGATCGGCCACCCCTGGAAGCCTGGTAATGTTTCCTTCGTCGTCGCGGGGGAAACCACGCGCGACAGACACCTTGTCCGGGTGGCGGAATGGCAGACGCGCTAGCTTGAGGTGCTAGTGCCCTTTATCGGGCGTGGGGGTTCAAGTCCCCCCTCGGACACCGGCTGAGACCCCACACTTTGTGTGGGGTCTCCTGCGTTTCAGCATCTCGCGTCCAAGAACTGTCGCGGTACGACGTTCAGTCGGGGGCCCGCGTGAGGGTGGCGATGTAGTCCGTCGCCTTGTCGGACGGGGCGGTGTCGGTGAGCTGCCAGCCGGTTCCGGCGGCCAGCTCGGCGAGTTCTCGGGGGGCCAGGCACAGGTAGTCGAACCAGGGGGTGGTCACGTCGCGGTAGCGGATCCGCAGGGTGCGCTGACCGGCGATGCGGCCCGCGCGCAGGTTCCGCCGGTTGTAGGACAGCTGTTGCGGGTCCCCGGAGTCGGTCATGTTGTGGCCCTGGCCGATGACGACGGCCCCGGGTGCTGCCATCGCGGCCAGGGCGCGCAGGAACCGGGGCGCCCGCTCACGGCTTTCCAGGAGGCCCAGGTTGGCGCCCAGCAGCAGGAAGCTGTCGTAGCGCGCCCCGGAACCGGCGTGTTCGTCGACCGTGCCGTGGACGAGGGACCGCACGCCCTGCCGCCGGCACACCTCCAGCGCGCCGGCCGAGACGTCCAGCGCGGTGACGTCATGGCCGCGTTCCATGAGGACGCGAGCGGCGCGTCCGCCACCGGCGCCGACGTCCAGGACCCGGTGGCCCTTGACCAGGTCCAGCGCTTGGCGGTCCTCGTCGGGCCACTGGTCGACCGGTGCGAGCCAGGAGGTGAGGGAAGCCGATTTCACGAAGCCGTCGTCGCGTTCGATGATCTGCAGGACCGGGGCCGTATCCGGGTCGGCGGCGGCCCGGTGGGCGGCGAGCAGCAGGTCACCGATCGCGTCACCGGTCCGGGGGCCCTGGCGGTCTCCGGGGTCCTGGGCGTCCAGGGATTGGCCGGATTCACCGCGGAGGCCGGCCGTGACGGCGGGGGTGTTCATCGGGTCTCCTCCGTCAGTACGGGTGGTACGGCGACCGCTCCGGCGGGGTCGGTGAGCGGCCGGAACACGGCCAGCAGCATCAGCACCGTCCCCGCGGCGCACCAGGCACCGATGACGGTCGCGGTGGGCAGGCGCTCGCTGAGCGCGCCCGTGATCAGGATCGCCGCTCCCTGGGCGAGCTGCACGCCGCCGTTCATCACGCCGAAGGCCCGGGCCCGGTATTCGTTGGCGAGTCCCTGCTTGAACAGGGTCTGGGCGGCGGGGAGCAGCAGCGCCATGGCTATCCCGGAAACGGTGACCACGACCACCACCACGACCAGTGGCGGGTCGAGCAGCGCGGGAACCAGAACCAGCGGTGCCAGGACGGCCAGCGGGCGTATCAGCAGGGTCCGGACCCGGGGCGAGAGCAGACGGTTCAGGACCAGGCCGCCGATGGCGACGCCGAGCGGGTTGGCGGCCATGATCAGGCCCTGGGTCCGGCCGCCGCCGCCGAGCTCGGACGCCCAGGCCGCGGCCAGGCCCTCCGGGACGATCACGAAGGTGACCACACCGAAGGCGATGATCGCGATCGCGCGCAGCAGCGGGTCGCCGAACACCACCGTGTATCCCTGACCCGTCTCGCGCCACAGGCCGGTGCGCCGGTCGGCCGTCAGCGCCGCCGGGCGTTTGCGGACGTACAGGCGCAGAAGCAGCGCCGAACCGACGAACGTGAGGGCGTTCAGCGCCAGCGCAACCTGTGGGCTGTATCCGGCGATCACTCCGCCGAGCGCGTACCCGGCGACCTGCGCGGCGTGCAGAACGGAGTTGTTGAGGGCCAGGGCCAGCGGGTACCGGTCGCCGGTCAGGATCTGCGGGAGCTGGGCGGAGCGGGCAGCCTCGAACGGCGGCGACGCCAGCCCGCCGGCCAGCAGCAGCACGAAGAGGGCCGGGATCGGCATGCCCGGAATCGCGACCAGTCCGATGAGTACCGCGCGGATCAGATCGCAGGAGATCATCATCGTGCGTGCGGGGTACCGTTCCGCGACCGCGGCGAGCACTGGGCCCGCGATCAGCCAGGGCAGGTACCCGATGGCGAAAGCGGCGCCGGAGGCCAGCGCCGAACTGGTCCGCTCGTAGACCAGCAGGGTGACTGCGGCCTTGCACAGATAGTCCCCGGTCCAGGACAGCGCACTCGCGACGAACACCGCACGGTATTCCGTCACCGCCCACAGCATCCGATAGCCCACCGGCCGGTCGGCTGCCACCAGACGAATCCCCTTCCCCGTTGCGAGACACCCGGTGCAAGGCGGCGACCCGCGACCGGAGTCGATTCATTCGCCATTTAGCCTCATGGCCGTCCCGTGTGACAAGCCCCGACTTCATCGGCTCATGTGCGAACGCAGAGGGTTAACAGGAGAGTTGGCCGAATCTCATTGCGGGACTGTCCGGTCGACGACATACGTCGGCACGCCGCCCCGCCGGAGGTCTTCGGCCTGATCCCTCCGAAGCGACGGGAAGCCCTCGCCTGTTTTGTGGGGGATGTCTCCCTGGATCAGAAGATCACCAGGTCAGAGCGTTGCCGGATGCTCACGGAGCGCCCCCGTTCGGCTCCCCCGAGTGGCCGTCGGCGGCCCCGGAGCCTAGCGTCGTACTAAAATTTCCGGCTTGTTACGGAACGGAGCTGGAGCTGGACAACCCCAGGCATACCTGCGGGCCCGCCGGCGCCCCGGAAGTTACCGGGCTTGAGACGCGAGGACCGATGGCAGCGATACACGAGAGCAGTGCTCTCGGCCTGCTCGACGAAGAGATCCGCACCCAGTTCGGCGATACGGCACGTTTCTCCGCGGCACCCGCCGCCTCGCCCCGCACGCTCGTCGACATCTTCGACGCGTCGGTGCGGTCGTATCCCGACGAGCTCGCCCTGGACGACGGCACCGTCCGCCTCACCTACCGTGCGCTGGCCGTCGAGGTCGAGACCCTGCGCCGCACCCTGGCCGCGGCCGGTGTCGGCCTCGGTGACCGGGTCGGCGTGCGCGTCCCGTCCGGGACCAACGACCTCTACATCGCGATCCTCGCCGTCCTCGCGGCCGGCGCCGCCTACGTCCCCGTCGACGCCGAGGACCCGGACGAGCGGGCCGAGCTGGTGTTCGGCGAGGCCGACGTGCGGGCCGTGATCGGCGCCGAGCACGCGTTGACCGTGCTCGGCCACAGTGACGCCCCGGCCGCCCGGCCCGGCACCGAGCAGGACGCTTGGATCATCTTCACCTCCGGCTCCACCGGCAAGCCCAAGGGCGTCGCCGTCACCCACCGCAGCGCGGCGGCCTTCGTGGACGCCGAGGCGGCACTGTTCCTCACCGAGGACCCCATCGGTCCGGGTGACAGGGTCATGGCGGGCCTGTCCGTCGCCTTCGACGCGTCCTGCGAGGAGATGTGGCTCGCCTGGCGCTACGGCGCCTGCCTGGTGCCCGTGCCGCGCTCCCAGGTCCGCAGCGGCGCCGACCTCGGACCCTGGCTGGTGGACCAGGACATCAGCGTCGTCTCGACCGTGCCGACCCTGGCCTCCCTCTGGGAGCCCGAGGCGCTGAACGACGTACGCCTCCTGATCTTCGGCGGTGAGGCCTGCCCGCCCGAGCTGGTGCAGCGCCTGGTCACCGAGGGCCGTGAGGTCTGGAACACCTACGGGCCGACCGAGGCGACCGTCGTGGCCTGCGCCTCCCTGATGACCGGCGACGAGCCGATCCGCATCGGACTGCCCCTGAACGGCTGGGAGTTGGCCGTCGTCGACGAGGCGGGCGTGCCCGTACCGATGGGCGGCAGCGGCCAGTTGGTGATCGGCGGGGTCGGTCTCGCCCGTTACCTCGACCCCGAGAAGGACGCGGAGAAGTACGCGCCCCTCGACTCGCTCGGCTGGGAACGGGCCTACCGCAGCGGCGACCTGGTCAAGGCCGAGCCCGAGGGCCTGATCTTCCTCGGCCGTGCCGACGAGCAGATCAAACTCGGCGGGCGCCGGATCGAGTTGGGCGAGGTCGACGCGGCCCTCCAGGCACTGCCCGGAGTCGCGGGCGCGGCAGCCGCCGTACGAACTGCCCGCAGCGGCAACCAACTTCTCGTCGGCTATGTCGTCACCCAGGAGGGCTGGGACCAGCCCTCCGCCGTCGAGAAGCTGCGGGCCGAACTGCCCGCCGCCCTCGTCCCGTTGATCGCCCCGGTCGAGGACCTCCCGACCCGCACCTCCGGCAAGGTCGACCGCAACGCGCTCCCGTGGCCCCTCGAAGGCCTGGAGACCGGTGGCGCCAAGGAGCAGCTCTACGGCACGGAGGCCTGGCTCGCCGAGCAGTGGGCCGAGGTGCTCGGCATCCCCGTGAGCAGTGCGGCCGACGACTTCTTCGCGATCGGCGGCGGCAGCCTGGCCGCCGCCCAGCTGACGACGCGGCTGCGCACCCGCTACCCGAGCGCTGCCGTGCTCGACATCTATCAGCAGCCCACGCTCCGCAAGTTGGCCCGACACCTGGAGGGCTCGGCGCAGGGCGACGGCACGGCACGCGTGATCGCGCCGGTGCCGACCCGCGCCAAGGTGATCCAACTCCTCGCGCTGGTCCCCCTGTTCACCCTGGCCGGCCTGCGCTGGACAGTAGCCCTGGCCGCCCTCGGCAACGTACTCGACGGCTACGCCTGGCTGCCCACCGCCTCGTGGTGGCTGGTCGCCGCCGGCGCCCTGCTGCTCTTCAGCCCGCCCGGCCGGCTCGCGATCGCGACGGGCGGTGCGCGGCTGCTGCTCCGTGGCGTGAAGCCGGGACGCTACGACCGTGGTGGCGGCGTCCACCTGCGGCTGTGGGCGGCGGAGCGGCTGGCCGAGTTCAGCGGGGCGACCTCGCTGACGGGCTCGTGGCTGGAGCGGTACGCGCGCGCCCTGGGCGCCAAGGTCGGCCCGGACGTCGACCTGCACTCGCTCCCGCCGGTCACCGGCATGCTCAAGCTGGGCCGCGGTGCCGCGGTCGAGTCCGAGGTGGACCTGTCCGGCTACTGGCTGGACGGCGACCGGCTGGAGATCGGCCCGGTCAAGGTCGGCGCGCACGCCGTCGTCGGCACGCGCAGCATGCTCTTTCCCGGCGCCCGGGTGGGCAAGCGGGCCGAGGTGGCGCCGGGCTCGGCCGTCACCGGCACCATCCCGACCGGCCAGCGCTGGGCGGGCGCACCCGCCGTCAAGCTCGGCAAGGCCAAGCGCAACTGGCCCAAGGAGCGCCCGCAGCGGGGCACGTACTGGCGCTTGATGTACGGCGTGACGGGCTTCGCGCTCACCATGCTCCCGGTGGTCGCCGGAGCCGTCGCGCTGCTGGTGACCAGCCTGTTCGTGGCGCCGGGCGACGGTCTCGGCGAGGCCCTGCGGGGCGCGTCCCTGGCCCTGGTCCCGGCGACGCTCGCCTTCGGGCTGACGTACGCGCTGCTGATCCTGATCGGTGTACGGCTGCTGAGCCTCGGGCTGCGCGAGGGCACGCACCCCACGCACAGCCGGATCGGCTGGCAGGCCTGGACGGTCACGCAGCTGATGGACCTCTCCCGCGAGACCCTGTTCCCGCTCTACGCCGGGCTCGTCACGCCGGTGTGGTTGCGGCTGCTCGGGATGCGGATCGGGCGGGGCGCCGAGGTGTCGACCGTGCTCGCGCTGCCCAGCCTGACGACCGTCGGTGAGGGCGCCTTCCTGGCCGACGACACGTTGACCGCGCCGTACGAGCTAGGTGGCGGCTGGGTGCACATCGGGCGGGCCGAGATCGGGCGGCGGGCGTTCCTCGGGAACTCCGGGATGACCGCGCCCGGGCGGAGCGTGCCGGACGGCGGGCTCGTCGGGGTGCTGTCGGCGACGCCGAAGAAGGCGAAGAAGGGCACGTCGTATCTGGGGCTGCCGCCGGTGAAGCTGCCGCGCAGCACCAGCGGCGGCGACCAGAGCCGCACGTACGACCCGCCGGCCCGGCTGCTGTGGGCGCGCGGGCTCGTCGAGCTGTGCCGGATCGTGCCGGTGTTCTGCTCGGCGGCGCTCGCCCTGCTGACGGTGGCCGCGCTGTGCGCGCTGGGGGTGTGGGCGCCGCTGCTGGCGGGCCTCGTGCTGCTGGCCGTGGGCGCGCTCGCCGGGCTGGTCTCGATCGTGGCGAAGTGGCTGCTCGTGGGGCGGCACCACGGGGCCGAGCACCCGCTGTGGAGCGGTTACGTGTGGCGCAACGAGTTGGCGGACACCTTCGTCGAGGTCGTCGCGGTGCCGTGGCTGGCCGGTTCCGTGCCCGGTACTCCGGTGCTGACGGCCTGGCTGCGCGGGCTCGGCGCACACATCGGCAAGGGCGTCTGGGTGGAGAGCTACTGGCTGCCGGAGACCGACCTGGTGACCCTGGAGGACGCCTCGACGGTGAACCGCGGCTGTGTGCTCCAGACCCACCTCTTCCACGACCGGATCTTGCGGACGGATACTGTGGTCCTCCGTGAGGGCGCGACGCTGGGTCCTGGCGGAATCGTCCTGCCCGGCAGCGTGGTCGGGGCCCGAACCACTCTGGGGCCCGCATCGCTCGTGATGGCGGCGGAGTCCGTCCCGGACGACACCCGCTGGCTGGGCAATCCGATCGAGTCATGGCGCCCCTGAACACAGGTCGCGCGGAGTCGGCTTCGGAGGGCGGTGCACGGGTACGAGATACGAGCACAGCGCAGGGAGCAGACGCAGCAGTGACCGTTCAGCAGGCGGCAGGTCCGGACCCGTACTTCCCGGCAAACGGCGATGCCCGCTACCGGGTGCACCGCTATGAGCTGGCGCTGGACTACCGCCCCGGCCCGAACCGTCTCTCCGGCACGGCGCGTATCAACGCCATAGCGGGCCGTGCTCCGCTGCCCGAATTCCAGCTGAACCTGGGCGACTTCAAGATCGGCCGGATCCGGGTGGACGGCCGCCAGCCGCACTACACGCACCGCGGCGGCCGGCTGCGCATCCGGCCCGCGAAGCCGCTGCGGGCCGGTGCCGCGTTCACCGTCGAGGTGCACTGGTCGGGCAACCCCAAGCCGGTCGCCAGCCCCTGGGGCGGCCTCGGCTGGGAGGAGCTGACGGACGGCGCGCTGGTGGCGAGCCAGCCGATCGGGGCACCGTCCTGGTACCCGTGCAACGACCGCCCCGCGGACAAGGCGTCGTACCAGATCTCGATCACGACGCCGTCGGCGTACGCGGTGGTGGCGGGCGGCAGGCTCCTGACGCGAACGACGAAGGCTTCTACGACGACCTGGGTGTACGAGCAGTCGGCACCGACGTCGAGCTACCTCGTCGGCCTGTCGATCGGCAAGTACCAGACCGTGCTGCTGGGCGACCCGGGTCTGGGCGGAGTGCCGCAGCACGGGCACATCCCGTCGGACCTGCTCCCGGCGTTCTCAAGGGACTTCGCGCGGCAGCCCGCGATGATGGAGCAGTTCCAGGAGCTGTTCGGCCCGTACCCCTTCGACGAGTACGCGGTAGTGGTGACGGAGGAAGAGCTCGATGTCCCCGTCGAGGCACAGGGGTTGTCGCTGTTCGGCGCCAACCACGTAGACGGGGCCCGGGGTTCGGAGCGCCTGGTCGCGCACGAGCTGGCGCACCAGTGGTTCGGCAACAGCGTCTCCATCGCCGACTGGCGGCACATCTGGCTGAACGAGGGCCTCGCCAAGTACGCGGAATGGCTGTGGTCCGAGCGCTCCGGCGGCCGTACCGCCCACCAACACGCCGTCGCCGCACACCGGTTGCTCTCCACACTCCCCCAGGACCTGCGCCTCGCCGACCCCGGCCGCAAGTCCATGTTCGACGACCGCCTCTACGAACGCGGCGGCGTCACCGTCCACGCGGTGCGCTGCGCCCTGGGCGACATCGCGTTCTTCCGCATGCTGCGGAGTTGGGCGAGCGTCCACCGCAACGGCACGGTGACGACAGCGACGTTCACTTCGCATGCGTCCCGGTTCAGCTCGGAGCCGTTGGACCAGCTCTTCGACGCGTGGGTGTACGGGACGCGGCTGCCGCCGATGCCTTCGGCTGAGACGGGGATCGCGGTCTGAGTTGTCGGCTCCGTTGCGGGTGGGGAACTGACGGAGTATCAAGTGACTTCACGGGGGTGAGGTCATGGGAGCCGCATGGGGCCGAGGACTCGCGGAGACCGGTGAGTGGCTGGAGGTCTACGGAGAGACCGAGCCGCAGTCCATTCCGCTGGAGCGGATCTTCGCAACGGGACCGGAGAAGGCGGCCCCCTTCACGGGGTATCTCTACGTCTGGACGCTCGGGTACACGCGGGACGCTCCCGACGTGAAGGTCGCGCTGCTGTTCCCGGCCATGGGCGATTGGCGGGTGAAGGACGTCCAGGCCATCGTGTATCACCTGCCGCCGGTGGAGGACGAGCGGGCGTGGCGGGCCACACTGGCCAGAGACATCCGGGCGGCCGGCCCTGTTCTGGAGGCCGCCGGCAATCTCACGGCCGACCTGGTCGGCTTTCCCGAACTCAACGCGATCACGTCCGCCGCAGCCCACATGAGGGCGCGCAGCGCGCCCCAGATGCGGGACGAGGAGTGGTACGTCAAGAGAGTGCACCGCAGTCCCGGCGGGAACCTGTACCAGGGAGTCGAGTGGACGCTCCCGGCGAACTTCGTGAAACAGATCGGGACCCGGGTCACCGGCGCCCTCCTCGTACAGTTCGTCGGTGCGGCACCCGCAAACGCGGACAGTGCTCCTCCTGACGGCGAGCCGCTGCCTCTCCTGGCCTGCGCGGCACTCACCCGCGACAAGGAGGTGAGGCTGTCCGAGGACGACTACGTCCGGCTGCCGCTCCGTGTCACCCCCGAGCGCCCGCGAACGTAGCCCCGGCACAATGGTCCCCATGCCCCGACCCACCCCCTGCCCCTGCGGCCTCCCCGCCCCCTACGACAACTGCTGCGGCCGCTACCACTCGGGCACCGCCGCCGCCCCCACCGCCGAGGCGTTGATGCGCTCGCGCTACAGCGCCTTCGTGCGGTTGGACGCGCCGTATCTGCTGCGCAGTTGGCATCCGAGGACGCGTCCTGTCGCACCGCTCGATCTTGACCCGGGGATGCGGTGGACCGGGCTGGAGGTCCTCGACACGAGCGGCGGGTCGGCGTTCCACTCCGCGGGGACCGTGACGTTCCGGGCCTCGTACCGGGGTGGTGCGATCCATGAGCGGAGCCGGTTCGAGCGGGTCGACGGAGCGTGGGTGTACGTCGACGGGGAGTTCCTGGAGTAGGTCAACTACGGGGCCAGGATGTCCAGTTCCTGGAGTGCGCCGATCGTGATCTCGCGGGTGAGGGTCTCCGCGCGGACCGCGTCGCCCTCGCGGACCGCCTCCGCGACCTGGACATGGAGGGTGACTGCGGCCGGGTCGGGGTCCTCGAACATGACCTCGTGGTGGGTGCGGCCGGCGAGGACCTCGGTGACGACGTCGCCGAGGCGGGCGAACATCTCGTTGCCCGAGGCGGCGAGGATCACCCGGTGGAAGGCGACGTCGTGGACGAGGTAGGCCTCCAGTTTGTGACCGCGTGAGTTGGCCACCATGCCGATCGCGCACTCGGTGAGTTCCGCGCACTGCTCCGCAGTGGCGAACTTGGCCGCCAGGCCCGCCGCGATCGGTTCGACCGCCGAGCGCAGCACCGTGAGCGAGCGCAGTTGCTGCGGGCGGTCGGCGCCGGCCAGGCGCCAGCGGATGACCTGTGGGTCGTAGACATTCCACTCGGCCCTGGGGCGGACGGTGACGCCCACTCGGCGGCGGGACTCGACCAGGTGCATGGATTCGAGGACGCGGACCGCCTCGCGCATCACGGAGCGGGACACCTCGAAGTCCTTGGCGAGCTCGTCCGTACGCAGGACGCTGCCCGGCGGGTACTCGCCCGCGGTGATGGCGGGGCCGAGGGAGTCGAGTACGCGGCCGTGCAGCCCGCGGCCCGGAGTGGTCATGCACTCAGCGTACGGGGCGCGTCACCGAACCAAAAAGTCAGACTTATATGTCACAGACTCTTGAATTCGTCGTACCTAATCGGTTTCAGTGGGATCGACATCAGGTGTCGACGGAGACAGTGAGGCAGCGATGCGTACCCCCCATGTCGTCGTGGTGATGGGCGTAGCGGGCACCGGGAAGACCACCATCGGTCCCCTGCTCGCGGCCCGGCTCGGTGTGCCGTACGCCGAGGGCGACGACTTCCACCCGCAGGCCAACATCGCCAAGATGTCGGCCGGGCACCCGCTGACGGACGAGGACCGGTGGCCCTGGCTGGATGCCATCGGCTCCTGGGCGCACGGCCGCGCGGGGCTCGGCGGGGTCGTCAGCAGCTCGGCGCTGAAGCGGTCCTACCGCGACCGGCTGCGGGCCGCGGCCCCCGGGGTCGTCTTCGTGCATCTCACCGGCGACCGCGCACTCATCGAGGACCGGATGGCGCACCGGCACGGGCACTTCATGCCGACCGCGCTGCTCGACTCGCAGTTCGCCACGCTCCAGCCGCTGGAGGCCGACGAGGCGGGGGTCGCCGTGGACGTCACGGGCAGCCCTGAGCAGATCGCCGAGCGGGCCATGGCCGCGCTGGAGCAGGTCCCCGAGCCGACCGTCTGACACCTGCACCCCCCTGTTCCTCCCCCACCAGTTCCTCCCCCTGTCCCTCCCCCGTATCCGCAAGGAATCCACCGTGACCAGACTCAGCGTCGAGATGCTGGCAGCGGACCCCGTCGAGCCCATCACCTCGGCCGGCCACGCACAGCTGGGCATCGCCGTTCTGGCGGGCATCGCCGTCATCGTCCTGCTCATCACCAAGTTCAAGATGCACGCCTTTCTGGCGCTGACCATCGGCTCGCTCGCGCTGGGCGCGTTCGCCGGGGCACCGCTGGACAAGGCGATCACCAGCTTCACCACCGGGCTCGGTTCGACCGTCGCCGGTGTGGGTGTGCTGATCGCGCTGGGCGCGATCCTCGGCAAGCTGCTCGCCGACTCGGGCGGCGCCGACCAGATCGTCGACACGATCCTCGCGAAGGCGAGCCCCCGCTCGATGCCGTGGGCGATGGTCCTGATCGCCTCCGTGATCGGGCTGCCGCTGTTCTTCGAGGTCGGCATCGTGCTGCTGATCCCGGTCGTGCTGATGGTCGCCAAGCGCGGCAACTACTCGCTCATGCGGATCGGTATCCCGGCGCTCGCGGGACTGTCCGTCATGCACGGGCTCATTCCGCCGCACCCCGGTCCGCTGGTCGCCGTCGACGCCGTCAAGGCCAACCTCGGGCTGACCCTCGCGCTCGGCGTGCTGGTCGCCATCCCGACCGTGATCATCGCGGGCCCGCTGTTCTCGAAGGTCGCCGCCCGCTGGGTCGACGTCCAGGCCCCCGAGCGGATGATTCCCGCCCGCCCCTCCGAGGACCTGGAGAACCGTCCCGGCTTCGGCGCGACCCTCGCCACGATCCTGCTGCCGGTCGTCCTGATGCTCTCCAAGGCGCTGGTCGACATCATCGTCGACGACCCCGAACACACCACGCAGCGCGTGTTCGACGTCATCGGCTCGCCGCTGATCGCGCTCCTCGCGGCCGTCATCGTGGGCATGTTCACGCTGGGGCGCCCGGCGGGCTTCACCAAGGAGCGGCTGTCCTCGACCGTCGAGAAGGGGCTGATGCCCATCGCGGGCATCCTGCTCATCGTCGGCGCGGGCGGCGGCTTCAAGCAGACGCTGATCGACTCCGGCGTCGGCCAGATGATCCTGGACATCTCCAAGGACTGGTCGATACCGGCGCTGCTGCTGGCCTGGCTGATCGCGGTCGCGATCCGGCTGGCGACCGGCTCGGCGACGGTGGCCACCATCTCGGCGGCCGGGCTGGTCGCCCCACTGGCCGCCGACATGTCGTCGACCCACACCGCACTGCTTGTGCTCGCGATCGGCGCGGGCTCGCTCTTCTTCAGCCATGTCAACGACGCCGGATTCTGGCTGGTGAAGGAGTACTTCGGCCTGAGCGTCGGCCAGACCCTCAAGACCTGGTCCGTCATGGAGACGATCATCTCGGTGGTCGCCGGCGGACTGGTCCTCCTCCTCTCGCTGATCATCTAGGGGTACGGGAATGAGTCATCCTCTCTTCGACATCAGTGGCCGTACGGCCCTGGTCACCGGTTCCAGCCGGGGCATCGGACTCGCCCTCGCGCAGGGCCTGTTGGAGGCCGGCTGCACGGTCGTCCTGAACGGACGGGACGGCGAACGGCTCACCAAGGCCGCCGCCGAACTCTCCGGCGACGTCCACACGGCCGCCTTCGACGTGACCGACGGTCCGTCAGTGGCCGCCGGGATAGCGGACGTCGAGGAGCGGGTCGGTCCGCTGGACATCCTGGTGAACAACGCCGGTATGCAACTGCGGGCCCCGCTCCTGGAGTTCACGGACTCCGACTGGCACCGCATCATCGACACCAACCTCACCAGCGCGTTCCTGGTCGGCCGTGAGACGGCCCGGCGGATGACGGAACGCGGCCACGGAAAAATCATCAACATCTGCTCGCTGCAGAGCGAGGTGGTCCGCCCCGGCATCGCGCCCTACGCGGCCACCAAGGGCGCCCTGAAGATGCTCACCAAGGGCATGTGCGCGGACTGGGGCCCCTCCGGCGTCCAGGTCAACGGCCTCGGTCCCGGCTACATCGAGACGGAACTGACCCAACCCCTCGTCCAGGACGAGGAGTTCAGCGCCTGGGTACGGAAGCGGACCCCGGCCGGTCGCTGGGGCAGCACACGGGACCTGGTCGGCGGAGTGCTGTTCCTGGCGTCGCCCGCCGCGGACTTCGTGAGCGGACAGGTGCTGTACGTCGACGGCGGCATGACGAGCGTGCTGTAGAGAACGGGAGTCCAGACATGCTGGGTTGTGTGATTCACGGTCAGGGCGACCTGCGGGTCGAGGAGTTGACGGTCCCCGAGCCCGGCCCGGGCCAGGCCCTGGTCGCCGTCCGCTACGGCGGCGTCTGCGGCTCCGACCTCCACTACTGGCGCCACGGCGGCGTCGGCGACTTCCGCCTCAAGGAACCGATGCTGCTCGGCCACGAGGTGGTCGGCACGGTCCTGTCCTACGGCACCGGAGGCTCAGGTCCCGCCCCCGGTACGGCGGTTGCCGTGCACCCGGCCACTCCGTGCGGGGTCTGCCCAGAGTGCGCGGACGGTCGGCGGAACGTCTGCCGGGACACCGCATATCTGGGCAGCGCGGCCCGCTTCCCGCACGTGCAGGGCGGATTCGCCGCCCAAGTCACCGTCCCCGCCGACCAGTTGAGGGCGGTCCCCGAGGGCCTGGAACTGCGCCGGGCCGCCCTCGCCGAACCGCTCTCCGTGGCCTTGCACGCCGTACGCCGGGCCGGGGACGTGACCGGACGCCAGGTGCTGGTCACCGGCGCGGGCCCGATCGGCTGCCTGGTCGTCGCGGCGGCGAAGGCGGTCGGCGCAGCACACGTCACGGTCACCGATCTGCTCCCGGCGGCGCTGAGTTACGCCACCGCGGCCGGTGCCGACACCGTCGTACGGGCCGATGATCCGGACGACTCCGGGTGGCCGTCGGAGGTCGACGTGGCCATCGAGGCGTCCGGGGTGGCGGCCGGGCTCGACACCTGTCTGCGGCTGGTGCGACGGGGCGGGGTGGTCGTACAGCTCGGGATGCTGCCCCCGGGGCAGAGTCCCTTCGCGGGGAACCTGGTGGTCAGCCGGGAGATCGAACTGCGGGGCGCGTTCCGCTTCGACACGGAGTTCGACGACGCGCTCCAACTCCTCGCCGTGGAGCCCGCGTTCGACGCGCTCGTCAGCGCGGTGGTACCGGTCCCGGATGCCGAGTCGGCGTTCGCACTGGCGGCCGACCGGAGCCGGTCGTGCAAGGTGCTGCTGGACTTCGGGGGCCGAGCCGGTCCTGCGTGATACTGCTGGACTCCGGGGGCCGAGCCGGTCCTGCGCGGTGCTGCTGGACTTCGGGCGTTGAGCCAGCACTGCAGGGCGCAGCTGGGCTTCGAAAGGTGAGTCGGTATTGCAGGGCACTACTCGACTTCGAGAACTGAGGCGGTCCTGCAAGTCGCTGCTCGACTTCGCGCCCTGCGCCGAGCTCGCGACCCGGCTCGCCTCCTCGGCCCGGGCGGCGGCGCCTTGGCGTCCCTCTGAGCCCAGGCATCGACCCCGGGCCCGCCTCCCGCGCCCCGGCACAGCGCTCCCTGGCTCGCCTCCCGCGCCCAGTCGTCGGCCCCTGGGCTCGCTTCCCTGCTCCGGGCGTCGGCCGCTCGGCCTGCCTCCCTGGCACCGGCGCCGACCCCTCGGCTCGTCTCCCCGGCCCAGGCGGTCGGCTCCTCGGCCTGCCTCCCGAGCATCGATTCGCAGCTGCTTTCGCATCTTGGGCGCATCGCCGTCCCGGGCGGGGCAGGCCGTCCATGTCTCGGGCGACCGCCTGTTCCTCGTACCGCGGTACTGGGGTACCGCGGTACTGGGCCCCCTGGGACGGCACACTCTGCGTCCTGCGGGACGGGGATCCCGGGCTGCGCGTGGAGTACGTCAGCGGGCGCGACCACCGCGCCAGGGAATGCTGACCGCGCTCACGGCTTCCACAAAGGGTGTTCCCGCTTGGCCCACTCCCTGCTCACCGACCCGGTGCGCAGGCCCGCACGCGCCTCCGGGTCGCCGAGCGCCATGCCGATGTGGCCGCCCAGCACGATGCCGATCGTGAGGGCGAGCCAGTCGTGGACGAAGGTCGCGCTGGTGCGCCACATGATCGGGGTGAGGTGGGTGAACCACATCATCAGGCCCGTGCCGAGCATCACCAGGCTCGCGCCGGCGATCCAGTTGGCGTAGATCTTCTGGCCGGCGTTGAACTTGTCGGCCGGGCGGGCCGACCGGCGTTTGTCGCGCATCAGGGCGCCGCGCAGCCAGACCCGGTCGTGCGGGCCGAAGCGGTTCAGGAAGCCGAGGTTGACGCGGAAGCCCCGGGAGAAGAGACCGAAGAGGACGGGCACGGGAAGCGCGACACCGGCCAACTCGTGGATGCGGACGACGAGTTGGCGGCGGCCGACGAGTTCGGCGAACTCCGGGATGTAGAGGCAGGCCGCGGTGGCCACGCAGATGCCCATCAGCACGGCCGTGGTCCGGTGCACCCAGCGCTCGGTGCGGCCGAAGCGGCGGACGCGGGACGAGGGCTCCGTGGCAGGGGCGTGGGCTTCAGCTCGTAGGGGCATCGCCGCGTCCGTTCGACTTGCCGACCCAGGCGTCGACGTCGTAGCCCCGGTCCTCCCAGTAGCCGGGCTTCACGTGCTCGGTGACCGTGATGCCGGAGAGCCACTTCGCGGACTTGTAGAAGTACATGGGGGCGACGTAGAGGCGGACCGGGCCGCCGTGGTCGTGGCCCAGGGGCTTGTCCTGCATGCGCAGCGCGACCAGGATGTCGGAGCGGCGGGCCTGGTCGAGGGTGAGGCTCTCCGTGTAGGCGCCGTCGAAGCAGGTGAAGCGGACCGCCCCGGCCTTGGCGCGCACTCCCGCGACGTCCAGCAGCCGGGACAGTCTCACGCCCTCGAAGGGGGTCCCGGGGACGCGCCAGCCGGTGACGCACTGGACGTCCTTGACCAGCCGGGTCTGCGGCATCGCGCGCAGGTCGGCCAGGGTGTAGGTGGCCGGCTTGTCGACCAGTCCGTCGACGGTCAGCCGGTAGTTCTCGGCGTCCCTGTTCGGCACGGACGCGGTGACGGAGTAGTAGCGGAAGCCGCCGCCGTTCGGGAGGAGTCCGGTCAGCCCGGTGGGGTCCTTGCCGGAGACGGCGCCCAGGAACCCGTCCATGCCCTTCTGCAGGACGGGCGCGGACACGACGCCGAGGGCGCCCAGTCCGAGGGTGCCGAGGAGGACACGGCGGCCGATGGGCCGGCCCTGCGCTTCCTGCTCCTCCTCGGGCGACTCGGTCGGTTCAGGGTTCACGCGTTCATTCGAACACCCGCGACCCCGGCGCGGCCAGGGATCGCGGATGCTCGTCAGACTTCCGTAACCACTTCTTACGTGCTTCTCAGCAACGACAGCTCGCCCACAGGTTCCTACGGTGCCTCCGTCGCCGCCTTGTCCAGCTGGAACGCCTCGTTGCCGAGCCCGATGCGGGCGTGCGCCTCGGGGTTGCGGGAGCGCAGGAACAGGCCCTGGGCCAGGCCGACGAGCAGGGCGAGACCGACGATGCCGGGCAGGATCCAGCTCAGGGACGAGCCGGGGCCCGCGCCGACCAGGACGTCGAAGTCCTTGACGGTGTAGACGGCGATGACGACGAGCGCGATGCCGGAGAGCGCGGAGGTGACCAGCCGCCAGGCCTGGGCGCCGGCGGAGCCGCGGCGGGCGAAGAAGACGATCACCGAGAGGGAGGCGGCGGCCATCAGCAGGATCACGCCGAGGGCGCCGATGTTGCCGAACCAGGTGAACAGGTGCAGGACCGGCTCGGTGGGATCGCCGGTGGGCTTGTCGTCGGCGACCGCGAAGACGATCACGATCACGGCGGACACGGCGGTCTGCAGCAGCGAGCCGGTGCCGGGGGCGCCGCTGGATCCCGTCGTACGGCCGAAGGCGGACGGCAGCAGGCCCTCGCGGCCCATGGCGAAGGCGTAGCGGGCGACGACGTTGTGGAAGCTGAGCATCGCCGCGAACATGCCGGTGACGAACAGGACGTGGAGCACGTCGGTGAAGGTGCCGCCGAGCCGGGACTCGGTGAGGTAGAAGAGCAGGCCCGCGCTCTGCTTCTGGGAGACGCCGACGACCTGGGAGGGCCCGGTCGCGACGGTGAGCGCCCAGCAGCTGAGCGCGAAGAACACGGCGACGCCGCCGACCGCGAGGAACATCACGCGCGGCACCAGGATGTGCGGGCGGCTGGTCTCCTCGGCGTACACCGGGGCCTGTTCGAAGCCGAGGAAGGCGGCGATGCAGAAGCACAGCGCGGTGCCGACGCCGGCGCCGCTGAGGGTGTCGGGGTTGAAGGCGTGCAGCGACAGGCCTTCCTTGGCGGGGTCGGCGACGGCCGCGATGTCGAAGATGACGACGAGCGCGACCTCGACGATCAGCAGGACGCCGAGCACGCGCGCGTTGACGTCGATCTTCAGCCAGCCGAGCCCCCCGACGACGGCCACGGCCACCAACGCCGGTATCCACCAGGCCACTTGGAGGTGGGCGTAGGTGGAGAACAGTCCGGAGACCTCGAAGCCGAAGATGCCGTAGATGCCGACCTGGAGGGCGTTGTAGGCGACGAGCGCCACCAGGGCCGCGCTCGCGCCGGCGGTGCCGCCGAGGCCGCGGGATATGTACGCGTAGAAGGCGCCCGCATTGTGGACGTGGCGGCTCATCTCGGCGTAGCCGACGCTGAAGAGGACCAGGACGACGCCGAGGAGGACGAAGAGCAGCGGCTGCCCTTCGATGCCCATCACCGCAAATGTGGTGGGCATGACACCCGCGACCACCATGAGGGGCGCGGTCGCCGCGAGCACGGAGAGCAGCAGGCCCCCGGTGCCGAGCCGGTCGGCGCGCAGGGCGCGCTCCTGCCCTCTGAACGTGCTGATGCCGCCGCCGTCCGCGGTGGCGCTGCTCGTGCTGGAACTGCCCGTCGTCATGGCGGGAACGTCCTTTCGGGGTCGCTACGGAGGCGTTGGTACGAAGGCCTTGGTACGAGTGCGTTGATACGAATACGTCGGTACGGGTGCGTTACGTCGTACCGAGCGCGTGGTCGCGCGCGGTACGGAAAGCGGTGAGCGGGTCGCGGTCCGGGTAGGACCAGGGGGCCGGGGTCTGGTGGTCCCCGATGCGGTGGAACAGGGCGGCGGCCTCGGCGCTGCGGCCCTCGCAATACTTGGCGTGGGCGAGGAAGTTGAGGTCGACCAGGCGGCGCGGATGGCCCTCGTGCTCCCACTCCAGCCACCAGTCGAAGGCGGCCTTCATCACCTGCCGGGCCCGGCGTCCGGACCAGTGCCCGGAGGCGGCCGGGTCGGCGGGTTCCAGGCCTGCGGCGGCCAGCACGCGGTAGCGCTCGGCGTGCGCGACGACCGGCAGGATGGCGAGCGGGGAGTCGGCGGGGGCCTGTTCGGCGGCCCAGTAGGCGAAGTCGTAGACCTCGTGCAACGGGTCGAGGCCGGCGGTGGCCCGGCGCTCGGCCAGCCTGGCGACCATCAGGTGGTGGGCGTGGTGGTGGTCGGCGTGCCGGTGGCGGACCTCGTCGAAAAGCTGGACGACGCCCTCGTCGGTGCCGAGGCTGTGCTCCAGGAGGAGCATTCCGAGCCAGGGAGTCGGATCGGCGGGCACCCGGGCCGCCGCCGTACGACAGGCGTCGCGGGCCTTGACGGGCTTCTCCTTGCCGGCCAGTACGCGCTGGACCAGGGCGACGGCGAGCAGCACGGAGGCGTCGCCGGAATCGGGTTCGGCGAGCAGCCAGTCACGGGCCCAGGCGGCGGTGTAGGACTCCAGGGCGAGGACCGTGACCCGATGGGCGCGCAGATCCCACTCGTCGCCCGTCTGGGCGAGCAGGCCACGCACCACCTGCCAGCGGCCCTGGGCCAACGCGGCGCGCGCGGCGACGAGTTCTCCGTCGTCGAGGGCGGCGTCGAATGCCTGGGCCGCACGTTTGTGGCGGCGTCCGAGGGGTGGCGGGGGTGGTGACACCCGGGTATTCCTCACGATCCTCACGCGACGCTGCGGGACATCGGCGTGCCATCGGCCGATCACGCACAGCAAACCCCCAGCCAACACTTCACGTCAAGTGCCGTACGGCTGTTACTCCTGTCAACTGCCTTCACGCAAAAGGCACTTGTGGCCACAACCCCTACCCGGGACGGTACGCTGCCAAGCGTTCGCGGGTAACCGATGTGTCGTACGCCATGGCGCTCGGGCGCGCGGCGGCGGACCATGGAAGCACGGGTCCGCTTCCGGGTACTCCCAGGGGCACGCCGGGCCCTGGGGCGCTACAGTCGCCCAAACGCCCCCCGTAGCCCGGCCCAACGATCGAGGTACGCAGCGTGTCGGTTCTGGTTCTGATGCTCTCCGTGAGTGCCGCCTGTTGCCTCGGCTTCGGGTTCGTGCTCCAGCAGAACGCGGCCCAGCAGGCACCTCTGAGCGACTTCCTCTCCCCGCGGCTGCTCCTCGACCTGATGCGGGTGCCGCGCTGGCTCGGCGGTATCGCCCTGATGGTCACGGGCATGGTGCTGGGCGCGATAGCCCTGTCCCAGGGCGAGGTCTCCCTCGTGGAACCGCTCCTCGCCACGAACCTCCTCTTCGCACTCGCCCTCTCCCGCAAGCAGACCAGACAGTCCCTCGGCCGCCAGGGCTGGGCGGGCCTCGCGCTCCTGGCCGGCGGTGTCACGGCATTCATCGTCGCGGGCGAACCGCGCAGCGGAACGGCGGTCACCGACCCCTTCCGCCACTGGCTGATCATCGGCGCGATGGTGGGCCTCGCCCTCCTCCTCACGACCTACGCCAAACGCTCCCGCCTGAGCGCGGGCCCGGTCCTCCTGGCCCTGGCCGCCGGCCTCCTCTACGGCGTGCAGGACGCGCTGACCCGGGTCAGCGGCCAGCGCTTCACCGAGGGCGGCCTCACCGAACTCGTCACCGGCTGGCAGCCGTACGGAGTGCTGGCGCTCGGCGTGACGGGCCTGGTGCTCGTGCAGAGCGCGTTCGAGACCGCCCCCCTGCGCATGTCCCTCCCCGCCCTCACCGCGGCCCAGCCGCTGGCCGGGATCATCTGCGGGGTGGGCTTCCTGGGCGACCGGCTGCGCACCGACACCGGCGCGCTGGCCTGGGAGGCGGTGGGCCTCGCCGGGATCGTCGTAGGCATCCTGCTGCTCGGCATGCACCCCGCGATGCCGCGCGGCACGACGAAACCGCGGCCGGCCCTGGACCTCCAGCCCCGCTGACCGCCCCTCCCCTGTTTGGATGGGGCCATGAGCGCAGCAGACGAAATCCTGGACATCGTCGACGAACACGACCAGGTCATCGGCCAGTCCCCACGCGGCGAGGCCTACGCCCGGGGCCTGCGCCACCGCGCGGTCTTCGTCCAGACCCGCGACGCCCAGGGCCGCGTCTTCGTCCACCGCCGCACCCCCACCAAACTCGTCTTCCCCTCCCTCTACGACATGTTCGTCGGCGGAGTGGTCGGCGCGGGCGAGTCCTACGACGAAGCGGCCCTGCGCGAGGCAGAAGAGGAACTCGGCGTCACCGGCCTCCCGCAACCCGGCTTCCTCTTCAAGTTCCTGTACGACGACGGCGCCGGCCAGACCTGGTGGTCGGCGGTGTACGAGGTGCGCTGCGAGCTGCCGGTCAGCCCCCAGGTGGAGGAGGTCGAATGGCACGCCTTCCTGGAGGAGGGAGAGATCGTGCGGCGGCTGGACGAGTGGGAATGGGTACCGGACGGCCTGGCGGCCTACGAACGACTCAAGGCGCACCGCGAAGAACCGGCCGGATAGGGTCCTTTCCGTGATCGATTTTGCACGGAACGTCCGGCTGTGGTTCGCGCCCCAGGAGATCGGCGAGGAGGGCGACACCCCCGACTACCGCTTCTCGCTGGCCAACGAGCGCACCTTCCTGGCCTGGCTGCGCACCGCGCTCGCGCTGATCGGCGGCGGCTTCGCGGTCGACCAGTTCCTGCCGGACCTGCGCTGGGCCTGGCGCGTCGGCCTGGCCCTCGCGCTGCTCGCGGCGGGCGTCCTGTGCTCACTGCGCGCGGTCAACCACTGGGTGCGCTGCGAGCGGGCGATGCGCCGCGGCGAGGACCTGCCGGTGTCACGCTTCCCCGCACTCCTGAGCATCGCCGTGGCGATCGTGGCCGTGGCGATGGTCGTCGTCGTACTCGCCGGATGGGAAGGGTGACCAGACCCCCGGCCCCGGACCGCGACCCCGGCCTGCAGCCCGAACGCACCCGCCTGGCCTGGCGCCGCACGACCCTGTCGAGCACGGTCGCCGCGGTCCTCGCCGTAAAGGCGGCACTGCACGGCGGAGTCGATGCGGAAGGGGTCATCGTCTGCGCCCTGTGCTGCGCACTCTGGCTCGGCTTCCTGGCCGTGGCCCACCACCGCATCACCACCCTCACAGCCGGCGGCACACCCCCGCCCCTGGCCCCCCGCCACGCCACAGCGGCGGTGCTGTGCACGGTGGCCGTGGCGGTATGCGCGGCGGTGCTCGTGTACTGACTGAGGAATGGGGTCGGAGCCGTACGGCCGAGGCCCGGGATGGACCGCTCACCCGCATCCGCCGACGCACGTGAGCGGGTCGTGGCGGTACGGCTCAGCCCGCCGCTCAGCCGGTTCCCACGCCGCCCACTGCGGCAACTGACAGAGGGGCGCAACCCGCGGCGGGCTCGCCGTACCGCCACGACCCCACCCGCCACCCGCGGCGCCACGCACCCGGATCACCCGATATGGGCGATTCCCGTGGCAGCCTGTGCGACGTCATCGCCCGCACTTCCGAAGGTGAGCACCATGACCACCCTGCACCTGGAGCACTCCGCGCACACCCACACCCACGGCCCGGACTGCGGCCACGCCCCGGTCCCGCACGGCGACCACGTCGACTACGCGCACGACGGGCATCTGCACCGCGAGCACGGCGGCCACTGGGACGAGTGCGAGCCGGGGGGCCATGTCGCCCACCAGGAGCACGCGCACCAGCACGGCCAGGACTGCGGCCACGAGAGCGTGCTGCACGGCGACCACGTCGACTACGTCCACGACGGCCACCGCCACGCCCTGCACGACGGCCACTGGGACGACCACTGAGCCCGAACGGCCTGAACGCACCTCCCCACAGCTCCCCGCCGTCCCGCGCGGGGAGCTGTCGGCCTATCGTGGCCCCGATCACCTTTCGTTCCCCCACTGGACGACATACCGACCGGTCGGCATGATGGTGCGAGACCTGTTCGTCCGTTCGTAGGAGTGATGTATGAGCCCCGACCACCCGCCCGGACTCGATCTCGACCGGCTGCGCGGTCTGCTCGACCGCGAGCGGCCCGGTCTGGTGACCGGCCCCTTGTCCGGCCGGCTGATCGAGGGCGGACGGTCGAACCTCACCTACGCGGTCACCGACGACTCCGCGAAGTGGGTCGTACGACGCCCCCCGCTCGGCCACGTCCTGGCCACCGCGCACGACATGAAGCGCGAGCACCGGGTGATCAGCGCCCTGCACCCGACGAACGTACCGGTGCCGAACCCCGTCCTCCTCTGCGAGGACGACGAGGTGCTCGGGGCGCCGTTCTACGTCATGGAGTTCGTCGAGGGCA
The DNA here is from genome assembly GCF_040655035.1 of Streptomyces sp. NPDC050549. NCBI lineage: Bacteria > Bacillati > Actinomycetota > Actinomycetes > Kitasatosporales > Streptomycetaceae > Streptomyces > Streptomyces sp. NPDC050549. The sequence continues at coordinate 294,765 of NZ_JBFAJD010000003.1, forward strand.
CCCCGTACCGCACCGCCGGCGACCTCGCGCCGCTCGGCCCGGAGCGCACCCGGGGCGCGGTACTCGAACTGGTCGACACACTGGTCGAGTTGCACGCGGTGAACCCCGTCGAGGTGGGCCTCGCGGACTTCGGCCGCCCCGAGGGCTTCCTGGACCGCCAACTGCGCCGCTGGGGCAAGCAGTTGGCCGCCTCCCGCAACCGCGAGCTGGCCGGGGTCGAGGAACTGCACGCGGCCCTGGGCCGCCGCCTCCCCGACTCCCCCGCCCCCACGGTCGTACACGGCGACTACCGCCTGGACAACGTCCTCATCGGCGAGGACGACAAGATCAAGGCGATCCTCGACTGGGAGATGTCCACGCTCGGCGACCCGCTCACCGACCTGGGTCTGCTGGTGATGTACAGCATCCCGCTGGAACTGCCCAACTCCCCCATTTCCACGACCGCTTCGGCCCCCGGGCACCCGGTACCGGCCGAGCTGATCGAGCGGTACGCCGCGCGCTCGGGGCGCGATGTGTCGTCGGTCGCCTGGTACACGGCGTTCGCGTGGTTCAAGCTCGCCGTGATCCTGGAGGGCATCCACTACCGCTACACCCTCGGCCAGACCGTCGGCCGCGGCTTCGACCGCATCGGCGAACTGGTTCCCGTCTTCATCGAGCACGGCCTGACCACCCTTCAGGAAGGCTGATCCACCATGGACTTCGCGTACGACGCACGCACCGAGGAACTGCGCGCCAAGCTCCTGGCCTTCATGGACGAGTACGTCTACCCGGCCGAGCCGGTCGCCGAGGAGCAGCGCGCTCAGCTCGCCTCCCCCTGGGACACCCCCGCCGTAGTAAGGGAGTTGAAGGCGGAGGCCCGCAGGCAGGGTCTGTGGAACCTCTTCCTCCCGGACGCCGAGTACGGCGGCGGGCTCACCAACCTCCAGTACGCACCGTTGGCCGAAATCACCGGCCGTTCCCCGCACTTGGCGCCCACCGCGCTGAATTGCGCGGCGCCGGACACCGGCAACATGGAGGTGCTCCACCAGTTCGGCGACGAGCAGCAGAAAAAGCAGTGGCTGGAGCCGCTGCTGGCCGGTGAGATCCGCTCGGCGTTCGCGATGACCGAGCCGGAGGTGGCCTCCTCGGACGCCACGAACATCACCACGCTGATCGAGCGGGACGTCGACGACTACGTCATCACCGGCCGCAAGTGGTACATCTCCGGGGCGATGAACCCGGACTGCAAGATATTCATCGTGATGGGCAAGACGGACCCGGACGGCGCCGACCTCCGCCGCCAGCAGTCCATGGTCCTCGTCCCGCGCGACACCCCGGGCGTGACCGTCAAGCGCGCGATGCAGGTCTTCGGCTACGAGGACCACTCGCACGGCGGCCACGCCGAGGTCGTCTTCGACCACGCGCGCGTGCCGGTGACGAACCTGATCGGCGAAGAGGGCGGCGGCTTCGCCATCGCCCAGGCACGGCTCGGCCCGGGCCGTATCCACCACTGCATGCGGCTGATCGGCATGGCCGAGCGGGCGATCGAGCTGATGTGCCAACGGGCCGTCTCCCGCGTCGCGTTCGGCAAGGCGCTGGCCCAACAGGGTGTCGTCCACAACTGGATCGCGGACGCCCGGGTCGCCGTCGAGCAACTGCGGCTGCTGGTCCTGAAGACGGCCTGGATGATGGACACCGTCGGCAACAAGGGTGCCCACGCGGAGATCCAGGCCATCAAGATCGCCACCCCGCGGACGGTCGTCGGCATCCTCGACAAGGCGATCCAGCTGCACGGCGCGGGCGGTGTCAGCCAGGACTTCCCGCTGGCCGAGCTGTACGCGAGCGCCCGCACTCTCATGCTGGCCGACGGCCCGGACGAGGTGCACCAACGGTCGTTGGCGCGCCGGGAGTTGAAGAAGTACCTGTAGCACAGCGAAGGGCTGGAAGGGGTATCGGTACCCCCTCCAGCCCTTTTCCCCCGAGGTGATGGTCAGTTGGGCGTGCTCGCCTTCAGCGTCCAGCCCTGGCGGCAGGTGTGGCCGAAGGTGCCGATGTCGCAGCCCTCGACGGTGAAGACGTAGGCGCCGGTGTTCCGCTCCAGGACCCGGATCCGGCCGGACGTGCTCCCGGCGAACTCCCGCTGGGTGCCCCCGGGGTCGGAGGCGCTCGTCCAGCGGACCAGGAACGAGTCGTAGTGGTGCTCCGGGGCCGTCATGCCCCAGTTGAAGTAGGCGTAGCCGTTGTACTCCCACGCGGCGACGACCATGTTCGAGCCCTGTCGCCAGGACCAGGTGGCGGTGCCGTACGTGAAGTACTGACGCTTTCCGGCGTACACGTTGTTCAGGTACACGTCCTTGGTGTAGCCGGTCGGGCAGCCCAGCCAGCCTCCGGCTCCGCCGAGCGCGCTCCAACGCTGATAGATGTGGGGCTCGTTCACCGCGATACCGCACCCGGTCCGCGCCGGTGTCTGCGCGGCGGCCGGGACCGCCGCCGTGCCGCCGAGAGCGAGCAGGGAGCCCAGGACGACGCCGGTCAGGCGCCGCTTCGTTGACAACATGGTGTTTCCCCCGTTGGTTCCTGTCGTCCGGTCCGGCGGTGCGCCCGCCGTTCCGCTGCTACGAGCATCACGGCGACGGGGGCCAGGAGTTGAGGGGAAGCCCCCGGGCAAGGCCGGGGACCTCTCCCGGGTGGTCCGGGAAGCGTTCCCATGACACCCGGGCGCCGCGCCCCCACGATGGGACGCATGGACGACCGCGACGGGCGCACCCGGCCCCACACGGCCGCCGTGTACGCGCTGTTGGGGCTGGCGGCACTCCAAGTGGCCGTCGGGGCGGTCGCGTTGGCGCTGGCCGGTGTCCCCGTCGCGGACCTGGTCCACTTCGACATGGTCGTCGACCTCGCGGTCGGCCTCGCCTATCCGGTCTGCGGCGCGGTGATCGCGCTGCACCGGCCGCGCAATCCCATCGGATGGCTGCTGATCGCCTACGGGCTGGGCCACGCGTTCACCGGCATGTCGATCGGACTGGCCGTCCAGGGACTGCGGTTGGGCTGGTCGCCGGAGCTGCTGCACGCGGTCACGACCGTCGGCCGCCACACCTGGATCCTCGGCAGCTCCACGGCGTTCGTGCTCGTGTTCTTCCTGTTCCCCGACGGCCGGCTGCCCGACCGCCGCTGGCGCTGGGCCCTGGCCGCCCAACTCCTTTCCTCCCCACTGGACTTCGCGATCTGGGCGCGGGACGACTGGGGCCTGTTCCGCGGTACGCCAGCCCAGCCCTCCTACCTCCCGGTGCCGGACAGCTGGATGCCCGTCCTGCGGGACGTCGAGACGGCCAAGGCCTGCCTGGTACTGGCCGCCGTGTTCGCCGTCATGGCCGTGCGCTACCGGCGCGGCGGGGAGCAGGACCGCCGCCGACTGCTGTGGCTGATCGCGGGAATGCTCCCGCTGGCGCTGAGTGTGGCCCTGCAGATCCTCGGCTTCCCGGCCGTCTACACCTCGTGCTGCACGCTCTTCCTGCCGACCGCCATCATGATCGCCGTGGTCCGCGAGGAGCTCCTCGACATCCGCCTCGTCGTCTCCCGCAGCCTCCTCTACGGCACCCTCACGGTCGGCGTGATCGTCACCTACGTCGGCCTCGTCACCTCCGTGCAGGCCCTCCTCAACCCCGACCCCGCCCTCCTCGGCCCGGCGTTGATCACCGTCACCCTGGCCCTCGCCTTCGCACCCGCCCGCCGCCTCCTCCAGCGCATGGTCGACCACGCCCTGTACAGCGACCGGCACGACCCGGTGCGCGCGGTCTCCCGCATCGGCGAACGGCTGGCCGGCACCGGGGTCGACGCGGTCCCGGAGGCGGTCGGCGAGGCGCTGCGGCTGCCGTACGTCTGCGTGGAGTCGAAGTCGGGCGTGACGGACGGGAGTTGGGGCGAACCAGGCGAACTGATCCACGCCATACCGCTCGACTACGACGGCCGGACCGTCGGCGCGCTGGTGATCGGGCTGCGCCCCGGCGAACAGCAGCCCACGCCTGCCGACCTGGCCGTACTCGAACTGCTCGCCGTACCGCTGGCCGCCGCGCTGCACGCCACCGACCTCACAAGGCAGTTGCAGCACTCCCGGGAGCGGATCGTGGCCGCTCGCGAGGAGGAGCGGCGCCGGATCCGCCGCGATCTGCACGACGGGCTCGGACCGACCCTCGCCGGGGCGGCCTTCCAGGCGGACGCCGTCCGCAATCTGCTGGCCTTCGATCCGGAGCGGGCGGCCGTGCTGCTGGCCGACCTGCGGTCCGAGGTCGGGGGCGCGGTCGCGGAGGTGCGCCGACTCGTGGACGGGCTACGGCCCCCGGATCTCGACCAGTTGGGGCTGCTGGGCGCGCTGCGGGAACGTGCGGTACGGCTGTCCTGGCGGGCGGACGGCATCCCGCTCCAGGTGCGGGTCCAGGCGCCCGAGCGGCTGCCGGCGCTGCCCGCCGCCGTGGAGGTGGCCGCGTACCGCATCGCGATCGAGGCGCTGACCAACGCGGCCCGGCACGCCCGCGCCTCCCGCGTCGACCTGCGCATCGAGATCGGCGACGGGCTGCGGCTGGAGGTGTGCGACGACGGTTCGCCGGTGGCCGAGGAGACCGCGTGGACACCGGGCGTGGGCATCACGTCGATGCAGGAGCGCGCGGCGGAGCTGGGCGGCCGGTGCGTGGCGGGGCAGGGGCGGGTGGTGGCGACGCTGCCGCTGGGAGGGGCGCCGTGACGGGACGAGCACCTGGCGACGCCGACGCTGCGAAGGGCGCCGTGCCAGAACGAGCACCCGGCGACGCCGACGCTGCGAAGGGCGCCGTGCCAGAACGAGCACCCGGCGACGCCGGCGCTGGGAGGGGCGCTGTGACGGGACGAGCACCTGGCGACGAGGAGGACGCCGACGCGCTGCGGGTCGTACTCGCCGACGATCATCCCGTGGTCCGTACCGGGCTGGCCGCGCTGCTGGAGTCCGTGCGGGACGGGAGCCCGCGTGTGCGGGTCGTCGGGGTCGCCGCGAGCGGGCGGGAGGCGGTACGGGCGGCGGTTACCCTGCGTCCGCACGTGGTGGTGATGGACATCCGGATGCCCGACCTCAACGGCATCGAGGCGACCCGGGAGATCGGCCGGGTGGCTCCCCGGGTGGCCGTGCTGATGCTCACCATGGTCGAGGAGGACGACTCGGTGTTCGCGGCGATGCGGGCGGGCGCCCTGGGCTATGTCCTCAAGGGCGCGGGCCAGGACGAGATCGTCCGGGCGATCCGGGCGGTGGCCGCCGGTGAGGCCATCTTCGGCCCCGGTGTCGCCCGGCGTGTACTCGGACAGCTCAGCAGACCGCCCGACCGACCCGACCCGACCCGTGCCCGACGCTCACCCCGCGCGAACGGGACGTACTCGCCCTGATCGCCGACGGCCAGCCCAACTCGACGGTGGCCACCCGGCTGGGCCTGTCCCCCAAGACGGTCAGCAACCACATGTCGGCGGTCCTCGCCAAACTGGGCGTCTCGGACCGCGCGGAGGCGGCGGCGTGGGCCCGGGAGGCGGGGCTGGGTCCGTCCCCCGAGTCGTAGGCCTACGGCCGCAGCGCCCGCAGCAGCAGATCCGCCAGGTGGTCGGCGACTTCCTGGGGGCTGAGCGGGCCGCCGGGGCGGTACCAGGTCGACAGGTGGTGGACCGAGCCGAAGTGGTAGTCCACGACGAGGTCCGCCGGGGTCGCCGTGGAGAAGACGCCCTCGCGCTGGCCCTCCTCGACCAGTGCGCGGAAGCGCTCGTGGTAGCGGCGGCGCTCGGCGCGCACCTGTTTGTTCTTCTCCGGGCTCAGATGGTGCATGGACCGGAAGAAGATCGACGCGTCGTCGAGGTTGTCGATGGTCGTCACCACGACGTCGGCCGCCGCCGCCCGCAGCCGCTTCTCCACCGGCTCGTCGGCGCCCGCGAACACCTCGAGGCGCTCCTGCTGGAGGCGCAGCACGCGCGCGTACACCTCGTGCAGGAGGTCGTCCTTGGAGCCGAAGTAGTGGTAGAGCGCCCCCTTGGTGACCCCTGCGGCCTCGACGATCTCCTGCACCGAGGTGCGGTCGTAGCCCTGCTCGGCGAAGAGCCGGGTGGCGGCGGCCAGAAGCCGCTGCGGGACGGGAGCCCCGTCTCCGTCGGTCGTCCTGGGCACTGCCGCCACCTGCCTTTCCTGGGTGTTCACTCGCTGTCGTGCGACCGGGAACGCAGTTCCCGCCGGAGGATCTTCCCACTTGCCGTCTTCGGCAGCTCGGGCAGGATCTCCACCTGGCGCGGGTATTTGTAGGCGGCCAGTCTCTCCTTGCAGTACACGGCGAATTCATCGGGGTCGGTTTCGGCGCCCGGACGGAGACTGATGTACGCCTTCACGGTCTCGCCCCGGTATCCGTCCGGCACCCCGACGACGGCCGCCTCGCGCACCGCCGGGTGGGTGTACAGCACGTCCTCGACCTCGCGCGGCCACACCTTGAAGCCGGACGCGTTGATCATGTCCTTTTTGCGGTCGACGACGTACAGCCAGCCCTCCGGGTCCATGAACCCGATGTCCCCGGTGCGCAGTTCACCGTCCGGGAAGGTCTCGGCCGTGGCCTCGGGGCGCCGCCAGTACCCGGGCACGACCTGCGGCCCGCGCACCACGATCTCGCCCTGCTGGCCGAAGGGCACCTCCTCGCCCTGGTCGTCGACGATCCGTACGACGGTGTCGGGCCCGGGCAGGCCCACGGCCAGCGTCCCGGACGCCGGGTCGACGGGCGCCTCCAGCTGGGGCGGCACGGAGGCGCAGGGCGCGGTGCACTCGGTGAGGCCGTAGCCGTTGCGGATGTACGGCCCGAAGCCGGCCCGGAACTTCTCGACCAGGGCGGGCGGCACCGGGGCGCCGCCGGAAGAGATGGTCCGGAAGGACGCGAAGTGGTCCGGGGTGACGTCCGGGCGCGCCGCGAGCGCCATGAAGGCGGTGGACGGGCCGACCGTGTAGTGCGGCCTGTGCTCGGCGAACGCGTCGAGCACGACCCCGCCCTCGAAGCGGTACACCAGCACCAGCGAGCCCCCGCTGACGAGCGAGGCACCGAGTTGGCACACCATTCCGGTGATGTGGAACAGCGGCGCCATCGCGAAATACACGGGCGGGTCCGGCAGTCCGAGTCCGGTGCGCTGTCGCTCGGCGTTGTAGAGGATGTTGCCGTGGGTGTTGGTGGCGCCCTTCGGGGCACCGCTCGTCCCCGAGGTGTAGCTGATCAGCGCGATGTCGGAGGGCGCCGGGGCGGGCACTCCGGGCGCCTTGCGGCCCTCCTTGGCGACGGCCACCAGATCCGCCGTGTCCTCGGCCTGCGGAAGCCGCTCGAAGGTGAGCACGCGAGCGTCGTCGCGGGTCTGGAAGTCCAGCTCGCACGCGGTGAGCACGATCCGCACCGGCGAATCGGCCGCGGTGTCGCGCAGATACGAATCCCACGCGCGGTCCGAGCAGATGAGCGCGGCCACCTCGCCGTCGCGCAGGACGTGGGTCACCTCGCCCGACTTGTACATCGGGTTGACGGGCACGACGATCGCGCCCGCCTTCCAGGCGCCGAGCAGCGCGAGCACGAAGTGCGGCGAGTTCTGCAGCAGGATCGCGACCCGGTCGCCGTGTTCCAGTCCCCCCGCGGCCAGATACCCGGCGACGGAGTCACTGAGCTCGTCGACCTCGCGATAGCCGAGCCGGCCGTCGAAGTAGGTGAGGAAGGTGCGGTCGGGCGTCTCGGCGACGACCCGTCGCAGGGCGTGCACCAGCGAGTCGTCGGGGCTGATGGGCCCACGCTGGGCCTCGTTGAGCAGGCCGAGCCAGGGCCGGGCGGCATAGCGGGAGTCGGTCACTCTCCGGCCTCCCACTTCTGCTGGATATGGTTCATGGTGGTCAGCCAGCGGTCCGGTTCGGCGGCCCTGGCCTGGTAGAATCCGGCGACCTCGGGGTGCGGCAGGATCAGGAAGCGCTCCTCCTCGATCCCCTTCATCAGGGCGTCCGCGACGGCGTCGGGCTCGATGGCGGTCGGCTGCAGGACCAGGTCGCCCGCGCTGCCGCTGGCGGCAAGCATGTCGGTGCGGACGCCCTGGGGACAGATGGCGTGGACCTTGATCCCCCGGTGCCGGTAGGTCAGCGACAGCCACTCGGCGAAGGCGTAGGCGCCGTGCTTGGTGACGCTGTAGGGCGCGGCCCCGATCATGGTGAGCAGCCCGGCCGCCGACACGGTGGACACGAACCGCCCGCCGCCCCGCTCCAGCCATCCCGGAATCAGCGCCTCCGCGGCCCGCACATGAGCCATCACATTGACGTCCCAGGCCTGGGCCCACACCGCCTCACCGGCGGCTTCGGAACCGCCGGAGCCGACGCCGGCGTTCGCGCAGTAGATGTCGACGGTCCCACCGAGAGCGTCCCGGGCCTCACCGACAACGGCCGAGGCATCCCCCGGCACGGCGATCCCGCCGATCTCGTCGGCAACGGCTTTCACGCGGTCACCGTCCAGATCGTTGACGACGACCCGGGCCCCTTCGGCAGCGAACCGCCGCGCGAGCGCGGCCCCGATGCCACCCCCCGCCCCCGTGACGACAACCCCGGCACCCTGAACGGCTTCCACCATCGGTCTCCTTTGACTGCGGCCCCACTTCATGGCCAGACTAACCGGTCGGTATGTAACACCGGAAGGGCAGATGCTTTCGCCTTTGGGGGCGCGCGGAACTGCGCGAGCAACCACAACGGACCCGCGTCCGGCCCACAGCCTGCGGCAGCCCATACCGTGCCGACATGCCCCTCACCAGAAGAACCCTCCTGGCAGCGACCCCGGCGGCAACCCTCACTCCCACACTCCCCGAACGCGGCAAACCCGGCACTCTGCGAACCGGCTTCGAACAACTCGCCGCACACGACTACACCCAGCTGAACGGCCGACGCATCGGAATCGTCACCAACCCCACCGGCATCACCAGTGACGCCCACCACATCGTCGACGTCATGCACGCCAGCCCCCACGTGAACCTCACCGCGGTCTTCGGCCCCGAACACGGCTTCCGGGGCACCGCACAAGCGGGCGGCTCCGAGGGCCGCCACACCGACCCGGCCACCGAACTCCCGGTCTACGACACGTACTTGAAGAGCGGTCAGCCACTCGCCGACATCTTCGAGGCCTCCGGCGTCGACACCGTCGTCTTCGACATCCAGGACGTGGGCGCCCGCTTCTACACGTACATCTGGACCCTGTACGACTGCATGGAGGCGGCCCGGCTCGCCGGCAAGCGCTTCGTCGTGCTCGACCGCCCGAACCCGGTGACCGGCCGCACCGCCCAGGGCCCGGTCCTGCACCGGGAGTTCGCGACCTTCGTCGGCCGGCAGCCGATCGCGCAGGCGCACGGGATGACGGTGGCGGAACTGGCCCGGATGTTCAACGGGGAGTTCCTCAGGACGCCCGTGCCGCTGGAGACCGTACTGATGACGGGTTGGAAGCGGTCCGAGTTCTACGACGCCTGGTCGCTGCCGTGGGTGCCGCCGAGCCCCAACATGCCGACGCCGGACACCGCCCTCGTGTACTCGGGGACGTGCCTCTTCGAGGGGACGAACCTGTCCGAGGGACGCGGCACCACTCGTCCCTTCGAACTGCTCGGCGCGGAGGGCATCGACGGCCGCTGGGCGGCGGCGGTCGGTCGACTCGGGCTGCCCGGCGTGCACTTCAGGGAGGCGTACTTCTCGCCCACCTTCTCCAAGTTCCAGGGGAAGACGGTCGGCGGAGTGCAGATCCATGTGCACGACCGGGCCGCGTTCGACCCCGTACGCACCGGGATCGCGCTCCTGGTGACGGCCAAGAAGGTCTGGAGCGGCTTCGGTTGGCGCTCGGACCACTGGATCGACAACCTCACCGGGTCGGCGCGGGTGCGTACGGCGATCGACGCGGGCGCGGACACCGACGAGGTGGTGGCGGGGTGGCAGGAGGAGTTGAGGGTGTTCCGGAGGATTCGAACTGAATACCTCCTCTACAAGTGACTCGCGACGTATGGCCAATCTTCACCGGTGGCGGGACGATGCGCCCACATTGAACCGCTCCGGGGGACGAGGAGGCCGGTCATGGCGGATCCGGCGATGAGTGTGAGCCCGTACTGGGAGTTGACCTTCGACGCCGACGGGGACGTCGACCAGGTGGAATGCGATCGTCTGCTGCGCGAAGTGCGGCAGCGCGGGGTCTGCGACCTGATCGTGTTCTCGCACGGGTGGAACAGTCGGCGTGCCGGTGCGACGCAGCTCTACAGCCGCTTCTTCGCACCGATTCCGAAGCTCGCGCCGAAGGCCCGCATCGGGTACGTGGGCGTGATCTGGCCATCGATGGAGTTCCCGGACCAGCCGATCCCGGACTTCCCGCACACACCTGCCGCCGCGGCCGGGCCGGCGGCGGCTCCGGCTCTCGACGACGACACCCGGCACGCGCTGCTCGAAGCCTTTCCGGGCAACGCGGCGCCGATCGACCAGATCGCCCGCATGCTGGACCAACAGCCCGCCCAGGATGCCGAGTTGGAGGAGTTCGGGCGGCTGGTGCGGACGCTCGTGGAGGTGGTGCCGGCGGGACCGCAGGCGCAGTTCGGGGCGGACACGATGGCGGAGGGGCTGCCGCAGTGCGAGCCGCGGATGCTCGCCGTCGGCTGCACGGCCGAGGTCTGCGACCAGTTCGCGCAGGCTCTTGAACATCTCGCGTCGCCTCAACCACCGCGCGCCGGCGCGGAGTTCACACTGCCGAACCCCTGGAAGGGGGCGCGGGAGCTGCTGCGGCAGGCGGCGTACTACGCGATGAAACGGCGCGCGGGTACGGTCGGCGAGCGCGGGCTCGGTCCGGTGATCGGGCGGCTCGCGGGGGTGGCGCCGGAGGTGCGGGTGCATCTCGTGGGGCACAGTTTCGGCGGGCGTCTGGTGTCGTTCGCGCTGAGGGGTCTGCCCGAGGGGGTGCACTCGGTCAAGTCGGTGACGCTGCTCCAAGGGGCCTTCTCGCACTACGCGTTCGCGTCCAGGCTGCCTGACGACGCGCGCACCGGGGGTGTGCTGCAGGGGCAGCAGAACCGGGTCGACGGTCCGCTGGTGTGCTGCTACTCGCACTTCGACTCGGCTCTGGGCACGATCTATCCGCTGGCCTCGCGGATGACGGACGACGAGTGTTCGTTCGCCGCGTTCGAGATCGACCGGGTACTGGGCGACAAGTGGGGCGCAATGGGCCACGACGGGGTGCGGGCGGTGCCCGGCACCCAGTCGCTGAGCCTGAATGAAGCCCTCAACTCACCGCTGCCGACGTCGGGTTGTGTGAACGTCGACGTCTGTGCGGTGGTGTGCCACGGTGGCGCCCCGAACGGGGCGCACAGCGACATCGTGCACCCGGAGCTGGCCCGGGTGGTGCTGGCGGCGGGCCGGATCGGCCGGCCCGCCGCCGCTCAGGCGTCACCGGTGTGACGTGTACTCCACCACTTGCTGGAAGGTGGGCCGGTTCTGCCAGCTGATGTTGTAGTGCTTGATGCCGCCCAGGGTGCGCTGGACGATCGAGTCGGCGCACCACTGGTCGCCCGCCGAGCACAGGGAGTCGCCGGGGTAGACGGTGGACGCGCTGGTGCCGGCCGCCGTCTTCAGGGTGCTGATGAGGATGTCCCGGCAGGCGCTGAGGCTGCCGCCGCCGCAGTACTGCTCGGCGAGCGGTCCGGAGACGGTCTGCCCGAGCACCGACCGGATGTCCTTGTCGACGTAGCTCCACCAGCCGTACTGGAAGGAGCTCCCGGCGTGCGACCCGGTCGGGCCGTGGGCGGCCGAGGGGGTCTCGTCGATGTACAGGTTGTTGGTGAACGCGGTGTACAGGCTGTCACCGAGGCCGGGCTGGAACTCGGCCTTCACCAGCAGCGGCCACCAGGCGTCGAGGATCCGGATGGCGTCGGAGTTGGCGTAGGTCTTGGACCCGGCCGAGGTCTCCGTGCGCTTGCCTCCCGCGGTCAGCCAGGTCTGCAGCTTGGTGACGGCCGCTGCCGCGGTGGTGTCCGTGACCGTACTGCTGTTGACGACCTCCAGGAGGTCGGGCAGTACGTCCTCGGCGCGCAGGTCGGTGAGCGAGGCGTCCGACATGGCCTTCACCAGCGAGGTTCTGGTGACCCCGCCGGCCGCGACGAGTTTCTTCACCCGGTCGTCGAGGAGGTTGCCGCGGTGGACGGAGCCGTCTCCCCAGCTGGCTGTCGTGTAGTTGAGGGCCTGTTTGTTGTTCCAGGAGATGTAGTAGTCCTGGTCGATGGAGTTGGGGTGCGCGGAGGCCGGGGTGTAGTCGGAGGTGTTGGTGGTGGGGTCCCAGTTCTGCCACTCGTAGGCGGCCTGGCCCCAGACCGGGAACTCGGGGTCGACACCGCTGGCCCGCACCGGGTTGTTGCCGCTGTTGTAGTACGCGGTGTGCTGGGAGTCGGCGTAGAACCAGTTGAACGTGAAGTTGATGTGCTGCGCGGCGGTCTGGAAGGTCTGCGGACTCTTCACGTAGTCCGGGTCGTTGAGCATCTGGAAGCCGATGATCGAGTCGGCTTCATGCATGTACGAGGAGCGCAGGGTGGTGTAGGCGACCTTTTTCCCGCCGACGGTGGCCCGGTATTCGACGGGTCCGTACTTGGTCTTCCACACTCTCATCGTGTACGACCCGGCCGCGGTGCCGTCGGCCGTGGTGGGCTTCCAGGAGTTCTTCTGCTCGATCTCGTCCATGGCCGTGCAGGTGCCGTGGAAGAGGTAGTGGTAGTCGTCCGTGCAGAGTTCGACGGCGTAGGAGTCGATGATGTCCTGGCCGGAGGTGGTGGCGGACCACGAGTAGTCCTGGCCGCGGCCGAGTTCGACGTACATGCTCAGGCCCGCGAAGGAGGCGCCGCGGGCACTGATGCCCGGCCCCTGGATCTCCTGGAGCATGAGCAACTGGGGTGCGAAGTAACCCGTTTGGGGTCCGAAGACGGCGATCGGGTGGCCGCTCGCGGTGTACTTGCCGCTCACCACAAGGGCGTTGGACATCCCGCGCTTGGCGGAGCTGAGGGCGGTCGCGGTGGCCGCCGCGGAGGCGGCGGAGGCGCTCTGGTCGGCGCCGGTGCCGGTGGCGTCGTAGACGAGTGGCTCGGTCGTCACCGAACCGGAGTCCGGCAGCGCCTCGCCCTGTGCGGTGGTGGGCTTGGTGCCGTACGGGAAGCTCTCGCCGTTGTGGACGGTGAGGACGGCCTCGGGGTCGTTGCGTTCGCGGAAGGACTCCCAGACCTTGGTGCCCTCCGTCACGCCGTACTTCTCCTGGGCGGCGAGCAGGGAGATGGCGTTGTTGACCTCGCCGCCACCGCCGGAGCCGAACAGGGTGCCGATGACGGAGGCCAGCGCGACCAGGTCGGTGATCTTGAAGTGGTCGATCGTGCCGGCGTTGGTGATCGAGTCCTTGTGGCCGGTGAGGACGTACTCACCGGGGAAGTAACGGCCGCTGTCCGAGGCGTCGATGTAGGCGTTGATGCCGGCCAGGTAGGCGTTGGCGTCGGCGAGGGCCTGCTGGCCGCGGGCGCCGTTGTTGGCGACGGCGTTGTCGATCTGGGACTGCAGCTCGGCCTCGGAGTACGGGGCGTTGCGGTAGAACTCCTGCTCAAGGCCCTGGTTGGAGGTGGCGCCGCCGGCGAAGGTGGTCAGCTGGCCGCGTCCGACGTGCCGGAAGACGTCCATCAGCCACAGCCGGTCCTCGGCCGCCGCGTAGCCGGCGCCGTACTCGGTGCCGTAGCGCGTGGTGCCTGTGATGTGCGGCACACCGGTCGCCTTGTCGCGGACGATCGTCACATCGGTGCGGCCGCTCGGGTTCTCGGTCGAGGCGACCTGGTCGGAAGCGACCCCGAACGACGCGTCGTTGAAGAAGGTGTTGATCTTCGCGTCGGTCAGCGTGGAGGCGCCCGTGGCCAGGTTGGCGTAGGGGCCGAGCTGGTCCTCGGCATGCGCGGGCTGGGAGCCGAAGGCCTGGTTGAGGAGGATCTGGGCGAGGGTCGCGTTGCCGTTCTCGCCGGCCGGGAGGATGTCCGAGCACTGGCCGCCGCAGTAGTCGTTCGAGGCGGTCGCGGCCGTGGCGGTCCCCTGGGCAAGAGGAGACAAAAGGGCGGCAATGAGGGCGCATACGGATGCGGCCTTCAGGAACCCGGGGAATCTGCCGGGAGTTCTCAGTCTGTCGAGCAAGTTACGTGGGGTGCGCCGAGGCATGGCGGCTCCTACCGACGGGGGTGTGGCGGGACGTTACCGCCGGTATCCCCGGGATTGAAGATGAACATGCGTCAAGTTTTGGATGAGCAGCAGCGACTTATGGGGGCCATCGGAAATCGGATGGAGCCAAATCGCTTGTCGATACGTCTATTCGGCGACGTCCGTACGACGACGCCGAGGTGACCGAAGTACAGGTGCAGGTGTGACGGAGGTGCAAGGCGATGGCCGGTTTCCGGAGTCTGGCGAGACAGGTGCGAGACCCTCGGTGCGATCTGGCGCTGCGGCGCTACTCGCTGCGCAAATGCCTTGAGCGGTTCGCCCCTTATGGGCACAGGGCGACCTGGGACCACTTGAGCTCCCGGGCCGGGTTCGGACCCGAGGACCGCTCCCCCGACCCGGCGCGGCTCGTGGCCGCACTGGACGAGTTGGAGGAGGCGCGCAAGGTCTGGCTCGCCTATGAGGTCGAGTTCGCCGAGCGCCGCAAGAAGGAGAAGCACGACGGGCTGCGCCGCCCGGGCAGCGTGGACGACTGGCACCGGCTGACCTGGGGCGGCTTCGGTGTCGCCTGGTGCGACGACCCCCGTCTCCACCCCCATGAACCACTGGCCGAGGTGCTGCGACGGCTGATCGCCGCCCTGGAGCGCGAACCGGGTTCCGTGTGCCCGGTGTGCGCCGGGGAGCGCCTCCTGTGGAAGTACGACCTGGCCCACGAACCGTCCTCGGGCCCGGTCTGCACCGACTGCGGCATCGTCGTCCCGCGTCCGGTGCTCACGCCCGAGGCCCTGGCGTACGCCAGGCGCGGACGGTTGCTGATGTCGGCCTGAACCGGGGCAAACGAAGAAGGGCGCCAGGGGTGCGCCGGGGATGCCGCACCCCCTTTTGACCGAGCCGGTTTGCCCTTGCTCCCGCAACGGCCGAGGCTGCCGACGGCGATCCGTCGACAGCCCCCAAGTGGTGCGCCGCAGGCGCCAGCCGGCCTTCCAGACGTCGGCGAAACTTCCGCCGGAGATCGAGCCCGGCTGGGCCCTCACGGCGGAGCTGCTGCTCTTCGTCATGACGATCTCGTTCGGCGAGTAGGTGTCCAGGTTGCTGCCGTTGGCCTTGGCGCCGGTGAAGGTCACGGTGCCGAAGTTGGCGAGGCTCGCGACCGAGCCGCCGACCTCGGGGGCCTCGGCGATGACCTCGGCGGAGGCGTTCTTGAAGCCGGACGAGCCCGCGTGCGTGGTGGTCCTGGTCCAGCCCTCGGTGGAGTCGGCGAGGGTCATGGTGAAGGTGGAGCCGGTGTAGGTCACGGTCGCGGTGAACTTGTCGCCGCCCTTGACGGTGACCCCGGAGTACGCGCTCTCGGAGGCGGGCAGCACCTCCCACCAGGCGCCATAGGTGGCCTTGCCGCCGATGCAGTCGGCCTCCGTACCGGTCTGCTCCAGCGCGGAGTTGCTGTAGCCGTCGAGGCCGACCCAGAAGGACGAGTACGTCGTGGCCGAGGAGCAGGTGACGGTCGGCTGGGTCCAGGACGAGGTCACCGACGTGTAGGCGCCGGTCGAACCGATCGCCGCGTAGCCGGACCAGTTGGTCGACGAGACGGTGGCGTTGACCTTGCCGGGCTTCGCGGGCCCGCGCAGGGTGTGGCTCTCGTGGCTCGCTATCGACTGGGTGAGCTGGGCGGGGGTGTGCGAGGCGGCGCTCGGCGCGGCGGCGAGGGCGGCGGTGAGAGCGGCTGGGGCTCGCGACCCGAATGGGCCTGGAGGACACGCTGTTCCTGCCGGACGGCGAACGGGCCCTGTCCAACGCCCGGTTGGTCGCCGAGGCGCTGGTCCAGTACGGAGGTCACGACGGCGCCGCGTAACAACTGACGGCCACCGTCCGATGCGGGCTCCATCGCTGCTCGACCGTGGCCATCAGCTCCCAGCCCAGCCGCTCGTACAGGGCGGCCGCCGCCGTATCGGACGTGACGACGTCGAGCACCGGGTGCAGTCCATGACGCCCCGCCTCCTGGACCGCCCGGCCGATCAGCAGTGCGCCGATCCGCCGCCCCCTCGCCCGCGGGGAGACGAACAGTCTGCCGACCACGGCGGTCGTCCCCGGCTGCGTCCCCTTCCGCTCGCTCCACAACACGGGTGCCAGATCGCCTTCGCCGACACGCGACAGACTGACGTGCCCGACGAGGCGGCCTTCGAGTTCGGCGACCCAGGAGCCCAGCGAGGGACCGTGTGTCAGCCACTCACCGGGCCGATCGGGCCAGTTGACCGGATAGCCGTCGTGCGCGTGGACCTCCGCGAGAATCCGCACGCACTCCTCGACATCGCCGTCGGCCCTCTCCCGGATGTTCACTCCGGAATGGAAACACAGGCCGCAGCGTCACGACCAACCGGTTTCGACGCCGGCCCTAGCAGCCGGTATTCCCCTCGCTCAACCCGTTTCGTATCAGGACAGTTGAGGGCGATGAAACCCAGCTGAGGAACCCGAGGAGTCCCGATGTCGACGCTGCGCGTCACCGCCGAAGTGCTGACCGTCCACGAACACCCGAACGCCGACGCCCTCGAACTGGCCCAGGTCGGCCTGTACCGGGCCGTCGTCGCCAAGGGCGCGTACCGCACCGGTGACACCGCCGTCTACATCCCCGAGCAGTCCGTGCTCCCGGCCGCGCTGATCGAGGAGCTGGGGCTCACCGGACGCCTCGCGGGGAGCAACGCCGACCGGGTCAAAGCCGTGCGCCTGCGCGGTGAGCTGTCGCAGGGCATCGTGTGCCGGCCCAAGGCGCTCGCGGACGTGGACCTGGCCCGGGCCGCCCTGGACGGCACCGACTTCGCGGAACTGCTCGGCATCGTCAAGTGGGTGCCGCCGATCCCGCCCACCATGAGCGGCGACGTCGAGTCCGCGCCCGATCTGCTGCCCTGGGTGGACATCGAGAACATCCAGCGGTTTCCCGGGATATTCGAACCGGGCGAGGCTGTGGTCCTGACCGAGAAACTGCACGGCTCGGCCTGCCTGCTCACCTACTTCGCCGAGGACGGCCGCGTCCAGGTCTCCTCGAAGGGCTTCGGCGCCAAGTCCCTTGCCCTGAAAGAGGATCCGCGCAATCTGTACTGGCGGGCGGTCCTCGGCCACGCCGTCCCCGAAGCCGCCGCCCGCCTCGCCGAACGACTCGGCGCGCGCCGGGTCGGCGTCTTCGGCGAGGTCTACGGCGCGGGCGTGCAGGACCTCACCTACGGCGCCGACGGACGACGCAGCACGCTCGGGTACGCGGCGTTCGACGTCTCCGCCGAGATCGACGGAGCGGTGCGCTGGCTGGACGCGGCCGAACTCCTCGACGGAGAGCTGCCGTTGGTGCCACGCCTGCACGAGGGGCCGTACGACATCGGACGGGTGCTGGAGGTCGCGAGCGGACGGGAGACCGTGTCCGGGCGGGAGCTGCATCTGCGGGAGGGCGTCGTGATCCGCCCGGCCGTGGAGCGGTACAGCCCCGTGACCGGCGGCCGGGCGATCGCCAAGGCGGTGAGTGCCGCGTATCTGACGCGGAAGGGCGGCACCGAGTACGAGTGAGGCCCGGCGCCGGGCCTCAACCGCGCTTCCCGGGACCGGGATCCGGCGTCCGGTCCCGGGGAGCGCGGCCCTTTCGGCGTTCTCCCGGTTCCGTCATCAGCCGTGAACCCGCACCCCGTTCGCCGACCACGTCGCCCGGGTTGGACAGGACGCAGGTCGCCAGGGACAGGCAGCCACAGCCGATGCAGTCGGTGAGGTGGTCGCGGAGGCGGTTGAGCTGCTTGATGCGTTCGTCGAGTTCGGAGCGCCAGGCCTCGGAGAGGTGGGCCCAGTCCTCACGGGTCGGGGTGCGCTCCTCGGGGAGTTCGGCGAGCGCCTCGCGGATGGTGGCCAGCGGGATGCCGACGCGCTGGGCGGCCCGCACGAAGGCGACCCGGCGCAGGGTGTCACGGGTGTACCGGCGCTGGTTGCCCGTGGTGCGGCGGCTGCCGATCAGACCCTTGGCCTCGTAGAAGTGCAGGGCGGAGACGGCGGCACCGCTGCGCGCGGCGAGCTGGCCGACGGTCAGCTCGTGGATCTTCTCGGGAATCTGGGGCACCCCTCGAACCCTACCCATCCAGCGGCACAGGTGTTCCGTTGACAGCGGCCCGGCATGCGACCATGCTAAGCAGTTGCTTAGGTATGTCGGGACAGATGATGCTGGATGACGTGAGAGGCCGGGACATGGCAGAGCCGAGGATCTTCACCTCCGTCGACGACCTGCGGGCGGCGGTCGGGGAGCAGTTGGGGTACACCGACTGGTTGGAGGTGGACCAGAAGCGGATCGATCTGTTCGCGGACGCGACGGGCGACCACCAGTGGATCCACGTGGACCCGGAGAAGGCGGCGGCCGGCCCCTTCAAGACGACGATCGCGCACGGCTATCTCACCCTGTCGCTGCTCCCCCTCTTCGGACCGCAGCTGATCAAGGTCGAGGGCGTGAAGATGGGCGTCAACTACGGGACGAACAAGGTCCGTTTCCCCGCCCCGGTCCCGGTCGACTCCCGGCTGCGCGCCACCGCGACGATCACCGGCGTCGACGACGTGCCGGGCGGCGTCCAGGTGACCGTCGCCTTCACCGTGGAGCGCGAGGGCGGCGACAAGCCGGTGTGCGTGGCCGAGTCGGTGTCCCGCTACTACCTCTGAGCGGCCGAATCCCGCACAACAGCGGCTAGTTGGCCCCCACCATCCGCAGTACGAGGTCGGCGTAGAGCGCGCCGACCTCGTCGGGCGTCCGGGGTCCGTCGAGGCTGAACCAGCGGGCCACGTCGATGCACAGCGACAGGATCGCGAGGGTCGTGCCCTTCACGTCCGGCACGTCGAAGGAGCCGTCCGCGACCCCGTCCTCGACGATCCCGCGCACCTCGGCGTCGACCTGCCGGCGCAGCGCGAGGATCTCGGCGCGGGCGTCCGGGCCGAGCGAGTCGAGTTCGTACTGCACGACCCGCGCGGTGGTACGACCGCCCGCGTGCCAGCGCACGAAGGAGCTCACGGCGTCGGCGAGCCGCTCGGCGGCGCTGCCCTCGCGCGCCGCCGCCGTACGCAGGATGTCGAGGGCCTTCTCGTGGCCGATCCTGCTGATCCGGTGGAGCAGCTCTTCCTTGGTCTTGTAGTGGATGTAGAGCGCGGCCGGGCTCATGCCGGCGCGGCCCGCGATGTCCCGGGTGGTCGTCGCGTGGTAGCCGCGCTCGGCGAAGGCCTCCACGGCGGCGATCAGCAGCCGCCGGGCCGCGTCGGGCGTGACCTCTGCCCAGGCCTGCGGGTCGCCCGCGGTCGTCTCCTCCGCCGTACTCATCGCTCGTAAGCCCCTCTCGATGACTGGGGCTCCACCATACCGCCGAACCTGAGCGAGCGCTTAGTCTCCCCGCTCAGAGCTTTTCGAACGGGTTGTAGGTGCCGCGTGCCCCCTCCTGCCGGTCCCGGATCACCTTGGCGAGGGTGAAGGAGGAGGTGACCAGATACAGGACGGCGATCGCGAGGAAGGCCCGCACCCAGGCGTCGGCCTGCAGCTTGAAGATGCCGATGGCGGTCGCCGCGATGGCTACGGAGAAGGACGCGACGGCCTGGCCGTAGAAGGCGGCCGTGTTCTGCGGTTTGCCCGATGCTTCGCTCATGGGGACAAGCGTCCGCTCCTACGGCCGCCACCACATCCGTCGGCGTACTCAGCTGACGTACTCAGAACGCCGAAATCCCCGTCAGCGCACGCCCGATGAGCAGTTTCTGGATCTGGCTGGTGCCCTCGTAGAGCGTCATCACGCGGGCGTCGCGCAGCAGCTTTCCGGCCGGGTACTCGTCGATGTAGCCGTAGCCGCCGAAGACCTGGAGCGCGTTGTTCGCGGCGCGCACGGCGGCCTCCGAGGCGAAGAGCTTGGCCTTGGAGGATTCGGTGGCGAACGGCAGGCCGCGGTCGATGAGGTCGGCGACCCGCCAGGTGAGCAGCCGGGCCGCGTCCACGTCGACGGCGATGTCGCTGATGAGTTCCTGGACGAGCTGGTGGTGGGCGATGGGCTTGCCGAACTGCTCGCGCTCACCGGCGTAGCGCACGGCCACGTCCAGCGCGGCCTGGGCGATGCCGACACAGCCCGCCGCGACCGACATCCGCCCCTTGGCCAGCGCCGACATGGCGACGGAGAAGCCCTTGCCCTCGGGGGCGAGCATGGCGGAGACGGGGACACGGACGTTGTCGAGGACCAGTTCGGCGGTGGCCTGGCCGCGCAGGCCGAGCTTGCCGTGGATGGTGCGGCGGGTCAGGCCGGGGGTGTCGGTGGGCACGAGGAAGGCGGAGACGCCCTTGTGGCCGGGCGCGTCCGTGGAGCGGGCGAAGAGCAGCACCACGTCGGCCCAACTGCCGTTCGTGATGAACATCTTGGTGCCGTTGACGACGTAGTCGTCACCGTCCCGGACGGCCCGGGTGGTGAGGTTGCCCGCGTCGGAACCGGTGCCGGGTTCCGTGAGCCCGAAGCAGCCGACGTACTCGCCGGAGGTGAGCCCCGGCAGCCAGCGCCGCTTCTGCTCCTCGCTCCCCCAGGCCGCGATCGACTTGGCGACCAGGCCGAGCGACACGGAGACGATGCCGCGCACGGAGGAGTCGCCGCGCCCGAGTTCCTCGGTGACCAGGCAGTACGCGAGATGGTCACCGCCCGAGCCGCCGTACTCCTCGTCGATGGTCAGACCCAGGAAGCCGACCCCGCCGAGCTTCTTCACGATCGACCGGTCGACCTCCTCGGCGCGGTCCCAGGCGATGACGTGCGGGGCGATCTCGCGGTCCACGAAGTCCTCGGCGAGCTGCCGTACAGCCTGCTGCTCCTCGCTCAGTCCCAGGTCCATCGCGCGTCACCCCAAGTGGAAGGCCGTACATCGACTGCTGCACATTGACTACTGCACATTTAAATTAGCACTGCTAGTTTCGGTCTCGCAGCCCTACTATGTGCGCCATGGCCCGACCGCGCAAGCCCCTCCTCAGCACCGACCGGATCGTCGGGACGGCTCGCATGCTGGTGGACTCGGAAGGGCTGGCGGCCGTCTCCACGCGTCGGCTCGCCGCCGAACTGGGGGTGAGCGGGCCGTCCCTGTACAACCACTTCCGCACCAAGGACCAGATCCTGGAGGCGGTCGCTGACTCGGTGAGCGCGCAGGTCGACCTGTCGATGTTCGAGGACGGGCGCGACTGGCGTACCGCGCTGCACGACTGGGCCGTTTCCTATCGGTCCGCGCTGCGGGATCACCCGAACATCGTGCCCGTGCTCGCGACCGGTCCCGGTCGGCGGCCGGCGGGGTTGCGGCTCGCTGACGCGGTGTACGGCGGGATGGTGGACGCGGGGTGGCCGCCGGCGCAGGCGACGTCGATCGGGGCGTTGATGCGGTACTTCATCATGGGGTCGGCGCTCGGGTCGTTCGCCGGGGGGTTTGTGGGCGATGCGAGCGCGTACGACCCTGCCGACTACCCGCACCTCGGGCAGGCCCATCTTCTTGCCGAGCAGCAGGAGAAGATCGACGAGCGGGCTTTTGAGGTGGGGTTGACCGCGCTGCTTGACGGGTTGGAGGGGCAGTTCTCGGAGATGCAGCGCGGGGGTTAGGTTCTGTCGTTTGCCGGGTGCGGGTCCGTTGCGGCTGGTCGCGCAGTTCCCCGCGCCCCTGGGGGATCGCGCCTGCCGTAACTCAAAGGGATCCGAAGTACGCCTTCGGCAGGTACGCCGACACCACCCAGTTCGGGGTGTCCACCACCTCTGTGATCCTCAGGTCCACCGCCACGCTGCACAGGACGTACGCGTCGATCGGGGCGAGGCCGTAGCGGCTGCCGAGGTGGTCGATCATCGCGCGGGTCGCATCCCGGGCCGCACTCATGAGATCCGCTGCCACGCCCATCGTGGCGTAGTGGCCGGCGCGGTCGGCGTCGGTGCGGAGTGGGCCAGCCGTTTCGAATCGGGAGGCCGCGATCCGGCGGCCCTTGTGCAGGCGGATGCGGGCCGCGCCCGACAGGGACGCCTCGATCGCGCTGACGCACAACTCGCCGTCGCCCTGGGCCGCATGGGGGTCGCCGAGGCCGAGGCGGGCGCCGGGTACCTGGACCGGGAGGTAGAGCTTGGTGCCGACGACCAGGTCCTTGCAGTCCACGTTGCCGCCGAAGTGGCCCGGCGGCAGGACGCTTTGGGGTTCGGTGACGTCCGGACAGACCCCAACCACCCCACAGAAGGGGCGGATCGGGATGTCGGCCACGTCGAGGAAGTTCGCCCTGTCGCCGCCGCTCAGGTCCCACAGGCGCAGATGCGCGTCGGGGAAGTCCTCGCCGAGCAGGCCGAGTCCGGGGAGTACGGCCGTCCAGCCCCAGTCCACCGAGCGCAGTTCCAGGAACTCCACCTCCAGTACGTCGCCCGGCTCGGCGTCCCTGACCACGATCGGCCCGGCCAGCGGATAGACCCGGTCCCAGTCGAGACCCGCGACCGCGTCGACGGTCGACGCCGGGTCGAACTGGCCGTCCGTGGCCTCGGCGAGGCCGAACGACACGGTGTCCCCGTCCTCGACCTCCAGCACCGGCTCGTGCTCGGTCGACCACAGGCGATGCACGCGCTTCGGTACGGGGTGGTGGCCCATCGGACCGTCCTCACCTGTCGGCACTGGTGCCGGACTCTGCCCCCTCCGACCAAGCCGACGTCCAGCCTAAATGGCAATAATTCTGACCTCATAGGCAGCATTCTCGCGCCCCGAGCCTGCCGTCCGATTTCCGCTAGCATCGCCGTCCCGCCCCGCCTAGCCTCGGGCCATGAAGAAACCCCTCCGCCCCGCCGAAGCGACCGCCGCCGCGGCCGCCGTCGTCACCGTCGTGCTGTGGGCCTCCGCCTTCGTGTCCATCCGGAGCGCCGGAGTCGCCTACTCGCCGGGGGCCCTGGCCCTGGGGCGGCTGGCGAGCGGGGCGCTGGCGCTGGGGGTGCTCTGTCTCGTACGGCGGGAAGGGGTGCCGCCCCGGTCCGCGTGGCGGGGGATCGCGATCTCGGGCGCGCTGTGGTTCGGCTTCTACATGGTCGTCCTGAACTGGGGCGAGCAGCAGGTCGACGCCGGTACCGCCGCTCTCGTCGTGAACATCGGGCCGATCCTCATAGCCCTGCTCGGCTCACGGCTGCTCGGTGACGCGATGCCGCCGCGGCTGCTCGCGGGCATGGCGGTCTCCTTCGCCGGTGCGGTGACCGTGGGGCTGTCGATGTCGGGCGAGGGCGGTTCGTCCGTGCTCGGCGTGGCGCTGTGTCTGCTCGCGGCGGTCGCGTACGCCGGCGGTGTCGTCGCCCAGAAGCCGGCCCTCGGCCGAGCCAGCGCACTCCAGGTGACGACGTTCGGGTGTCTCATCGGGGCGGTGCTGTGCCTGCCGTTCGCGGGGCAGCTCGTCCAGGAGGCGGGCGACGCGCCCGTCTCCGCCACGCTCAACATGGTCTACCTGGGCATCTTCCCGACCGCCCTCGCCTTCACCACCTGGGCGTACGCCCTCGCCCGTACGACCGCCAGCCGCATGGGCGCGACGACGTACGCCGTGCCCGCGCTGGTCGTCCTGATGTCGTGGCTGGCGCTCGGCGAGGTACCGGGGCTGCTCACCCTGGCGGGCGGGGTGCTGTGTCTCGCGGGTGTGGCGGTGTCGCGGTCCCGGCCGCGTGCGCAGTCGGTGGCGGAGGCGGAGGCGGAGCAGTCCACCGCCACCGCCTCCGACCCGGAGCCCGAACAGGTGCCGTAGGCAAGGGAGTTCAGAACACCACCAGCGCCCGGCCGCCCTTCCCCGCCACCATGTTCTCGAACGCCGCCGGAATCCCGGCCAGTTCGATCCGTTCCGTCACCAGCGCGCCCAGGTCCAGACGTCCGGCCCGCACGTGTTCGGCCAGTACCGGCAGGTCCTTGGCCGGGTCGGAGTTGCCGTAGACGCAGCCGCTCAACGTCCGTCCCCAGTGGAAGAGTTCGAGGGCGTTGAAGGTGACCTGCTGGTCCTTGCCGCCGATGCCGACGACCGTGGTGCGGCCGCCCCGGCGGGTGGACTCCCAGGCGGTGCGGATGGTGACCGCCCGGCCCACGCACTCCACGGCGACGTCGACGCCCTGTCCTCCGGTCAGGGCGCGGATCTCGCGGGCCGTGTTCTCGGAGGCGACCACGTAGTCCGTCGCTCCGGCCGCGCGCGCCAACTCCTCCTTCTCCGGGGAGACATCGACGGCGACGATCTTCGCGGCGCCCGCGATCCGGGCCGCCTGGAGCGTCGAGAGGCCCACTCCACCCACCCCGAACACCGCGACCGTCTCGCCCTCCCTCACCCGCGCCGAGTGGTGGACGGCGCCGCAGCCGGTGAGGACGGCGCAGCCCAGAAGTGCCGCGTCCGTCAGCGGGATTCCGTCCGGGAGGGGGAGGACACAGGCCGCCGATACGACCGTCTCCTCGGCGAACGCGGCGACGTTCAGGCCGGGGTGGAGGTCGGTGCCGTCGGAGGCGCGGTGGGCGTAGACGCCGGCGGCGCCGTTGAGGGCGTTGGCGCAGAGCCAGACCTCGCCGAGAGCGCAGGCGTGGCAAGTGCCGCAGGACGGGGCCCAGTTGAGGACGACGCGGTCGCCGGGTGCGATGTGGGCGACGTCCTCCCCCACGGCCACTACCGTGCCCGCGCCCTCGTGACCGAGGACCGCGGGGACCGGCACGCGCATGGTGCCGTTGGTCAGGGACAGGTCGGAGTGGCAGACCCCGGCGGCGGCGAGGCGGATGCGGACCTGGCCGGGGCCGGGGTCCGGGAGGTCGATCTCGGCGATCTCCAGCGGAGCGCCCACGGCGGGCAGTACGGCTGCGCGGACCATGCGAACACTCCTCAGAACTGAAGGGACTTGGTCTGGAGGTACTCGGACAGCCCGTGCGCACCGAGTTCCCGGCCCACACCCGACTGCTTGTAACCCCCGAACGGGGCACGGGGGTTGAAGCGTCCGCCGTTGATGTCGACCTGCCCGGTCTCCAGCCTCCGTGCGAACGTGACCGCTTCCGCCTCCGCACCGGCCCACACCGCACCCGCCAGGCCGTAGACCGTGCCGTTGGCGATGCGCGCGGCGTCGTCCTCGTCGTCGTAGCGGAGGATGGACAGGACCGGCCCGAAGATCTCCTCCTGGGCGATCGTCATGTCGGGGGTCACGTCGGCGAAGACGGTCGGGGCGATGAAGTAGCCCTGTTCATAAGGGGTTTCGAGGCCTCCGGCGACCAGCCGTGCGCCCTCCGACACGCCCTTCTCGATGTAACTCCGCACCCTGGCTTGCTGTTTGGCGTTCACGACCGGGCCGATGCGGTCGCCGTACTTGGCGGCGGCCGTCACGGCCAGCTGCACCGCCTCGTCGTACTGGTCGCGGTGGACCAGCATGCGGGTCCAGGCACTGCACGTCTGGCCGGAGTTGGACATCACGTTGGCGACCCCGACGTTGACGGCCTTGGCGAGGTCGGCGCTCGGGAGGATGACATTGGCGGACTTGCCGCCGAGTTCGAGGGCGACCTTCTTGATCGCGGCGCCCGCCGTGGCACCGATCTGGCGGCCCACCGCCGTGGAGCCGGTGAAGGAGACCAGGTCGACGCCCGGGTGCTCGGCGAGGGCCTGGCCGGCGATCGGGCCGCGGCCGGTGACGAGGTTGAAGACGCCTGCCGGGATGCCCGCCTCGTCGACCGCCTCGGCGAACAACTGGGCGGTGAGGGGGGTGTCTTCGGCCGGCTTCAGCACCACCGTGCAGCCCGCCGCGAGGGCGGGGGCGACCTTGGCGACGATCTGGTGGAGGGGGTAGTTCCAGGGGGTGATCGCGCCGACCACGCCGATCGGCTCCTGATGGACCGTCGAGTTGCCGACCTTCTCCTCGAAGGCGTGGGTCGCGGCGAGTTCGGCGTAGGAACCCGCAACCGCGATCGGCACGTCCGCGTGGACGGCCCGGGAGAAGGCGAGCGGGGAGCCCAGTTCGGCGGTCACCGTCTCGGCGATCTCGTCCCTGCGGGTCACGAGGACGTCCCGGAGGGCGGTCAGGCGCGCGGCCCGTTCGGCGGGCGGGGTGGCGGCCCAGCCCGGGAGGGCGGCACGGGCGGCACGTACGGCGGTGTCGATGTCCTCGGCGGTGCCGGCCGGGACACGGTCGATCACCTGCTCGTCGGCCGGGTTCACCACGTCGATGGTCTCCCCGCTCGCGGCGGGGCGCCAGGCGCCGTCGATGTACATGCCGTCGTGTGCCTTCATCGTGCTGCCTCCCGGGCGTGACTGCGTCGTCCGCCTCACAAACTAGCGGTGTTAGTTTTCCGGCGCCAGAGACCCCGGGTCACGGGTGCGTGGCCGGGTCAGAAATCGGCCCGGGTCCGGTCGTCCACCCGGCCCACCACCTCCTGCGCGAAGGCCTTCTCGTACGCCCGCCGGACCTCCTCGATCTCCCGGTCGCTCACACCCGCCGCCGTCACCGGATACAGCAGGATCAGCTCGTAGGACCGCTCCTTCTCGATCCTCCCGTTCGCGTCCCGCCACTGCCCGCGCCCGTTCTGCACGGTGAGCCCGTCCGGGAAGTCCGGCGTGACCTCCTGGTCGACAAAGGCCATGAACTGCCGGTCGGTGACGGCCGGTCCGCCGTCCGGCCGCTCGGTACCGAAGAAGAGCTGCGTCTCGACGTACGGCGTTCCACGCGTCGGCGCGGGGCCGGTGTCCGCGTCAAGGCTTGCGTAGGCGGTCGGGGCCGCGGCGGCCAGGAGGAGGCCGGCGAGTGCGAGGGCTGCCCGGTTTCGGGTGAGGCGCACGTTCATGCACCTATCCGTACCGGTCGTCACTCGTCCAGGTCGGGCAGCCGCGCCGGGGCGGGCGAGATCCGCTCGCCGTGCTGGTCGAAGACGAACAGGTGGGCGATGTCGACGAGGAGCGGGACCTGCATGCCGTGGCGGAGCCGGATGTCGGGGGTGGTGCGGACGACGAGGTCGCCGGGGAGGCGGCCCTCGGGCGGTACGAGGTCGGGTTCCGTGTCCGCCGGGTGGTCGAGTACGACGACCGGGCCGGCGCGCAGCACGCCCGCGCGCTCCCGCAGCCGGCCCAGGACGCCGCCCTCGCGCCGGCGGCGCCTGGCCGGGCGGGTGGGGCGCGGGGCCTCCAACTCCGGTACCACGGCGGGCCGGGAGCCGGTGTTGAAGTGGACAAGGACCTCGTGCCCCTGGAACTCCACATGCTCGACCAGACCGCTGATCGCCACCTCGCCGGGGCGGGCGGCGGCGGGCTTGGCGATGCGGACGGCCTCGGAACGCAGGCCGACGATGACCTCGCGGCCCTGTTGGACGCGGAGCAACTGGTGGTCCAGGCACAGGGGTTCGGGCAGGCGCAGATACTGCTTGCCGAGGCTGATGGTCATCGCGCCGTCCAACGGGGCCCGGACCAGGCCGCGCAGGAGGTTGATGCGCGGGGTGCCGATGAAGGCGGCGACGAAGACGTTGCGGGGCAGCGCGTACACCGAGCGGGGGCTGCCGACCTGCTGGAGGACTCCGCCGCGCAGGACGGCGACCCGGTCGCCCAGCGACATGGCCTCGGCCTGGTCGTGGGTGACGTAGACCGTGGTGACGCCCAACTTGCGGGTGAGGGAGGAGATTTCGGCGCGCAGGTGGTTGCGGAGCTTGGCGTCGAGGTTCGAGAGCGGTTCGTCCATCAGGAACGCGGAGGGGTGGCGGGCGATGGCCCGGCCCATGGCGACGCGCTGGCGTTCGCCGCCGGAGAGCTGGCTGGGGAAGCGGTCGAGGAGTTCCTCGATGCCGAGCATGCGGGCGGTGGCGTCCACGCGCGGGCGCGGGTCGGCGCCGGGTGCCTCGATGCGCAGCGGGAAGCCGATGTTGTCGCGGCTGGTCATGCTCGGGTAGAGGGCGAAGTTCTGGAAGACCATCGCCATGTCCCGCTCGGAGGGGGCGAGGTCATTGGCGTACTCGCCGTCGAGCCTCAGCTCGCCCTCGGAGATCTCCTCCAGGCCAGCGATCATGCGCAGCACGGTCGACTTGCCGCACCCGGACGGCCCGAGCAGGACGAGGAACTCCCCCGGCGCGATGTCCAGCGACAACCGGTCCACCACGCGGGCGCCTCGCGCGTAGGCCTTGCTCACGTCCTGCAGGGAGATGGCGCGTGTCATGACGAGTGCCCCCGGGGGCTCCGCGATCGGATCGCCTCGTACGGGCCGTACGAGGCTTGTGAGTCACGGAAGTTAACGGAATGTGCGCGCCCGGGGGAAGAGACCGGACGGGATCGGGCGGGTCGGTCCGGGTGGTGAGAAAACGGACGATCGCGTTCAGCGCGTGCGGCCGCGTTCGTGGGTCGCGGTCAGGTGGGCGAAGACGACGGTGTTGCCGGAGTAGCCGGTCCGGTGGTCGAAGCTGCCACCGCAGGTGATCAGGCGGAGTTCGGGCCGGCCGCGGGCGCCGTAGACCTCCCGGTCGGGGAAGTGCGCCTTCTCGTACGTCTTCACCGCGTCGACCGTGTAGACGGCGGTCCGTCCGTCGGCGCGGCGGGCCTCGATCAGGCGGCCGGGCTTGAGTGCGCCGAGGCCCGCGAAGACGGCGGGTCCGGTCATCGTGTCGAGGTGGCCGACGGCGACGGCGGTGCCCTGTTCGCCGGGGGTGGGCCCGTCCGCGTACCAGCCCACCCGCTTGGGGTCGTCGTCCGGCGGCGCGGACATGTGCCGTCCACGGCCGAGCCGGAGCGGGACGACCGGGGCGTCGACGCCGAGGTAGGGGATGACGAGACCGGCCGCGCGGGAGCGCGGGAGGGCGCTCGGCGGGGGTGCCGGGCGGCCGGAGCGGGCCACGGGGTGCGCCGGGGGCGGGTGTTGACCGCCTCGCGCGTCCGTGCGGGCGCCTGGGGCCGGCGCGGCCGACCGGGTCGGGCCGGAGCTGTCCGTCGCCGACTGCGTCGCCCGGGCCGGGCCGGTGGGGCCCGCGCCGCCGGCGCACCGGGCGCCGCCGACCATCAGGACGACGGCCAGCACGACGGTCCGGGTGAGCCGGTAGGCCCGCGTCCGGTACCAGGGCCGACTGCGCCGCAGCACGCGATGGGCGGATCGGCCCGGCGCCTCGCAGGTGGCGGTGCGGCCCGACGACGCGCGCTGGCCGGTGCGGCCCAACGACCCACGGGAGGAGGTGCCGCCCGACGACCCGCGCGAGACGGTGCCGCCCGACGACCCGCGGGTAGTGGCGCGGCCCGAAGTCTCGCGCGGGGCGGTGCGGTTCGGTGTCGAGCGGTCGGCCGGGCGCGAGCTCTGGCGCAGGCGCATGGTGTCAGCGCCCCGCACCCCGGTGGGGCGCGGGGCGGCGCTGGAGTTCATCGCATCCGCTCAGGACGCACCGTGGGGACGACGGCGCAGCCGGAACCAGACCACCCCGCCGACCGCGGTCAGGCCCACCGCGGCGGCACCCGCGAGCGGGGTCAGGGCCGCGTCCCGGGCCAGCCCGCCGCCACCGGCGGGCGGACCGCCGTTGGGGCCGCCGGTGCCGCCCGTGCCACCGCCGGGCGCCGGCGTCGAGCAGTCGACCTTGAAGACCTTCTGCTTGGCCTTGCCGTTCTCGCCGACGAAGTTCCAGGTCAGCTTGTACATGCCGTTCGGGAGCGTCGCGACGGGCATGGTGTGGCCGGTGCCGCCGGTGAGCGTGATGGAGCCGGAACGGGTCGCGCCGCCCAGGACCGGCGGCTGGGTCTCGATGGACCAGGTGACCTTTTGGATCTGGTCGAAGTTGAACGCGTCGAGGTAGAAGTCGCAGACCTTCGGCTGGTTGCGCTGGTCGTCGAAGCGCGTC
Source organism: Streptomyces sp. NPDC050549 (assembly GCF_040655035.1). Taxonomy (NCBI): domain Bacteria; kingdom Bacillati; phylum Actinomycetota; class Actinomycetes; order Kitasatosporales; family Streptomycetaceae; genus Streptomyces; species Streptomyces sp. NPDC050549. The sequence continues at coordinate 324,775 of NZ_JBFAJD010000003.1, forward strand.
CCCACCTCGTGGATCTTGACGTCTCCGTTGTCACCGGCGGCGGCGACGGCCGCGGGCGCGCCGGAGACGACGGTTGCCGCGGCGGCGAGAACCGTCCAGGCGGCGGCTCGACGGGGCAGGAATGAGGTCGGCATGAACAGCCCTCCGAATCAGGCGATTATCGTACGAATTTCTCTTTAGCCTGATTCCCTCTCACATCCGGCCCGCCGAATGTGTGCGCAGCGCCGTACGCGCCGTCGGACAGCTCTAGATATCGCCCTTCCGGCTCAAGGACGGCCGACCGCGCCGCACGCCGTCGGGTGCCGTCCGCTCCCGGGGCGCACCGCCCGGCGACCGCAGCGCGGCCCCCGCCGAGAGCACCAGCAGCGCGCCGAGCATCACGAACGGCGCCGCCACGCCCGCGACTCCGGCGACAAGGCCCGCGCCGGCCGGCGCGGCGACCTGGCCGAGCCGGTTTCCGGTGAGGCGGAGCGCGAGGGCGGTGGAACGGGCGCCGTCGGGGGCGGCCTGGACGACGGTCGTCATGGAGAGCGGCTGGCCGACGCCGAGACAGAAGCCGAGGACGGCGAGCATCAGGCCGATGGCCCACACCGGTACCGGCAGGGCGATGCCCGCGCAAAGGACGCCCGCGAGGAGGCAGGTCGCGGTCAACAGGGCGGCCCTGCCGAGCAGTTGGAGGAGCGGTGTGAGGACCAGGCGGCAGGCGATGGTGGCCGCCGCCCGGATGCTGAGCAGCACGCCGATCACCGAGGGCGCGATGCCCCGGTGTTCGCCGACCACCGGAAGGTAGGCGGTGAGGATGTCGGTCGCGGACAGCACGGAGAGGCTGACGAAGATGCCCGCGGGGACACCCCGGGCGCCGAGGATGCTCCGCATGGGCACGCGATCGCCTTGCCGCGTACGGGGCTTGACGGCCGTACGGTCCTCGATGCGCCACAGCGACGTGAACGACACGGCGGCGCCCGCGCCCGCGACGAGCAGGGCGAGGGCGCTGGCGCCGACCATGTCGGAGCCGCCGATCAGGGCCCCCGCGGCGATGGGGCCGACGAGTTGGCCGAGGGAGGCGCCGATGGTGAAGTGGCCGAAGTTGCGGTCCTGTTCGTGCGGGGCCGACTGGCGGGCGACCAGCGACTGGGCGCCGATGACGAAGCAGAGGTGGCCCAGGCCCATCACGCCGCTCCACATCGCCATCGCCCAGAGGGAGTCGGCGAGTCCGCTCAGTGCGCAGCCGCCGGAGATCAGGATCACGCCGACGGGCAGCAGTGGTGCGCAGCGGCCGTGGTCGGTGTGGCGGCCGAGCGGTACGGCGGCGAACAGCGGGAGCAGCGCGTACACGCCCGCGATGACACCGATCGCCCGCTCGTCGGCGCCGAGCGCGAGGGCCCGGTAGGACACCGCGGGGCGGGCCATCGACACCGCCGCCTGCGCGAAGCCGAAGGCGATGACGAGGCGGAGCAGCCAGCCGCGGTTCCTGCCGGGCGCCATGGTCGAGTCCCTTGCCGTGTAGGTCAGATGATGCCGAAGAGGATTCCTGCCCCGAGTACGACGAGCGATGTCAGGGCCGCCCACTTGACCACGAACCGTGTGTGGTCGCCGAACTCCACCTTGGCCATGCCGACCAGGACGTACACGGCGGGCACGAGCGGACTCGACATGTGCAGGGGCTGGCCGACGAGGGAGGCTCGGGCGATCTCCAGGGAGGAGACACCGTGTGCCTGGCCCGCCTCGGCGAGCACCGGGAGAATGCCGAAGTAGAAGCCGTCGTTCGACATGAAGTACGTGAGCGGAATGCTGAGTACGCCGGTGACGAAGGCCATGTGCGGGCCCATGCCGTCGGGGATGTTGTCGACCAGCCAGGTCGCCATGTGGTCGACCATGCCGGTGCCCTGGAGGACGCCGGTGAAGACGGCGGCGGCGAAGACCATGCCGGAGACGTTGAGGACGTTCTCGGCGTGGGCGCCGAGGCGGGCCTTCTGGTCGGGCATGTGGGGGAAGTTGACGGTCAGGGCGAGCGCGGCGCCGAGCAGGAACAGGACCGGGATCGGCAGCCACTCCATGATCATGGCGGTGAGCAGGGTGACCGTGAGCAGCGCGTTGAACCAGTAGAGCCTGGGGCGCAGGGTCGGGCGGTCGGGGTCGAGGCCCCGGAAACCGTCGTCCTCGTCGGGCAGTTCGGCGTCGGCGTCCGTGCCAAAGCCCGAACCGCCGCCGCGCACCTGCTTGTTGCTCTCGCCGCCGCCGGCGCCCACCAGCACCGTCTCGGTCTCCGGCTCCTCCACGAGCACCTCGTCCAGCGTCAGCACCCCGAGCCGCTTGCGCTCGCGGCGGCCGAGGACGTACGCGAGGACGAGGACGCCCAGCAGGCCCACGGCGAGGGCCGGGATCATCGGGACGAAGATGTCACTGGCATTGAGCTTGAGGGCGGTCGCGGCGCGGGCGGTCGGGCCGCCCCAGGGAAGCGTGTTCATCACGCCGTTGGCCATCGCGGCGACACCGGTCATCACGACCAGGCTCATCTTCAGGCGTTTGTACAGCGGGTACATCGCCGAGACGGTGATCATGAAGGTGGTCGAGCCGTCGCCGTCAAGGGAGACGATCGCGGCGAGGACCGCCGTACCGACCACGATGCGCAGGGGATCGGCCTTGCAGAACTTCAGGATCCCCCGGACGATCGGGTCGAAGAGACCCACGTCGATCATCACACCGAAGTAGACGATCGCGAACATGAGCATCGCCGCGGTGGGCGCGAGGCTCGTGACGCCGTCGATGACGTAGTCGCCGAGCTTGGCGCCCTTTCCGACGAAGACGCAGAACAGCGCCGGTATCAGGACGAGTGCCGCGATCGGCGACATCTTCTTCAGCATGATCAGGACCAGGAAGGTCGCGATCATGGTGAAGCCGAGGATGGTCAGCATGAGTGGAACACCTAACGTTCGCCTTTGAACTCCCACCAGGGGCGGCGGTCCGACGACGTTAGGTCGCGCAAAGCCGCGTTAACAAGATGTTGACGCGCGAGCAATAAGCGCAAAATTCCAGGTCACAGCTGTGCGGTGAGTGCGGTGACCTCCACGGGCACTCCGTTGAGCACCGCGTTGCCCGACAGCGGGTCGAGGAGACTGCCGTCGAGCAGCTGGTTCACGTTGACGCCCGGATCGGCGGACGCGTGACTGAGCCGGGTTCCGGGACGGTCGTGGCCCCAGCCGTGCGGAAGGCTCACCACACCGCGCCGCAGACCGTCCGTGATCTCGGCAGGGGCGGTCACCTCTCCCCCGGCGCCCTTCACCCGGACCGGCGCTCCGTCGGTCACACCGAGCCGCTCGGCGTCCTCGGGGTGGATGTGCAGGGTGCAGCGGTTGGTGCCGCCGGTGAGGGCGGGCACGTTGTGCATCCAGCTGTTGTTGGAGCGCAGGTGGCGGCGGCCGACGAGGACGAGCCCGTCCGCGCGCTCGCTCATGGCCTGCCGGAGCCGGGGCAGGTCGTCGGCGATCGGCTGCGGCAGCAGTTCCACCTTTCCGCTGCGCGTCTTCAGCGGTTGCGGCAGGCGGGAGGCGAGCGGGCCCAGGTCGATGCCGTGCGGGTGCGCGAGCAGCTCCTGGAGGGTCAGCCCGTCGGGTCGTACGCCGAAGCCGTCGCCGTAGGGGCCGAGGCGCAGCATCATGTCGAGCCGGCGCTCGGGGCCGGTCTCTCCAGTGAGCTGGGCGGTGATCTCGCGCGGATCGCGGCCGTGGACCGGCGAGTTGGGATCCTTGACGGCCTTGGCGAGGGTCTGGTCGACGACCATCGTGTCGACGGCGGCCGGGGCGGCGCCGTGCATGCCGGTCGCGGCGAGGACCAGCCGGGCCAGGATCTCGGTCTCGGCCATCCGGCCGGGCTCCAGCGGGATCGCGGGGCGGGAGTAGCGGACCTGGTTGCGGACGGCGAGGGTGTTGAACGCGAAGTCGTGGTGCGGGCTCTGGGAGGGCGGGGGCGGCGGAAGCACCACGTCGGCGTGGCGCGCGGTCTCGTTGAGGTACGGGTCGACGCTCACCATGAAGTCGAGCGAGTCGAGGGCCTTGTCGAGGCGGGCGCCGTCCGGTGCGGAGAGCACGGGGTTGGCGGCGACGGCGATGAGCGCGCGGATCGGCTCGCCCTCGACGGTCGCGGTGTCGATCTCCTCGGCGAGCGCGGAGAGTGGCAACTCACCCTTGGCTTCCGGGTATTGGCTCACCCGGGAGTGCCAGCGCCCGAGCGCGAAGCCGCGTCCCGGTCCGGCGGGCCGGGGTGTCCGGTCGGTGGCGGCCTGCGGGAAGAGGGCGCCGCCGGGCCGGTCGAGATTGCCGGTGAGGATGTTGAGGACGTCGACGAGCCAGCTGGCGAGGGTGCCGTGCGGGACCGTGCAGCTGCCGATACGGCCGTAGACGGCGGCAGTCGGGGCTGCCGCCAGTTCTCGGGCCAGGGCGCGGATCTCGTCGGCGTCCACGTCGCACGCCTCCGCCACGGCCTCCGGGGTGAAGTCCCGTACCTGCGCGCGGACTTCGTCGACACCCTGGACGTGCGGGGCCAACTCCCCCAGGTCCACGAGCTGTTCGTCGAAGAGGACGTACGTCATCGCCGCGAGGAGCAGGGCGTCTGTGCCGGGGCGGACCGCGATGTGCCGGTCGGCGAGCTTGGCGGTGCGGGTGCGGCGCGGGTCGATGACGGTGAGGGTGCCGCCGCGGGCCCTGAGCGCCTTGAGCTTGCCGGGGAAGTCGGCGGCGGTGCACAGACTCCCGTTGGACTCAAGAGGGTTGGCACCGATGAGGAGCAGATGGTCGGTGTGGTCGAGGTCGGGTACCGGGATCGCGTTGGCGTCGCCGTAGAGCAGGCCGCAGGAGACGTGTTTGGGCATCTGGTCGACCGTGGACGCGGTGAAGACGCTGCGGGTGCCGAGGGCGCCGAGCAGGACCTGCGGGTAGAGGGCGCCGGCCATGGTGTGCACGTTGGGGTTGCCGAGGACGACACCGACGGCGTGCGGGCCGTGGCACTCGACGACCGGGCGCAGTCCGGCCGCGACCGCGTCAAACGCCTCCTCCCAGGTGGCCTCGCGCAGCTCGCCGTCGCGGCGGACGAGGGGGGTGCGCAGCCGGTCGGGGTCGCCGTCGACGGCGCCGAAGGAGGCGCCCTTGGGGCAGATGAACCCCCGGCTGAACACATCCTCGCGGTCGCCTCGGGCGCCGGTCACCCGGGTGCCCTCGATGGTGAGGGTCAGCCCACAGGTGGCTTCGCACAGGGGGCAGATACGCAGGGCGGTGCGGGACACGGGGCCTCCCAAGGGCGACGTTGCCTCTTCGCGGTGAGCATACCGACCGGTATGGACGGTGGCGAGGGGGGGCCGGGGTGAGGTCGGAAACCCGCGGAACCCGGCCGTTCGACCGCGAGGTCAGTCCAGTACCCGCGCGAGATACGCCCGCAGCAGCGCCCGCGTCTCCTCGATGACCTTCTCGTCGCCCTCGGGAGCGACCCGGAAGGCGAGATGGACGAGGGAGTCGGCGGTCTCCACCGCGATGAGGAACGTACGGCGGAGGTCCTCGTCGGGTTCGCGCGAGAGATAGCCGGAGAGCAGGTCGGTGAGACGGTCGGCGACACGGTGGTTGGGTTCCGCGTGGCCCGAGCCGACCGGGATCTGGTTGCCGAAGTCGACGAGGGAGAAGCCGGGCGCGGTGCGCTTCATGGCGATGTACTCGTCCAGGACGGCGTCCACCGCCGCCCGCCACCCTGCCTCGCCGCCGGCCTCCTTGAGACGCTCGGTGACGCGTTCCGTGTAGCGCTCCAGGTTCCGCTGGGCCAGGGCGTCGGCCATCGCGCGCTTGTTCCCGAAGAAGCGGTACACCGAGCCGATGGGGACGCCGGCGCGCACGGCCACGGCCCGGGTGCTCAGCGCGTCGTAGCCGACCTCGTCGAGGAGGTCGGCGCAGGCGTCGAGAATCCTGGTCAGCCGTTCGGCGCTGCGCCGCTGCACGGGCGCACGACGGAGCGATGTCGCGTGGGGCACGGGCTTCATGATGCCTTTCCGCCGCGGTCAGAAGAAGCTCGCACCTCAGTACGGAACTGGGTGCCCATAGCACTCATTCGGGCCCCCGCGTCGGTGCGGAACCGGGTGTCTTGCTGCCGTCGGGCGTGGCCTGCACCGCCGACTCCGTGATGTCCGCCGTACTCTCCACCGGTTTGCCGTGTACCGCCCACACGGTGCCGTCGTCCGCGTACAGGCGCGCGGTGACGTGGTGGGTGCCGTGCGGGACGAGGCCGGCCGCGAGCCGGTACTCGGGGACGCGGAGCCGCGCGACCGTGCGACCGTCCACCAGGAGGCGGACGGTGCCGCGGCCCGCGACCGCGGCCGGCTTGACGCCGGCGGGCGAGAAGCGGAAGTCGTGGACGGTCAGCCGGACGTCCCAGCTGTCGTCGGAGGCGTCGGGCTCCACCTCGATACCGACCTCCGGCGCGCCCTTCTTGCTCACCTCGCGGTAGTGCCGGCCCTGCTCGTCCGTGTCGTCGAGCACCTTGCCCACCGGGGACGGCGACACCCTGTCCCGCTTCCGCGCCTGGGCATCGCCGGAACCGCAGCCCGCCGATCCGGCCAGCAGCAGGGCACAGACCGCGAGCGCGGTGAGAAGTGCGCGCGACCACGACATGCCGGGGAGACTAGAACACCGGTCTGACAGCCGGATCCCCCTTGAGGCTGGTTCTTCGCCCCCGGAAGTCGGATTTTCCCTGAGCCCTTCGTTGTCCCCTTGCGCCCGCGAAACCGCAATCCTACGGTGATACATAGGAATCAGACGGCTCAGAGGCGAGGAGCAGAGATGAGCGATCGGGGTACCTCCCGCGCGAGCGGGTTCGAGCGTGGGGGAGTCCGCAAGACCGCCGAGGGGCTGGCCCACCTCACCGGTTTCGGCAATGAACACAGTTCGGAGGCGGTGCCGGGCGCCCTGCCCGAGGGCCGCAACGCCCCGCAGCGCGCACCGCTCGGCCTCTACGCCGAGCAGCTCAGCGGTTCGGCGTTCACCGAGCCGAGGGCGCACAACCGCCGCTCGTGGCTGTACCGCATCCGTCCCTCGGCCGCGCACCCGCCCTTCACCCGCACCGACAACGGCGGGATCCGTACGGCGCCCTTCACGGAGTCGGTGCCCGACCCGAACCGGCTGCGCTGGAACCCGCTGCCCGCGCCCGCGCCCGGCACCGACTTCCTGGCCGGCCTGTGGACCCTGGGCGGCAACGGCGACGCGACCCGGCGCACCGGCATGGCCGTGCACCTCTACCACGCCGACTCCTCCATGGACCGCGTCTTCAGCGACGCGGACGGCGAGCTGCTGATCGTCCCGGAGCGCGGCGGACTGCTGCTGCGCACGGAGTTCGGGCTCCTCCATGTGGAGCCGGGACATGTGGCGTTGATCCCCCGTGGGGTGCGCTTCCGTGTGGAGCTGCTGGATGCTTCAGCCCGCGGATATGTGTGCGAGAACTACGGGGCGCCCTTCCAGCTCCCCGACCTCGGCCCGATCGGCGCCAACGGACTCGCCAACGCCCGGGACTTCCACGCGCCGGTGGCCGCGTACGAGGACGTCGAGGGCCCGGTCGAGGTGGTGAACAAGTTCTGCGGCAACCTCTGGACCGCGGCCTACGACCACTCGCCCCTCGACGTGGTCGCCTGGCACGGCAACCATGTGCCGTACGCCTACGACCTGCGCCGCTTCAATGTGCTCGGCTCCATCTCCTACGACCACCCCGACCCGTCGATCTTCACCGTGCTGACGTCCCCGTCGGACACCCCGGGCCTGGCCGGAGTGGACTTCGTGGTCTTCGCCCCGCGCTGGCTGGTGGGCGAGGACACCTTCCGGCCGCCGTACTTCCACCGGAACGTGATGAGCGAGTACATGGGGCTCATCGAGGGCGCCTACGACGCGAAGGCGGAGGGCTTCGTGCCCGGCGGCGGCTCGCTGCACAACATGATGTCGGCGCACGGACCGGACCGGGAGACCTTCGACCGCGCCGCCGCGGCCGAACTGCGCCCGCAGAAGATCGACGACGGCCTGGCGTTCATGTTCGAGACCCGCTGGCCGGTGACGGCGACGGCCCAGGCGGCGCACGCCGACCACCTCCAGCAGGGCTACGACGACGTCTGGCGGGGCCTGCAGCGCCACTTCCGCCCCACGCACTGACAATTCCCCACCGTCCTACGGCCCTTGCACCGATCCCTCCCTACCGGTACGGATGGCCCCGTGACCTCCTTCGCCCCGGATTCGATCGTCCTGAACCGCAAGCTGCCGCTCTGGTACCAGGTGTCGCAGTCCCTGCGCGCCTCGATACTGGGCCGCTCGCCCCAGGACCCGCTGCGGCTGCCCACGGAGGAGCAGCTCGCGGGGCACTACGGCGTCAGTGTGCTCACCATGCGGCAGGCGCTGAAGGAGCTGGAGGACGAAGGGCTGATCACCCGCCACCGCCGCCGGGGCACGTTCATCGAGCCGGACGTCCGACGGGCCACGCCGGTACGGCTGTTGGGCTCCGTGGACGCGATCGTGGCCCAGCAGTCCGGCATGACCACCGAACTCCTCGACCACGGCAGGGTGTCCGTACCGCCCGAACTCGCCGAGCACTTCCCGGACTTGACCGAGGTGGCGACGTACCACCGACTGCGCGGCGACGAGAAGACGGGCGAGCCGACGAACCACGCCCGCAACCACATCCGCCCCGAACTGGCCACCCACCTCGACCCGGACGACCTGATCCGCTGGCCGATGACCAAGGTGCTGCGGGACGTCGTCGGCGCGGACATCAGCCGCATCACGGACACCGTGGAGGCCCGCCTGGCCGACCCGGAGACCGCCCGTCTCCTCCAGGTCCCGCTCCTCAGCCCGATCCTGCACTACACGGGCATCACCTACGACAGCCGGGGCAGGGTGCTGGACGTGGCCGTCATCCACTACCGGGGGGACCGTTTCTCCTTCTCGGTCACGCTCGACGCCGCGAACTGAGGTCGTCGTACGATGCCGAGCGTGACGCACGACGACGCTCCGTTGCTCGCGGACCTCATGCCGTGGTCCGTCGCACCGATCCGGCTGGGCCGGGGGTGGCCGACGGCTCCAGACGCGGCAACCCTGAGAGCCCGCTGGGACACCCTGGTGAAGGCCGAGGTCCCGGACCGGGAAACCCTGTTCGAGCCGACGCGCTCCCGCACCCTGCACTCGGCGGTGGCTCAACTCCCGGGCCAGTCCAGCGGCACGGAGAAACTGCTCCGCGCCACCGGCCCCTGCCCGGAACCGGTCCGCGTCCTGCACGCCCCCTTCGACGAGCAGTGGCTGATCCCCGACCACCGCCTGATCGACGCGTCCCGGCCGGAGTTGTGGCGGGTGGCGGACGAGCGCCAGATCTTCGTGGTGGACACTCAGGGCGTCCCCGGCACCTCCGGCCCGCTTCTGCTCGCGTCCACGATCCTCCCCCTGGTCCGCCCCGGCCGCGTCCGGCCGCTCTACCGCCGTCCCCACGCCGAGGAACCGAATCTGGCACCCGGCCTGTTGGACCACCTCGCCGGCCACCTCGGTCACTCCCCCGCCCCGACGGACGTCCTCGCCTGGACGGTGGCGACGGCCCGCCCCGGACCGGCCGTACCCCTGACGCGGGACCCCGGACTCTGGGCTCGCGGTGTCGAGTTGGGCCACCGCCTGCTCTGGCTGATGCACCGCAACGGCGACCGCCCCAAACTCCCCGGCGGCCGACGCCCCTACGTCCGCGCCCCGCTGCCGTCCCTCCCCCTCACTCTCCACTACGACCGCGACGAGGAGACCCTCCACCTCGACGAGGGCCGCATCTCCCCGGTCCCGCCCGAGTCCTGGGACTTCGAGGTGAGCGGGGTACGTGTCCTGGAGGAGTGGTTCACGTCCCGGACGTCGGAGTCCGCTGCCCCGGGCACCCTGGCCGCGATCCGCCCGGCGGCATGGCAGCAGACATGGACGTCGGAACTGCTGGAGCTGATCACGGTGTTGGCGTTGCTTGCGGAACTGCGGCCGCGGCAGAAGGAGTTGACAGTGACAGACCCCATCACCTCCGCCGAGCTGCGCAGGGCGGGCATCCTCCCGGCACCGGAGTGGACACGCCACCCGGCATCGGTTCTGGACCACCACGAGGAGGGCCCGGAGGGTCAGTTCGCGCTGCTCTGATCCCGTTCGGGATCGAAGGCGTCCAGCACCTTGCTCAACGCCATGTCGAACACCGCGTCCAGATCGATCGGCCCTGGATCCTCCATGAACGCCGCCGCCATCCGTGGATACGCCCCGCCGGCGATCTGACTCCCCAGGTACGCGATCCGCACCGCGTTCTCCTGCTCCTCGGACCAGGGCAACGACCGCGACCGCTCAGCCGTGGCCAGCTCGTTGGCCACATACATCGTCACCACCCCGTTGAGCAGCCCGACGAGTTGCATCTTCGTGCCGTACGTCGCCTCGACCGGATCGAGACAGGCGAGGCAGTGCTCGAGATACCGCAGCGCGTTCGGGCTGAAGCCGTACACCGGTGACATCAGCCGGGGCAGCCAGGGATGCCGGTGCATCAGCGTCCGCGTCTGATGGGCGACGCGGATCATGTCGGCCCGCCAGTCCCCCGACGGCTCCCACCGATCGTGCTCGCCGCTGACCGCGTCGACCATCAGCTCGTACAGGTCCTCCTTGCGGGGGACGTAGTTGTAGAGCGACATCGTGCCGCACCCCAACTCGGCCGCGACATGGCGCATGGACACCGCGTCCAGCCCCCCGCCGTCGGCGATCCGCACCGCCGCCGCCGCGATGTCCGCGCGGCTGTACGCGGGCTTGGGCCCCCGCCCCGCCCGCTCGGGGCGCGCCCAGATCACTTCGGGTACGGCCGCTCGGTCCGCCATTGATCATCACCTCGACCACCATGCTAGTTACGTACATCGTACGTAGTGCGCTATGGTCGACCCATGGCTACTACGTACGCTGTACTTAGTGAAGGTCTGGAGAGGCGCTTCGGCGCCGTGCACGCCGTGCGCGGGCTGGACCTGGCGGTGGCGCGGGGCACGGTCTGCGGGGTCCTCGGGCCCAACGGCGCGGGCAAGACCACGGCCGTCCGGCTGCTCACCACCCTGCTGCGGCCCGACGCGGGCTCCGCGCGGATCGCCGGGCACGATCTGGTCCGGGAGGCTTCGGCCGTACGGCGCAGTATCGGCGTCACCGGGCAGTACACGTCGGTCGACGGCGACCTCACCGGCCGGCAGAACCTGCGGCTGTTCGCGCGGCTGCACCGGGTCCGAGGGCCGGCCGAGCGGGCCGCCGAACTACTGGACCGCTTCGGCCTCACCGAGGCCGCCGACCGCGCCGCGTCCACCTACTCCGGCGGCATGCGCCGCCGCCTCGACCTGGCGGCGAGTCTCATACGACGCCCCGAGGTGCTGTTCCTGGACGAACCGACGACCGGCCTCGACCCGGCCAGCCGGAACCGGATCTGGGACGCCGTACGGGACTTGAAGAGAGAGGGTACGACCGTGCTGCTGACCACGCAGTACCTGGAGGAGGCCGACCAACTAGCCGACGACATCGCCCTGGTGGACCGGGGCCGGGTCGCGCACAGCGGGTCGCCGTCCCAACTCAAGGCGCTCATCGGCACTTACGCCGAGGTCGTCGTCGCACACCCGGACGCGCTGGCGAGGGCTGCCGGTGTCCTCGACCAACTCACGGGCGCCGAGCCGTCGTTCGACCACGAGCGGAACACCGTCGGCGCGGTCACCGGCGACCCGACACTCACCCTGCCCCGGCTCGTCCGCGAACTCGACGCGGCGGGCGTGCCCTTGCTCGACGCGAGCATGCGACCACCGACCCTCGACGACGTGTTCCTCCGGCTGACGGACCGTAAGGAGCAAGCGGCATGAGCGCGTTGGCGTACGACGGCACCGCGATGCTCGGCCGGCAGCTGCGGCGGGTGCGGAACAATCCGGCGCTGGCGATCCTCACCCAGACCATGCCGATCACGATGCTGCTGTTCTTCGGGTACGTCTTCGGCAGCGCGCTGGCGATGCCGGGTGACGCCTACCGCTCGTACCTGGTCCCGGGGTTGCTGGTCGCGACCGCCGCGAACGGCATCATGACGGGCATGTTCCAGGCCGCCCAGGACTCGCACCGGGGTGTGAGCGACCGCTTCCGCACCCTGCCGATGAGCAGGGCCGCCGTACCGCTCGGGCAGGCGACCGCCGATCTGGTCGTCACGACTGCCGGGACCGTGCCGTTCCTGCTGGTCGGTCTCGCGGTGGGGTGGCGGGTCGAGGGATCGGCGGCCGGAGCCGCCGCTGCCGTAGGCCTGTTGCTGCTGTTCCGGTTCGCCTGCGCCTGGGTCGGCATCCTGCTCGGGCTCGCCTCCCGCAGCGAGGAGGCGGCCGGTCAGCTCGGCAGCGCGACCTTCATGCTGCCGCTGCTGTCCAACGCGTACATCCCGACGGACCGGCTGCCGAGCTGGCTGCGTGCGCTGGCCGAGTGGAACCCGATCAGCGCGGTGACGACGGCCCTGCGGTACCTGTTCGGCAACTCGCCCGTGCCCGAGGGCGCCGCCTGGCCGGTGGCCCATCCGATCACAGGGTCGCTGGCGTGGTGCGCCGCACTGATCGCCGTGTTCGCACCGCTCGCCGTACGCCGGTACGCGCGCGGCGAGGGGTGAGCTCCCCGCATGACAAAGGCCCCGGGCGCGGGACATGATCCCCGGCATGGAGCCCATGCCGCTGCCCCTTGAGGGCGTCACCGTCGTCGCCGTCGAACAGGCCGTCGCCGCCCCCTTCGCCACCCGGCAACTCGCCGATCTGGGCGCCCGGGTGATCAAGGTCGAGCGGATCGACGGCGGCGACTTCGCGCGCGGCTACGACACCGCGGCCGGCGGACTGGCCTCGCACTTCGTGTGGTGCAACCGGGGCAAGGAGTCGATCGCCCTGGACCTGAAGGACCCGCGCGGCCTCGATGTCGTACGGCGGCTGGTCGCGGACGCGGACGTGTTCGTGCAGAACCTCGCGCGCGGGGCGGCGGCCCGGCTCGGGCTCGACGCGGCGACGCTGTGCGCGGCGCATCCCCGGCTGGTCGCCGTGGACATCTCGGGGTACGGGGCGTCAGGGCCGTACGCGGACAAGCGGGCCTACGACATGCTCGTGCAGTGCGAGGCGGGGCTGGTGTCGGTGACCGGGACGCCTCAGCGGCCGGTGAAGGCGGGGATCCCGGTGGCCGACATCGCGGCGGGGATGTACGCGTTCTCCGGTGCGCTCGCGGCGCTCGTGCGGCGCGGCACCACCGGGCGGGGCGGGCCCGTCGAGGTCTCGATGCTGGATGCGGTCGTGGAGTGGATGGGGCATCCGCTGCATCACACGATGCACGGCGGAACTCCCCCGGCGCGCACAGGACTTGCGCACGCCGTCATCGCGCCGTACGACGTCTATCCCACTGCGGACGGCGGACAGGTGCTGCTCGCGGTGCAGAACGACCGGGAGTGGCGGCGGCTGGCCGAACAGGTTCTGGGGCGGCCGGAGTTGGGGACCGCCCCGGACTTCGCGACGAACGCGGAGCGGGTGGTGAACCGGGAGCGCACGGACGCCCTCGTCGGTGCGGTGCTGGGTGGGCTGGCCACCGACGAGGCCGTGCTGCGGCTGGAGCGCGCGGGCGTGGCCTGCGCGCACCTCAGGAACGTACAAGAGGTGGCGGAGCACCCGCAGTTGGCGGCCCGGGAGCGGTGGCGGGAAGTGGGGTCGCCGGTCGGGCCGTTGCGGGCGCTGCTGCCGCCGATCACCTTGCCGGGCGGAGGCGAGGCACGGATGGGTGACGTGCCCGCGCTCGGGGAGCACACCGAGGCGTTGCTGCGTGCCGTGGGGATGGCGGACCAAGAGATCGCAGCACTGCGCCGGGACGGTGTGGCGTCCTGAGCGCGGGCCCCCGGGAACTCTCCGGGGACGCCGAGGACTTGCTCAGCGCCCGCCGAACAGCGAACGGCGCAGCCTGCGCAGCGGTGCGAAGAGCGAGACCCTGCTCACTCGCGCGCCCCTGGCGCTGCGTTCCTGCGTGGTGTCGCGTGAGGTGAGCTCGCGCATCAGAGAGGTCGCCTCTGCCGTCTCGCGCTGCGGGACGACGGGGCCGCCCAGCACCGAGAGATGGCGGTCGAGGCGCGAGCTCGTCGCGCTGCTCCCGCACGTGATCGCAGGGACCCTTGCCCTGCTGCGCACTATCTGTTCCATGTCACTCCCCACCCGTACGAGTCCACCCGGCCCGGGCAGGGTAACCCTATCGCCCCAACCGGGCACTCGTGTATCGAGGTCTCAGGATTCACCTTCCCCGTAAGGGTGTTGACGACCCCTCCTTGATTACTCTCCGAATCCAACCGATTTCAGGGCGAGTTGGACAACTGGCTGAGTTGTGGGCTGCGGTGAGCCCCCGTCGGGCTCGACGGTCACTGCGAGTGATGTTGCTGTTTTGTCGAGTCCGGTGGTGACCAAGGGCGTGTCGTCCTTGAAGAGCCCGAGGGAGCGCGGTTGCACATTGGGGCGCATCAGCCACAGTTGACGCACGCGCCCGCTCGGCGGTGCGCCGTATCCGCTCAGGGTGACGACCGCGCGCCCCTCCGACGCGGAGGCGATCACGCCGATCGTCCGGCCCGCGGTGTCCGCACCGGTGGTCGCACGGGCGTCGGGAGCTGCGAGAACGTGTGCGATCTCACGCGACTGCGCCTGTGCGGCGTCCAGCTTGTCCTGTGTCTTGTTCGCCTGCACCGCGAACAGCGAGGCCACGACGAGGGCGGCGGCGGCCGTCGCGGTGGCGAACGGGACGAAGAACGGCCGCCGTTGGGGCACGCGGGCGCGTGACGCCTGCGGCTCCGCGCCCCACACATGGGCCGGCAGCCGGGGCGTGTACTCCCGTGTCTCCCGCCCGCGCTCCCGCAGCGGCCCCGGCTCCTGCGGGGTGTTGCGGATCGCGGACAGCACCCGGTCGCGCATCGCGGGCGGCGGCTGGGCGGCCATGGACCTGGCGAGGCGGACCGCGCCCTCGGACAGGCCGCGCACCTCGAAGGCACAGCGCTCGCACTTCTTGAGGTGCTTCTCGAACTGGGCGCGCTCGCCGGGTTCGAGGGCGTCGAGGGCGTAGGGGGCGGCAAGCGAGTGGAGATCGCCCCGGCGGAAGAGTCGGGCGAGGATGCTCATGCGGCACCTCCCAGGCAGTCGCGCAGCCGGGTGAGTCCGTCACGCATACGGGTCTTGACCGTGCCCAGCGGCAGCGACAGCCGCTCGGCCACTTCACGGTACGTATAGCCGTCGTAATAGGCGAGGGTCACGGACTGCCGTTGCAGGGCGGTGAGCCGGTCCAGGCAGCGGCGCACCAACTGGCGCTCCAGGCCTGCCTCGACCTCCTCGGTCACCTGGTCGAAGGCCGGGTTGTGGGAGCGCCGGGCCTCGCGCTGCTCGCGGTCGACGGCCGCGCGGGCGCTGCGCACCCGGTCGACGGCCCGGCGGTGGGCGAGAGTGAGGACCCAGGACAGGGCGCTGCCGCGGCCGGGATCGAAGCGGGCGGCGGACCGCCACAGTTCGAGCAGCACCTCCTGGGACACCTCCTCGGACTGCGCGGGGTCGCGCACCACGCGGCGCACCAGCCCGAACACGGGCCCGGACACCAGTCCGTAGAGCTCCTCGAAGGCCCGCTGGTCCCCTCCGGCGACCTGCACCAGGAGTTCGTCAGCCCCCACCCGTCCCCCTCTCGTCGACCGCACGCGGCCCCTCCTCTTCGACCGCACGCGGTCTGTCACTTCGCATCCCGTCACACGAGGCATTCGCAGCGGATGCCCCTAAGGATGGGTTACGGATCAGCGGACTTGAAACGCGGGTCACGAGCCGGATTGGAGACCATCAAAAAAAACTTTTCGGATCCGACCAATCCGGCCCGGCACCAGCTCCGAATCTCCGTGCGTCAGGCAAGTTGGCACTGAGGACGGACGGCATGACACCTATCTCCAGGAGCGGTGCGGGACGCAGGAAGCTCGCGGCCCTCATATGTGGCGCGCTCGCCGCCGGAGGGCTCGCAGCCGCCGGCACGGCCGCGCTGGAACCGGGAGTGGCCTCGGCCTCCTCCCACCGGGAGGCCCCCCTGATCTCTGGGACCCCCCAGTACGACAACACGGACCTCTACGCGTTCGTGAGCCCGGACAAGCCGGACACCACCACAATCGTGGCGAACTGGATCCCGTTCGAGGAGCCCGCCGGCGGCCCGAACTTCTACCAGTTCGCGGACGACGCCCAGTACGACCTGCACATCGACAACAACGGTGACGCACTGGACGACTTCATCTTCCGCTACACCTTCAAGACGCAGATCAAGAACAAGAAGACGTTCCTGTACAACACGGGTGCGGTCACCAGCCTGACCGACCCCGACCTCAACGTGACGCAGTCGTACGACGTCGAACTGATCAAGCTGAAGAAGGGCAGGCAGGTCTACAAGACCAAGATCGCCGACGACATTCCGGCGGCGCCCTCCGACGTCGGCAAGGCGTCGATGCCCGACTACGCCAAGCTGCGTTCGCAGGCGATCTACAAGACGGCGAACGGCGGCGCGACCTTCGCGGGCCAGGCCGACGACCCGTTCTTCGCCGACCTGCGCGTCTTCGACCTGCTGTACGGCGGCAACCTCAGCGAGGTCGGCAACGACACGCTCAAGGGCTACAACGTCAACACGATCGCCCTCCAGGTGCCGAACGACCTGATCCGGCAGTCGAAGAACCACCCGACCGTCGGCATCTACTCGACGACCCAGCGCAAGAACGCCAAGGGCTACTACACACAGGTCTCGCGCCTGGGCAACCCGCTGGTCAACGAGGTCGTCAACCCGCAGAAGGACAAGGACAAGTTCAACGCGTCCGAGCCCAAGGACGACGCGCAGTTCCTGAAGAACGTGACCAACCCGGAACTGCCGAAGCTGATCGAGTCGATCTACAAGATCAAGGCGCCGAAGGAGCCGCGCAACGACCTCGTCAGCGTGTTCCTCACGGGCGTCAAGGACCTCAACACCCTGCAGCCGTACACGAAGCCGTCGGAGATGCTGCGCCTCAACACGTCGATCCCGCCGACCGCGCACCCCAAGCGGCTCGGTGTCCTGGACGGCGACAACGCGGGCTTCCCGAACGGGCGTCGGCTCACCGACGACGTGATCGACGAGGCGCTCCAGGTCATGGAGGGTGAACTCGTCGGTTCCAAGAACGACTTGGGCGACGCGGTCGACAAGAACGACAAGGGCTTCGAGAAGTACTTCCCCTACGTCGCCGAGCCGACCTCGGGTTCGCGCGGTCCGCTCGCCAAGGGCACGAGCAGCGGCAGTGACGTCAAGAACCAGCTGGGCGACGCGCTTCAGCCGGCGGGCTCGTCCTCCAGCAGCAACAACATGATGCTGATCGTCGCGTCGGCGGCCTCGGGCGTCGCCGGAGTTCTGCTGATCGGCGCGGGCGTGGCGTGGTGGCGCCGCCGGATGAGCTACCGGCCGTACTAGATCCCCACCGACTGGCGCGGCCCGCACAGCTTCTTCCCCCACGGTGCGGGCCGCGCCACCCCCGCGTGACAACACCTCTCAGCAATACGGCAGTTGAACCACCCCAGGCGATGGAGGAACGGCATGGCCCCGCGCGAGCACGACAACAAGCCGACGGAGGGCGAGCCCGGCGAGACGCCGGTGGCGGCGGAGCGGGAACGCGAGTGGGAACGCGTGTGGGCGGAGGGCGAGACCGACGCCGAGGCCGGGACCGGCCCTGAGCGTGAAGCCGACTCCCAGGCAGCCGAGGTCCGTTCCGAAGCCCAGGCCGACTCCACGGTCGAGGCCGACTCCGAGACCACGACCGAACCCGACGCCGACGCCGAGGCCGACGCCGACCACGAGATCGAGCCCGAGGCCGAGACCGAGCCCGAGCCCGAAACAGGACCGACCGAAACCGCAGCCCCATCGCCTGGGCACGACCACCCCCACCCTCACTCCCACGATCACCCCCACCCCCACGCGCACGACCACGACCACGACCACGGTGCTCACGCCCCGCACCCCGGCACGTCGGACGACGCGGTCGCCGATGAACGCGTCGCCGCCGTACGCCGGTTGGGCGCCGCGGGCCGTCGCTGGCGGGTCGTCCAACTCGCCGGTTGTGCCGCCCTGTTGGCCGTGGCGATGACCGCCGGGGCGATCGCGATCGGCGCGGCGAAGGACAGCGGTGCCACCGGCGTCACGAACGTCTCCAGCGCCGTGTCGCCGGACCTGCTGGCCAGCGGGAGCCTGGACGCGAGCATCGCCGCGCTGCAGGCCCATCTCCGGGGCCAGCCGAAGGACTTCGACGGGTGGGCGACCCTCGGACTGGCCTATGTCGAGCAGGCCAGGACCAAGGGCGACCCCTCCCGCTACCCGCAGGCACAGGCAGCCTTCACGCGCTCGCTGAAGATCTCGCCGAACAACGAGAACGCCCTGGAAGGACGGGCCGCGCTCGCAGCCGCCCGGCACGAGTTCGCGGAGGCCCTCACCTACGCGGACCAGGTCCTCAAGGAGAACCCGTACAGCGAGCGCGCGCTGTGCTCGCGTATCGACGCGCTCGTCGAACTCGGCCGCTACGACGAGGCGTCGAAGGCCGCCGACCTGGCCGACGCCCGAAAGCCCGGCGTCCCGGTGTTCACCCGCTACGCCTACGTCCACGAGCTGCGCGGCGACGTCAAGGCGGCCCGCACCGTGCTGGAGCAGGCGCTCACCGCCGCCACCTCCCCCGGCGACATCTCGTACGTGGCCGCCATGCTCGGCCAACTCGCCTGGAACCAGGGCGACTACAAGACCGCCCTGGACTACTACGGCCGCGCCCTCGCCGCCGACGAGAACTACCTCCCCGCCCTGGAGGGCCGCGCCCGCGCCCAGGCCGCCCTGGGCGACCGCGCCGACGCCATCAAGGGCCTGGAACTGGTCGTCTCCCGCTACCCGCTCCCCCAACCCCTTGTGGAACTGGGTGAGTTGTACGAGAGCCGGGGTGCGGCGGGCGACAAGGCGAAGGCCGACGACCAGTACGCCCTCGTCGACGCCTGGATCGCCCTGGCCCGTGCCAACGGCGTCAACGCCGACCTCGACACCGCACTCGCCGCCGCCGACCACGGCGACATCAAGTCGGCCCTGAAGGCCGCCCGCGCCGAGTGGGCCCGCCGGCACACCGTGCACACGGCGGACGCCCTGGCCTGGGCCCTGCACGTCAACGGCCACGACAAGGACGCCCTCCCCTACGCCCGCCAGGCCACGGCCACCGGCTACCACAACGCCTCGTTCATCTACCACCTCGGCATGATCGAGCTCGCCACCGGCCACACGGCGGACGGCCGCGCCCACCTGACCAAGGCCCTGAAGCTGAACCCGGGATTCTCGCCGCTGGGCGCGAGCAAGGCCCGCAAGGCGCTGGAGGCGACCAAGTGAAGCCCGTCCGCCGCCTGTTGGCGTCCACTGCGGCCGTCCTCACGGCCGTCGGCGCGCTCCTGCTCGTCCCCACGGCAGCCGCGAGCGCGCACCCGCTGGGCAACTTCACGGTCAACCGGTACGACGGTCTCGTCGTAGCCCCGGGCGTCCTGCGCGTCACGCACATCGAGGACCTCGCGGAGATCCCGGCGACCCAGGCCAAGCCGGACATCAAGCGGCTCGGCATGACCGAGTGGGCCCGGGAGCGGTGCGACAAGGCCGCCGAGGGCAGCAAGGTCACAGTCGACGGCCGTACGGTCGCGCTCACGCCCGGCACCAGTACCGCACGGCTGCGGCCCGGGCAGGCCGGGCTCAACACACTCCGGGTGGAGTGCAGTTCTACGGCACCGCTGCCCAAGGGCAGCACGGTCGCCCTGGGCTTCCACAGCGCGGGTCTGACCACCGGGCCCGGCTGGCGGGAGATCACCGCACGCGCCGACCGGATGACGCTCACCGGGACGGACGTACCGAAGAAGTCGGTGTCGCACGAACTGACCAGCTATCCCAAGGACCTGCTCTCCTCGCCGGCCGACATCACGAAGGCGTCGCTGCGCGCGCGTCCCGGTGGCCCGGCCCTCACCGACGACGACCAGTCCCAGTCGGATGCGACCGCTTCCTCCATCCTCCCGCGTGGCGCGGACCGTTGGACGGAGGCGCTGAACAACCTGGTCGCCCGGCACCACCTCAGCGTCGGCTTCGCGGCACTCTCCCTGCTCATCGCGATCGCCCTGGGCGCGATGCACGCGCTCGCCCCCGGTCACGGCAAGACCCTGATGGCGGCCACGGCGGCGGCCCGGGGCGGTCGCGCCCGTCTCAAGGACGTGCTCCCCCTCGCCGCCTCGGTCACGGTCACCCACACCCTCGGCGTGATTGCCCTGGGCCTCCTGGTCACGGCCGGGTCCGCCGCGACACCCTCGGTGATCGCCTGGCTCGGCATCGCGAGCGGCGTCCTGGTCCTCTTCGCCGGCGGCAACCTCCTCCGCCGCGCCTGGCGCAACCGCCCACGCCCGCAGGCCCCTTCGCACCCCCATCCCCACCCGCACCCCCACGGTCACGATCACAGTCACGAGACCGCCAAGTCCCCCAAGCGCTCCCTGGTCCTCGCGTCCGCGCACACCGAGGCCGGTGCCACGCACACGCTCACCGAGGCCCACCCGCACCCCCACAGCCACGACGACCATGCCCACGGTCACGACCACGGACATGACCACGGGCATGACCACCCCCACCCCCATGAGCACGAGCACGACCACGAGCACGGCCACACGCACGACCACGACCACGCCGTGGAACACACGCACGGCGGCTTCACGCACACCCACTCCACCGCTCCCACCCTGCGCGGCACGATCCTGCTCGGCTTCGCCGGCGGGCTGGTGCCCAGCCCGTCCGCCGTCGTCGTCCTCGTGGGGGCCGCCGCACTCGGTCAGGCCTGGTTCGGGCTGCTCCTGGTCGTTGCCTACGGCGTCGGGCTCGCCCTCACCCTCACCGCCGCCGGATTCGCCGTCGTCAAGCTGGGTACAGGGATGAACCGAGTGCTGGACCGGCGCCCCCGCTGGACCACCAGCCCCATGGCAGTCCTGGTCCGCCGTACCCTGCCGTTGGCTTCGGCGTTCGTCGTCGTGGCCCTCGGGATCGGTTTGGTGCTCAAGGGGGCGGCATCCGCACTCGGCTGAGCTACGTTTGTGGAGAATTGGCCCGGATGCGAATGGGGAGCGCCCATGCCCGAAGAACCGGGCACTGAACGTGTGATCGCGGGCCGCTACCGGCTCCTGTCCCCTCTCGGCGAGGGCGGCATGGGAACGGTGTGGCGGGCCCGCGACGAGGTGCTGCAACGCGAGGTCGCCGTCAAGGAGGTGCGCGCGCCTGCCGGACTGGCCTCCGACGACGTGGAGCGGATGTACGCACGGCTGGAGCGCGAGGCGTGGGCGGCGGCGCGGGTCGCCAACCGCAATGTGGTGACGGTGTACGACGTCGCGATGGAGGACGGCCGCCCCTGGATCGTCATGGAGCTGGTGCGGGGCGTGTCCCTGGCCGATCTCCTGGACGCCGAGGGCCCGTTGACGCCGCAGCGAGCCGCGCACATCGGTGCCGAGGTGCTCGCCGCGCTGCGGGCCGCGCACGACGCCGGGGTGCTGCACCGCGATGTGAAACCGGCCAATGTGCTGATGTCGAACGACGGCCGGGTGGTGCTGACGGACTTCGGTATCGCGATGGTCGAGGGCAGTTCGGCGCTCACCATGACCGGCGAGGTCATCGGCTCGCCCGAATTCCTCGCTCCGGAGCGGGCGTTGGGCCGAACCCCCGGGCCCGAGTCCGATCTGTGGGCGCTGGGTGTGCTGTTGTACGCGGCGGTCGAGGGCAGTTCGCCGTTCCGCCAGAACACCCCGTTGAGCACGCTGCGCGCGATCGTCGACGAGGAGTTGCCGACACCGCGGCTGGCGGGACCGCTCACCCCGGTCATCGAGGGGCTGCTGCGCAAGGACCCGGCCCAGCGGCTGTCGGCCGAACAGGCGGAGCAGGATCTCCGGCTCGTCGCCGCGGGCGGTACACCTAGCGGCGGTACCGCGCCCACGACGCCGTACACACCGACGATGGCGGGGTACCCGCAGGACTCGTTCTCCCAGCAGGACTCGCGGACCCCGCCGCAGCCGGCACAGGGCTTCGGGCCGCCGCCCGCCTCCTACTCGACGCCGACGGCCGCGGACGAACCGCACCGCAACCGGCGGGCGGCCGCCGTGATCATCGCGGGTGTGATCGCGCTGGCCCTGGCGATCGGTGGACTGACGTACGCGCTGCTGAACCGGGGCAACGGGAACGACACCAACGCGGGCAAGGGAACCAGCACCCCCAAGAGCCAGCCTTCGGACGGGACTTCGCCGAGTGCGAGCACCAGCACCACGGCCGGCAGCCAGACGCCCAGCCCGAGCGCCAGCAAGTCCTCGTCGGCGCCGCAGTCGGTGCAGGTCTCCGTGGCGGGCGCCAACACCGACTATTCGGGGAGCTGTCCGCCGTCGAACACGGACGCGCCGACCTTCACGGCGAGTTTCACGGTGGGGAAGCTGCCCGCGGAGGTGTCGTACCGGTGGGTGCTGAAGAGCGGTTCGGTCTCGGACCCCGGCTGGAAGACGCTCTCGTTCCCGGCGGGCGGCGGGAAGACGAAGCAGGACCGGGTGTTCCTGACGACGTACTCGAACAGCGGGACGTTCAGGAACGAGATCAGTGTCGAGGTCCGCACCCCGGTGAAGACGACGTCCAACTCGGTGCCGTTCTCGGTGACCTGTCTGACGGAGACCCCGTCGGACGGGGCCTCCGCGTCGGACTCGGCATCACCTTCTGGCGGGTGAGGCGTCAGACCGCGCCGGTGAACACCGGAAGGTAGCCGCCGGACTGGCCGGCCGCGGTCGGGTGGTACGACTCGGTGATGCTCAGCAGGTTGAGGCTGTGCAGCCAGGAGCTGCCGGAGCAGATCTCGTGGCCGGTGAACGTGGTGCGTACGTCGCCGAAGGTGAAGCCGTGGTCGGCGGCGCGCTTGGCGAGGGCGGCGTCGAGGTAGTCGGCGGCGCCGTTGATGGCGGTGCGCTTGGTCGCGGAGAGGCCGAGGCAGGTGGTGCCGAGCCTGTAGAAGCGCGGGTAGCCGAGCACGACCACGTGCGCGGCGGGGGCCTTGGCGCTGATCGCCGAGTAGACCTTGTCGAGTTGGGCGGGGAGCGTCGAGTCGACGTACGCCTTCGCGGTGGCGATCCGGGTCAGGCAGGCGCTGTCGGACTGCAGGACGCAGGTCGTCATGACGTCGGTGAAGCCGGCGTCGTTGCCGCCGATGGAGATCGAGACGAGGGACGTGGCCGAGGTGAGCGGGCCGAGTTGACTCGCCAGAACATCACCCGTTCGGGCGCCGGAGCAAGCGGTGAAGTCGAACGTCGAGGGTGAGTGGGCGGCTGCCCAGAGGTAGGGGTAGGCCTTGGTGCTGCGGTCGCAGGAGCCGCTGGAGCCGACGTAGCTGCCCGCGCCGACGCCCGAGGAGTAGGAGTCGCCGAGGGCCACATAGCCGCCGGTGGCGGCGAGTTGGGACGCCTGCGCCGTCATCGCCCCGGTGAGGGCGAGTCCGGCGGCGAGGAGGAGCGAGGTCACGTATGCCATAAATCGGGAACGTCTCATGGAACCTCCCTTAGCAGGATCTCTGCCACAACTGTCGTACCAACCAGGCGCATTGCCGGGAAGTGTCCATGCCAATAGAGAGGCCGTCCGGGTCATTGATTGCGTGCCCATGACAGCTGTGTGACAGGCCGTCAACTCCCTTGAACCACACCGGTACATGACCCACGCTTTACTCAGCCTTGGTGCGGAACGCAACGCTCCACGGCTGTGCGCACGACGACGCGCGCACCCCCACATTCGCGCGCCGACCCGGGCGCGCCGCCTGGAGGAGGACTCCCTCGCAATGGCACTCCTGCGTAGCAAGAAGCTCCGGCTCGCCGCGATGACCGGCGCCGCCACCGCCGCTCTCGTCGGCGGGCTCACCGCACTCCCCGCCCAGGCCGCCCCGGCCACGGGCACGGTACTGGCCGCCGGCTCCCCCACAGCCGTCGACGGCAGCTACATCGTCACCCTCAAGAAGGGCGCCGGTCTGAAGGCGTCCTCGGCCGCGGGCAAGGGGCTGGTCAAGGAGTACGGCGGCACGGTCACGAAGACGTTCGGCACGGTGCTGAACGGCTACACGGCAAGCCTGTCCGCGACCGAGGCCAAGAGACTCGCCGCCGACCCGGCCGTCGCCGCGGTGG
The DNA here is from genome assembly GCF_040655035.1 of Streptomyces sp. NPDC050549. Taxonomy (NCBI): domain Bacteria; kingdom Bacillati; phylum Actinomycetota; class Actinomycetes; order Kitasatosporales; family Streptomycetaceae; genus Streptomyces; species Streptomyces sp. NPDC050549. Next base: position 349,040 of record NZ_JBFAJD010000003.1, read on the forward strand.
AGCAGAACCAGCGCGTCCACCTGACCGACACCACCCAGTCCAGCGCGCCCTGGGGCCTGGACCGCATCGACCAGGCCGCGCTGCCGCTCTCGGGGACGTACACCTACCCGGACAGCGCGGGCAGCGGCGTGACCGTCTACGTCGTCGACACCGGCGTCCGGATCACCCACACCCAGATCAGTGGCCGCGCCTCCTACGGCTACGACGCGGTCGACGGCGACACCACCGCCTCCGACGGCAACGGCCACGGCACTCATGTGGCCACGACGATCGCGGGCTCGACGTACGGCGTCGCCAAGAAGGCGAACATCGTGGCGGTCCGGGTGCTCGACAACAGCGGCTCGGGTACGACGGCCGGTGTGATCGCGGGCATCGACTGGGTCACCTCGAACCACACCACCCCGGCGGTCGCCAACATGTCGCTCGGCGGCTCCGCCTCCACCGCGCTCGACACGGCGGTCGCCAACTCCATATCCAGCGGCGTGACTTACGCTGTCGCGGCGGGCAACAGCGCCGCCAACGCCTCCTCGTACTCCCCCGCCCGGGTGGCCGCGGCGATCACCGTCGGGGCCACGACCAGTGCGGACGCCAAGGCCAGTTACTCCAACTACGGTTCGGTGCTGGACATCTTCGCGCCCGGCTCCTCCATCCTGGCGGGCTACAACACCAGCGACACCGCCACCGCCACCCTGTCGGGCACCTCGATGGCGTCCCCGCACGTGGCGGGCGCGGCAGCCGTCTATCTCGCGGGCCACACCTCGTCCACTCCGGCCCAGGTCGCCACGGCCCTGGTGAACGGCGCCACGTCGAACGTCGTGACCAGCGCGGGCACCGGGTCACCGAACAAGCTGCTGAAGATCGTCCCGTAAAGCTCACCCGCCCCACCTGAATGAATGTTCCCCGGAGGCAGCAGGCGCCTCCGGGGAACATTCATTCGGGGATGCGCGAGAACCGGTGCAGGCGTCTTCCGCACCTTGACGTGCCCGGTCGGGCTGCGCCACATTGAAACCCGGCATCCGGCGCGCTGGGGGGCAAAGTCGCCAATGCAGACCTTAGGTATCAAGAGAACATCCACCGCCGACACCGAGCAGGCGCGACCAGGACCGGGGAGGGACCTGGCGGCGCTGTTCGCCGGTGCGGCCGTGACCATCGGGGCGGTCGGCGCGGTGCTCGCGCTCACCGACTCGGGCTCACCGCTGCGCGGAGCGTTCGCGCTGTTCTTCCTCTTCTCCGCGCCGGCCTCGGCAATTGCCGCGGTGCTGCGCGGACTTGATCCCTACGGCCGCGTCCTCGCCTCGGTGGCGGGCGCGGTCGTCGTCGACATGCTGGTCGCCCAGGGAATGCTGGCCGTGCACCGGTGGTCGATCAACGGGGGAATCATCGCGGTAGCGGTGATCAGTGGCCTGATAGCGCTATCGGTGCTCATGCAGCGTATGCACAGCCGTACAACGGCTGACAAAGTAGTGTGACGGTCAAACCAACAAAAACGTGAGGCCTCGTTCCAGGCCTTGCCATACAGGTTCAATCATCAATACCGTCGTATATCTCACCCGCACCGGTCCATCATCGAGCGGCTCTAGGGGAGGGCTCAGGGACCGCGATGAACCGGCGCGGGGCGCGGTAGGGGGGTGCCGTGCTCGGTGACCGTACTTGTGACCGAGTCGTGCCGCGCGGCCGGCTTTCACGCCTTTCCGGGGGTCGACCAGCTTTGCCAGCTCACCGCGCGTGCACGGAGATTCATTTGTCCGTGGCGCCTGTGAGAACCCCCCTTTCGAACCGGAGCACAGAGCCGGGCCGCCCAGGGGCGGGCGGTCCGCCGGACGAGAGGGACCAGACTCGTGAGTTCTGTTCTGCGCCCAGCGACATCGGGCCAAGATCCATTAATGTCGGTCGAATACAGGCCGATCTCTTCTCACCTGGCGATTACACCGCCGGTGAGCGTGGTGATTCCCGCCATGAATGAGGCGGAGAATCTCCCCTACGTCTTCAAGACACTGCCCGCGTGGATACACGAAGTGGTTCTTGTGGACGGAAATTCCACCGACAACACCGTAGAAGTTGCCCGCGAGCTGTGGCCCGGGGTCAAGGTCGTCGAACAGCAGGGCAAGGGCAAGGGGGATGCCCTGATCACCGGGTTCGCGGCCTGCAGCGGCGACATCATCGTGATGGTCGACGCGGACGGCTCCGCCGACGGAAACGAGATCGTCAGCTATGTCTCCGCCCTCGTCTCGGGCGCGGACTTCGCCAAGGGCTCCCGCTTCGCCAACGGCGGCGGCACGGACGACATGACGTTCATCCGCAGGCTCGGCAACTGGGCGCTGTGCACCATCGTCAACCACAAGTTCGGCGCCCGCTACACCGATCTCTGCTACGGATACAACGCGTTCTGGCGGCACTGCCTCGACAAGATCGACCTCGACTGCACCGGCTTCGAGATCGAGACCCTGATCAACATCCGGGTGGTCAAGGCCGGCCTCAAGGTCCAGGAGATCCCCAGCCACGAGTACCTCCGCATCCACGGCACGAGCAATCTGCGCGCCGTGCGGGACGGGATCCGGGTGCTCAAGGTGATCCTCAAGGAGCGCTCCAACCGCCGTGCGCTGCGCAGCCGTTCGCACTCCACGATGATCGACGGCCTCGACGCGCAGCCCACCTCGGTCCGGGGAGAGGTGTCTTGAGCAGTCCCGACATCTCCGTCGTGATCTGCGTCTACACCGAGGACCGCTGGGAGGACATCCTCGCGGCGGTCTCCTCGGTGCGGGCGCAGTCGCGGCCCGCGCTGGAGACGTTGCTGGTCGTCGACCACAACCCGGCTCTCCTGGACCGACTCACCAGGGAGTACAAGGACTTCGAGGAAACGGGCGAGGTCCGCGTGCTGGCGAACGCGGGCTCCCGCGGTCTGTCCGCCGGCCGCAACACCGGCATCGCCGTCTCGCGCGGCGAGGTCATTGCCTTCCTCGACGACGACGCCGTGGCCGAACGGGAGTGGCTGCGGCACTTCGCCGAGGCGTACACCGATCCGAAGGTGATGGCCGTCGGCGGCCGTACGATGCCGATCTGGGCGTCGGGGCGCCGACCGGCCTGGTTCCCCGAGGAGTTCGACTGGGTGGTGGGCTGCACGTACAAGGGCCTGCCGCAGGGCCGGGTCCGGGTGCGCAACGTCCTCGGCGGCAATGCCTCGTTCCGGCGTACGGCGTTCGACGCGGCCGGAGGTTTCGCGACCGGCATCGGGCGCGACGGCGACAAGCGTCCGCTGGGCTGCGAGGAGACGGAGTTGTGCATCCGGCTCACGCGGGCCAGACCGGACGCGGTGCTGCTGATCGACGACCGGGCGGTGATCCACCACCGGGTGCCCGAGGCGCGCGAGCACTTCGGATACTTCCGTACACGCACGTACGCCGAGGGTCTGTCCAAGGCGCTGGTGGCCCGAAGTGTCGGCGCCGGCAAGGGGCTTGAGTCGGAGCGCCGCTACACCACCCGGGTCCTGCCGGCCGGGGTGGCGCGCGGGCTGCGCGACGCCGTGTTCGCCCGTCCGGGCGGCGCGGGCCGGGCGGGCGCGATCGTCGCCGGGGTGTTCACGGCGGCGGGCGGGTATGTCGTCGGGAGCGTCAGGGCGCGGCGGGGCGGGGCCACGTTCGAGGTCGTCGGGATCGATCGGGGGGACACCCATGAGTGACACACCGGTGCCGATCCTCATGTACCACTCCGTCGCCGCCGCCCCGAACGACGCCACCCGCGCCCTGTCCGTCGCGCCGGAGGCGTTCGCCGAACAGCTGGCGCTGCTGGGCGATCTGCACTTCACCCCGATCAACACCGCCGATCTGGCCGCCAGTTGGCGTTCGGGCAAGCCGCTGCCGGAGCGTCCGGTCCTGATCACCTTCGACGACGGCTACGAGGGCGTGCACCGGCACGCGATGCCCGCTCTCGCCCAACACGGCTTCGCGTCCACGCTGTTCGTCTCCACTGGCTGGATCCGGGGCGCCCACGACACCGGGGGCGGCCTCGACACCATGCTCGACTGGGGCCAGGTGCGCGAACTCGCGGGCGCCGACGTCGAGATCGGCGGCCACAGCCACACCCACCCGCAGCTCGACCAGCTCGACGACGAGACCCTGCGCGCGGAGCTGGTGCGCTGCAAGGAGATCATCGCCGACGAACTCGGCGCGGTACCCGTCTCCTTCGCCTATCCGTACGGCTACTCCAGCCGCCGGGTGCGCGTCGCGGTGCGGGAGACCGGGTTCGCGCAGGCGCTCGCCGTCGGCAACGACCTCGCCCGCCGCCGGCAGGGGCCGTACGCCCTGCGGCGGGTGACCGTGCGCCGCAGTACGGGTGTCGAGGAGTTCGAGCGGCTCGTCGAGGGCCGTGCGATCGCCCGCGACTTCGCCAGGGACCGGGCCCTCACCCAGGGGTACGCCATGGTCCGCAGAGCTCGACAGGTCCGCCGGAAGGCCAGCCGTTCCCGTGTCTGACACGACGACCACCACCCAGGACGCAGTGCCCGAGACCGAGGCGCCCCCGCAGTCGGGGCGCCGTCTGCGCCTGCCGGGGAGGCGCAAGTCCCCCGGCGGCAGCCCGCTGTTCCGCAACGCCTACGCCCTGATGCTCAACACCGGGATCTCCGCGGTGCTCGGCCTCGGCTACTGGCTGATCGCGGCCCACTACTACTCGCCCACCGCGGTCGGGCAGGGTTCGGCGGCGATCGCCGCGATGAAACTGCTCGCCGGACTCACCGCGGTGACCCTGACGGGCGCCCTGGCCCGCTTCATCCCGGTCGCGGGACGTGCCACCGGACGCCTCATCTTCCGTACGTACGCGGGCAGTTCGATCGTCGTCGCGATCGGGGCCGGGATCTTCCTGCTGACCCTGAACGAGTGGGGACCCTCGTACCGCTTCCTGCACGGGCCGATCAACGCACTCGGCTTCGTCGTGGCGGTCGTTGCGTGGAACGTGCTCACGCTCCAGGACGGGGTGCTGACCGGGCTGCGCAGCGCGCCCTGGGTGCCGGTGGGCAACACCGTGTTCTCGGCAGTGAAGTTGGCGCTCCTCGTCGGGCTGGCGTCGGCGCTCGCCACGAGCGGTGTCTTCGTGTCCTGGGTCGCCGCGATCGCGTTCTCCGTGGTGCCGCTCGGCTGGCTGGTGTTCCGGCGGCTGGTGCCCCGGCACATCAAGGCGACCGAGGAGCACACGAAGCCGCCCACGCTGAGGGAGATCGGGCGGTTCCTCGCCGGGGACTACACCGGCTCGCTGTTCTCGCTCGCCGTGGTCTATCTCGTGCCGGTGATCATCGCCTCGCAGGTCAGCTCCGAGGACAACGCGTACTTCTACATCACCACGACGATAGGCGGCACGGTCAACCTGCTCGCCATCAACATGGGCGCCTCGCTGACCGTCGAGGGCTCGCACGATCCGGCGCGCATCGCCGCCAACACCCGGGCCGCGCTGAAGCGGATGGCCCGGATCATGCTGCCGATCTGCGGGCTGCTGTTCATCGGGGCGCCGTGGATCCTGGGCGTGTTCGGCGCGGGCTACGCGGACGCGGCGACCCCGCTGCTGCGCTGGTTCGCGGTGGGCGCGCTGCTGCGGGTCGTCATGGAGACGTACTTCGCGGTGCTGCGCGCGCAGAGCCGCACCAGTGGACTCGCCTGGCTGCAGGGCCTGTTGTGCGTCCTGGTGCTCGGTCTGACGCTGCTGCTGCTCCCCCGCATGGGCCTGACCGGCGCGGGCGTGGCCGAGATCTCCAGCCTCGCGGTGATCGTGACGATCGCCGCGCCCAAACTCTTCAGGACCCTCAGGGCGGCGCCGGCCGCGGAACTGCCCGAGGACGCGGCGCCGGACGGCGACCTCGCCGACCTGGGGGCCCGTGAGGTCCCGGCCGCGCAGCGCCGTCGCGGGCCGGCCTGGGCGCTCGACTCCGACACCCTGGCGCTCGGCATCCACGTGGACTTCGACCACCTGGAACGCCGGCCCGACGTACGTCCGGGTCCCGGTACCCCGCCCGCCGGCACGCCCATCGTGTCCGGGGAGCAGCGGCCGACCTGGGCGCTCGGCATCAAGCGGTCCGAGGTCGTGGGACTGCCGGTGGAGGAGCGCGAACCCGGCTCGGAGTCCTCGGTGAGCCCGGTCGCGGAACCGGAGGTGGACGCCCCCTTCGAACCCGCCAACGGCTCCGACCGGGTGGTTGTCCCGGAGGCGGCACTCGTGGCGGCGGAAGCCCGGGAGACGGAATCCCGGCAGACGGAGTCCCGGGAAGCCGAAGTGCCGCCGCCCGCGCGCCCGTTGCCGTTGCGCGAGCGCCTGGTGCCCACCCGCCCCGGTCTCGTCCTCGGCTGTCTGCTGCTCGCCGCGCTGCTCCTGTACTGGGTGCCCGCGCTGCGGCTCGGCGAGTCCGACCTCGACCGCATGGGCGGACTCGGCCTGATCTCGGTGCTGCCGCTGCCCACGCTGGTCGGCGCCGCACTGCTGATCACGGTGTTCGCCTCGCTGCTGTGGCTGGGCCGCGAGCACAAGGTGCTGCTGTTGATCACGCTGCTCGCGACGGTGGTCTCGCTGCACGCGCTGCCCGCGGTGATCGAGCCCGAGCCGCGCTTCCCGACGGCCTGGCAGCACCTCGGGTTCATCGACTACATCGACCGCACCGGTTCGGCCGTACCCGACCTGGACGCGCGCTGGAGCTGGCCGGGATTCTTCGCGGCGGCGGCGTTCATCGGCAAGGCCTGCGGGATCACCGACTGGACCGAGGTCATCCGCTGGTGGCCCACCACCATCCAACTCGCCTACCTGGCACCGATGTTCCTGCTGGTGCGCTCGCTGCGGGCGAGCTGGCGGGCGAAGTGGACCGGCATCTGGATCTTCGTGCTCAGCGGCTGGGTCGGCCAGGACTACTTCTCCCCGCAGGGATTCACCTTCCTCCTCTACCTGGCCTTCGTGGCGATCCTCCTGGTCTGGTTCCGGGCGCCCGGAGTCCTGTGGACGAAGACGCGCCCCGGCGAGGCCGAGGTCGAACCGACCGACCGGCGTCAACAGGCCGTGCTGCTCCTGGTGTTGATCGGTCTGTTCGCGGCGAGCGTCCCCGCCCACCAGCTCACGCCGTTCGTGATGCTGGGCGTGCTCACGGTCCTCGTCCTGATCGGCCGTTCCGAACTGCGCGGTCTGCCCATCGTGTTCGCGGTGCTGGTCGCGGTGTGGATCGGTTTCATGGCCGAGCCGTACTGGTCCGGACACTTCAACGATCTCTTCGGCGGCGTCGGCGGCGTCGGCAGCAATGTCTCGACCTCCGTCTCCGGCCGTATCCAGGGCGGCAGCTCGACCCACAAGCTGGTCCTCTACACCCGCGTCCTGCTGGCCGGCGGCGTCATGGCCTTCGCCTGCTGGGGCTGGTGGCGCCGCCGCGACCACAAGTACCGCGAACGCTCCCTCCTCGTCCTCGCCTTCGTCCCGTTCCTGGGCTTCGGCATGCAGTCCTACGGCGGCGAGATGGCGCTGCGCGTCTTCATGTTCGCGGTGCCGGGCGCGGCCCTGCTCGCGGGTCTCGCCCTCTTCCCGCGCACCGGCGTCACCGCCAAGGAGCGCGAGAAGGACCGGATGAGCCTCGCCCCGCTGGCCGCGCTGATGGCCGGCCTGGTGCTCATGGGCGGCTTCCTGGTGGCCCGTTGGGGCAACGAGGGCTTCGAGCGGGTGCGGCCCGGCGAGGTCGCCGCCATGAACTACGTGTACGCCCACGACAAGCCGACCGTACGGCTGCTGTGGCTGAGCAACGACACGGTCAACGACGTGACGCCGGCGATACCGTGGGGCGCGAAGGACATGGAGCGGGTCAACTACGTTCCCACGCTGGCCCCTTCGGACCCGGTGCTGGTGTCCGGCCTGGTCAAGGCGCTCAAGGACGCGGGCCCGAACTCGTATCTGATGCTCAACAAGAGCCAGGTCGTCTCGCTGCAACTGGACGCGGGCTACTCGGCGACCTGGGAGTCCCGGCTCATCCAGAACCTGGACAACCGGCAGGAGTTGAAGAAGGTCCTCGTCAACGACGACGTGACCGTGTACGCGCTGCGCAAGCAGCCGGCCGGCGCGGTCCCCAAGCCCGATCCCGGGCCGATCGGACCGCAGATCACCTGGACCCCGTGGTCGGTGGTGGGTGCGCTCGCCGCCCTCGCGCTGATCCTGATGCTGACGGCCCGCGAGATCGTCCGGGTCGCGGTGCGGCCGAGTGTGCGTCAACTGCGGTGGCTGCAGAGCAGTTTCTGGTTCTCGCTGCCCCTGCTGGCGGTGCTGCTGGCTTCGCTGGTGCAGCGGTTCCTGACGATGAAGTAGCGGGGTCCTACGAGGTCGAGTGGCTCATCGCGTGAGCCACTTGACCTCGTAGGCCGCCATGTCGAACCGCTTGCCGTCGACCTTCGCGCTGATCTGCCGGTCCAGGGTGTTCACGACCAGAACCGTCTTGTCGGTGGCGAGGACCTTCACATTGGGTACGTCGTCCGCGGCCACCGACACGGTCTCGAACTTCGTACCGGGCCCGAAGGCCGTGTCGAAGCGGGAGACCAGGCCGTACATCGGCAACAGCTTCCCGCCGTCGGAGCTGTCGGTCGGGGTCCACAGGCAGCCCGCGCAGTTCGCGCCCTTCTCGTCCTCCGGGTTCCAGTAGAAGCCGGAGGTGGCGCCGCCCTTGGCCATGGCGATCATGCCGGCGGCCTGGACGGCGACGCGGTGGGTCTCGGACCAGCCCTTACGGTCGTCGTTGCCGTCGGCGGGCTCGACGTAGTACTCGGCCCACCACAGCGGCAGGTCGTGTGTCTGCTGCCGTACCCACTCGCTCACCGCGGTGAGTTTGTCGGTGGCCCCGAACTCGTTGGGCAGCATCTCGTCGTCGTTGGTGTAGCTGGAGCCGTCGACGACCACGAAGTCGGCGCCGGCCTTGTTCTTGTTCCAGTAGTCGAAGGCGTCGATGATCCGCTGGTCCATCGCGCCCCAGCTGCCCTTGAAGGTGCCGGAGGCGTCCGGGTCGCGCGGGTCGACGCTGTCCATCACGAGGTACGGACCGCCGACCATGATCTTCGGGTTGACCTTCTTCAGCGCCTTGTAGACCAGGTTGTAGAGCTTGGTGTAACCCTCGTAGTCCCAGCGCTGCTTGGCGTTGTTCCAGAAGCCCTTGAACTCGTTCCACACAATGAAGTGGGTGACGTCCGGGTACCGCTTGGCGACGGTCGCGGCGAGCGCGGCGAAGTCCGCGTAGTGGTCCGGCTGCGGGGCCGTCTCCAGCGCGGACTGGCTCCAGTCGGTGTTGTCGACACCCGACTTGCCGCCCTTCATCCAGTCCGGCGAGCAGCACAGCGTGATCACCGGGGTGCCGCCCGACCTGCGGACGAAGTCGATACGGCGGTCCAGGGCCCCGAAGTCGTAACGCCCCTTCACCGGCTCGGGGTTGTCGGCGCCCCAGCCCATGATGGCCTGGTCCTGCGGGAGTTGGGACTTCGCGAGCAGCCCCTCGACGCGCTCGGTCGCGGTGTCGCTGCCCTCGTCGGCGCTGTACTGGGTGTGGGTGAAGCCCCAGCCGACCTCGGGCCGGTCCTCGTCGGGCGGGGTCGCCGGGGTGCCGTGCACCTTGTCGCCGTCGCGCGAGGTGCCCGCGGTGCTTCCGCCGCCGGGAAGCGTGTTGATCAGGGTCACGATCAGAGCAAGTGCGGCCACACCCACGCCGAGCAGCGCGGTGAGCCGCCACCGTCGTGCCCCCGAATTCCACCCATGACGTCCCATCAAGGGCAACAGTAACGTCGGTGCCCCACGGTGGGGCAGGGCTCCACATGCACAGGCTTGTAACAGGAGCGGGGGGACGCACGGCCGACACGGAGCGGACACATCGGATGCACCGGACGCAGCCGACACTCGGGGGCGCACTGCGGAAAGCGGGTGCACACGGCGTCCGCGTGCCGGATCATGGCCCCATGTCCGCTAACCCGCACGACGCACTGCCGATCCGGCTCAACGTCGACGACTCCGACTCCCCGTCCGATGTCGTCGACGCGCTGTTCCTCGGCCGCTTCGCGACGGGCGAGCAGCCGTACTCGCACGCGGCGAACATCGACCGCGTACGGTCCGGGGCGACCCTGCTCCCGCCGGGCGCCCGCGTGCTGCGCGCCGCCCGCGACGACGACCGCAGCGCGACGCTCGCGGAGGGCGAGGGCTGGACCCTGCTGATCTCCCGCTGGAACCGGGGCGCCGACGTGACGGTCACGGCGACCAGCGAGGAGCTCGCCGAGAAGGTCCTCGGCCAGGCGACCGACGGCGCGGCGGACGAGCCCGAACCGCAGCCGGAGAACGTGACGATGGGGTTCTGGTACGTCTCCCCCAGGCGCGGCCCGCACCGCACGACCCGGCAGATCTCGGCGGGTACGTGGGACGAGGTGCGCCCGAACTACACGGGCCCGGTGGCGGACGCGATGGACCGCCTGATGAAGACGACCCCGGAGGACATCGCGGGCCGGCTGCTGTTGCTGCACGGGCCGCCGGGCACCGGCAAGACCTCGGCGCTGCGCACGCTGGCGCGTTCCTGGCGGGACTGGTGCCAGGTGGACTGCGTGCTGGACCCGGAGCGGCTGTTCAGTGACGTCGGCTATCTGATGGACATCGCGATCGGCGAGGACGACACGACGGGGAAAGGGCGTTGGCGGCTCCTTCTCCTGGAGGACTGCGACGAGCTCATCCGCGGCGAGGCCAAGCACACGGCGGGCCAGGCCCTCTCCCGCCTCCTGAACCTCACGGACGGTCTGCTCGGCCAGGGCAGGAACGTCCTGGTCGGCGTCACCACCAACGAGGACTTGGAGCGCCTGCACCCCGCCGTCGTCCGCCCCGGCCGCTGCCTGGCCCGTATCGAGGTCGGCGCGCTCACCCGCCGCGAGGCGATCGCCTGGCTCGGGACGGAGGGGGGCATCGGCCGCGAGGGCGCGACCCTCGCGGAGCTGTACGCACTGCGCCGGGGCACCCAGCCGACCTCGGTACCCGACCAACGCGAGGGGGCGGACGCGGGGTTGTATCTGTAGCGGCTCCGAGCCGGGGCAACTCCGTTTGCCCTAAGCCTCGTAGACCGCCCGCAGGGCATCCCGCACGGCCGCCGCCGCATCCTCCCGGGTAAGCCCCAGCCGCCGAACCTTCTCCGCGTAGGCCTGCGCGGCCGACGCCGCCTCCCGCTCCGCCGCCGAACCCGCGGCAGCGATCAGCGTTCCGTTGCGGCCCCGCGTCTCGATCACGCCGTCCGTCTCCAGGGCCCGGTAGGCCTTGGCGACGGTGTTGGCGGCGAGGCCCAGCGACTCGGCCAGTCCGCGCACCGTGGGCAGCCGGTGGCCGACCGGCAGCGCCCCGGACCGGGCCTGCTCCGAGATCTGGGCGCGGATCTGCTCGTAGGGCGCCGCACTGTCATCGATGTGGATCTTCAAGGTCACGGCCCGATTGTCCCGCACCGGCCGGAAAATGAGAGGCACTCCGGCACGGCTCCGCCGTAGCGTGCGGCGACATGACAGTGAGCGTGCGCGACCTGCGTCCCGACGTCCGAGCAGACCTGGAGGGCTACGTCCGGGTCCGCGACCGGGCCTTCCCCTTCATGCTGTCCACCCCGGGGTCCATCGCCTACGACCTCGCCCATGCCCACCGGAACGCCCACTCGCGCAAACTGCTCGCGGAGGAGGACGGCGAGATCATCGGCACCGCCCAGATCGACATCGCCCACGACAGCACGGAACCCGGCCAGGGCATGCTCAACGTGTTCGTGGACCCGGAGCGGACGCGCCTGGGCGCGGGCTCGCTGCTGGTCCGCGCGGCCGAGGAACACCTCGTCGCCCACGGCGCGACCAGGCTCTACTCCTGGGTCCTGGACGAGCCGGGCAACCGCGCCTTCGCCGAGCGGTCCGGCTACACCGCGAGCCGTGCCGCGCATCTCCTCCGGCTAAACCTGGCGCACGGCGCGCTGCCCCCGCTCCAGGCCCCACCGTCCGGGGTCGAGGTCCGCCCGGGCTCGGACTTCTCCGCGGACCCGCGCCCCCTGTTCGAGCTGGACACGGAGGTGACGCTGGACGAACCCGGCGACATCGACGCCGAGCTCACGGACTTCGGGGCCTGGCTGGACGAGACCTGGCGACACCCTCTCTTCAGTGCCGAGTTGACCTCCGTCGCCCTCGTCGAGGGACGCCCGGTGGCCTTCAGCGCCGCCCGCACGGACGGTGCCACCCGCTACGGCTCGGCCATGACCGGCACCGCCCGCGCACACCGCGGCCGGGGCCTCGCCAAGCTCGCCAAGAACGACTCCCTGCACCGCGCCCGCGCCGCCGGCTGCACGGAGGCGTTCACGGGCAACGACGCCGACAACGGGCCTATGCTCGCGATCAACAAATGGTTCGGCTACGAGATCTGCGCCACGGAGGTGCGCCATGTCCGTGAACTCACCTGATACCGCGAGCCAGTTGGACGTCGTCCTGGTCAAAGCCGGCCGTACGAAGATCCGTTACCCGGCCGAGCTGCTCTTCGACGACGGCGTCCGCCTCGCCGTCCGTGCCCCGTGGGCGGGTGACGGCGTCCGCGACTTCGGTTTCGTGCGCTTCGAGCGCGGCGACGTGTTCACCGAGTACTACTGGCGGGACCGCTGGTTCGCGGTGAAGGAAGTCCGGGACGGCACCAGGGAGTTGAAGGGCTGGTACTGCGACATCACCCGCCCCGCGACGCGCTCCGGCGCCGAACTCGTCGTAGAAGACCTCGATCTGGACCTGTGGGTGTCCGCCGACGGCACGGACGTGCGTCGGCTGGACGAGGACGAGTTCGAGGAGAGCGGGCTGGCCGCCACGGACCCCGCGGCCGCGGCGGCGGCCGTGGCAGCGCTCGACGAGTTGGAGGGGCTGGCCCGTGCGGGCGGGTTCGGCGCGCTGCTGCGGTGAGGTCCGCTCAGTCCATGGCGACCACCGCGTACCGCTCGTCGGCCACCGGCTTCCCCCACAGCAGCGGGTCGTCCGACAGCCGCTCCACGCGCACCTGAGCGGCGACGGGTGCCAGGAGTTCGGTGAGGCGGTCGGCGGATATGCCGGCCGGGCTCACCGTCCCCCAGCGGCCCTCGATCAGCACCAGCCGCCCGCCGGGGCGCAGCAGCCCGCGCCAGTGCCGCAGGACCCGGGCGGGGTCGGGCAGCGCCCACAGCACGTGCCGGACGAGGACGACGTCGTAGCGCTGCTCACCCACCGGCGGCATCGCCGCGTCACCGAGCAGGAACACCGCGTCACGGCCGGCCAGCTTCGCGCGGGCGAGGTCCACCATCGCCGGGGACAGGTCGACGCCCGTGACACGGTGTCCCTGCTCGGCCGCGAGGAGCGAGAGGCTGCCGGTGCCGCAGCCGAGGTCGAGGACGTCGGCCGCGCCGGCGGGCAGCCAGCCGCGCAGCCGGTCCGCCCAGGCCCGCCGGACCTCCGGGTCGCGCAGGCCGTGATCAGGCTCTTCGTCGAAGGTCGGCGCCTCCGCGTCCCAGTTCACGTTCGCTTCAAGTTCGCTCATGGGCCAAGAGTGACACCCGCCACTGACAGTCCCATCGTGACAGCCACCACAGACAGACCCGCGTCGATGAGTCACCCTCCCGGGAACGGTCCACCTCGTGAGAACACGAACCCGGGTGGACACAAGGAGGCAGCCATGCGCCGCGTAACCGTGCAGAAGCCCCTGAAGAAGTCGGACGCCCGTCGGGTGCGGGAGGAGGCCGACGAGCGCCCTGTCGAGCGCCCCGAGGTCCGAAAGGACATCGCCCGCACCTGGTGGCCGGACGGCTGAGCCCGGTCAGTCCAGCGGCTTGCGGTAGTGGATGCGGTCGTAGGGCCCGTCCGTGCGCCGCTCGACGACCTCGTAGCCGAACCTGGGGTAGATCTCCTGGTTCTCCCACATCAGCGCGTTCGTGTAGAGCCTGACCTCGGGCAGACCCAGGGCACGCGCGCGTGCGTCCACGAACTCCAGCAGCCGCCGTCCCACTCCCGTGCCGTGCGCGTCGGGGTGGACGGCGATGCTGTCGAGGAACAGGTGATCGGCGCGCTCCTCGATCACCACCAGCCCGATCACGGGGTTCCCCGTCACGAAGACGCGCCCGGCGACCACATTCGCCATGTGGTCCGCCTCCATGGGCTGCGGCACCACACCGATGCGCGCGATGTAGCGGTGGTACGCCATGTCGGTCACGGCCTTCACGGCCGGTACGTCGACGGGGACGGCCGCGCGAACGCCGGTGCTCATGGGCGGGGCCCGACCGTGTGCGTACTGATCACGAGCATCCGGACACCCTCCGCGCTCGTCCACGGCCCGTGCTCCATGTCCGGATGGCGGTACGCGTACATGCCCGCGGTGAAGGTCTCGCCGAGGCGCAGGTCGGTGAGGTCGCCCTCGAGGATGTACACCTCCTCGAAGTAGTCGTGCCGGACGGCACCCTGGGCGCTGGTGTCGGTCCCCGGCTCGTACCGCTGGAGCACGGTGGAGTCCCCGGAGACCGGATCCACGGCCAGCTCCTGCTGCCACACTCCGGCGGGCGCCCCGGCCCGCCGCCGCCAGGGTGTCTCGGGGCGATGGAACTCGGACTGCGGTCTGCTCATCTGCGACACATCTCCACCCTCACGACACCCACCCCTCCCTGAGCCCTCGGTTAGCCCTGCCTTAACACGACCATAAGGATCTCCCTCCCCCGTCTGCAGCAGGCGATTCAGCGGTTTCCAGGGGCTAGCTTCTGATCACCCCACGGGATCCGTCCCCCGCGCCGCGAACCGTTCGAGGAGTTGGAGTTCCGCCATGCTCGCACGCCGCAAGGCCGCCGCTGTCGCCGTCCTCGGCGTGGCTCCCCTCGTACTGACCGCGCTCGCCGCGGCGCCCGCGGCGGCCCACGGTTCGATGGGGGATCCGGTCAGCCGGGTCGCGCAGTGCTACGCGGAGGGCCCGGAGAACCCGAAGTCGGCCGCGTGCAGGGCGGCGGTCGCGGCCGGTGGCACCCAGGCGCTCTACGACTGGAACGGCATCCGCATCGGCGACGCGAACGGGCGGCACCAGGCACTGATCCCGGACGGCAAGCTGTGCAGCGCGAACAACGAGGAGTTCAAGGGCCTCGACCTGGCCCGCGCGGACTGGCCGGCGACGAGCGTGAGCAGCGGCTCGTACACCTTCAAGTACCGCGTGACCGCACCGCACAAGGGCACCTTCAAGGTGTACCTCACCAAGTCCGGCTACGACCCTTCGCAGCCGCCGGCCTGGGCGGACCTGGACCTGGAGCACCCGGTCGCGACGGCCACCGACCCGGTCGCCTCGGGCGGTTTCTACACCTTCTCCGGCACTCTCCCGCAGCGCTCCGGCAGACAGCTCCTGTACGCGATCTGGCAGCGCTCGGACAGCCCGGAGGCGTTCTACTCCTGCTCGGACGTCAGCTTCGGCGGGAGCGGTGCGGGGGCCGACAGCGGTGGTGCGGCGAGCAGTTCGACACCGACGCCCACCCCGGCCGCTCCCGCCCGGGCCACTCCCGCGCCGTCCGCCTCCGCCCCGTCCGACGAGCAGATCGCGGCAGGTGCCGACAGGTCGACCGTCGAGCACCACGGTCACGGGGACGCGGACGCGAGCACCTCGGCGGAGCCGGCCGCCGCCACGACCCAGGTCAACGAGCCCCAGCCCGCGGGCAGTTCGCAGAAACTCGCGGCGACCGGCAGCAACGACAGCTCGCCGTATCTCGTCATCGGTGGTGCGGCCTCCCTGGCGCTCGGCGCCGCGGTCCTGTTCGCCTCGGTCCGCCGCCGCGCGGCCAACGGCGGTGGACGGCGCGGCCGTTAGTACGGCCGTACAGGGGGCGGGGTCTGTCCGGCGGCTCAGGTCGGGCAGACCCCGCGATGTGCGATCAGCTCAGTGCCGACAGGCAGTTGGTGGTGGTGGCATGCGCCGGATCGAGGGCGTTGGCGACCTCGTGGAAGGCGATCCGGTCCGACAGCCCGAGCAGGGCGTGCTCGGAGAGATCGACTGAACACAGGTTCTGGATCAGCACGTTGTGCACGTCGGATCCGCTCAGGAACTGGCTGCTGTACGGCGTGACCACCTCGTCGTACCGGGTGGCGATGACCGTGTAGTGGACACCGGGGACGGTGTCGCCGCCCGCGTTCAGCTTGGCGAGGAAGGCCGAGCCGGCGATCTGGTCGGCGAGGGCGGGGGTGGTCGCGGAGATCACGTCCTCGGCGCCGGGGAAGTACGGCAGGAGTTTGGTGAGGCCGTCCAGGGTGGTGCCGTGGTTGTCGGGCGCGATGCCGACGAAGGTGTCCACCTTGGCGGCTCCGCCGAGGAACTTGAGGTAGTAGCGGGGCATCATGCCGCCCTGGGAGTGACCGACGAGGTCGGCCTTGGCGGCGCCGGTCGCGGCGAGCACCTTGTCGACGTAGGCCTGGAGTTGTTCTGCCGACTTGTCGATGGGGCCGAGGCCGTGGATGAGCGGGACGCCGGAGAGCTGGCCGTAGTCGAGGGAGAAGACGCAGTAGCCGCGGGCCTCCAGGTACGGCGCCAGAACCAGCCAGTTGTCGGTGCTGTTGGCGAAGGTGCCGTGTACGAGGACGACCGGGTCGGGGTGGGCGGCGGAGGGCTTACACGTGTAGTCGTTCCAGCCGGTGCTCGGAGTGCTCGACGCGTGGGCGGCGGTGGGGAGGGCGGCGACCGCGGCGGTCAGGAGCAGCGCGGTCAGGGGTCTGAGCACTCGTTTCCAGGGCAGCATCGTGTGATCTCCTTGCGGCTCAAGGGAGTTGCGACGGCCTTACGCCCTGTGATCCGGATCACAAGAATGCTGTTCACTCGTCAAGTTACGAGCGAGTAGGTGAAGTGTGAAGTTACGCGTCAGTAAAAACTCTCAGTGATAACCAGTCACCAGGTGGGCCTGATGGGACCGTAGGGTGCAATACGCAGCAAACGGTCACACAACACGCGCACTTCACTCTCCCCCAGCAGTTCGACCCACGGCCGCACGGCGTCGGCGGCGGCCTCCTCCGCCGCACGCGTACAGGCCCAGCCCAGCTCGGTGAGCACGATCAGCCGGGCGCGCGCGTCGGCGGGATGCGGGCGCCGCTCGACGTACCCCCTGCGCACCAGCTCGTCGACGAGCTGACTCGCCGCCTGCTTGGTCACTCCGAGATGAGCGGCGAGATCGGTGACCGTCGCGCCGTCCGGAGCGAGACGGACGAAGGCGAACCCGTGCGCGGGCCGCACCCCCTCGAAACCGCGGGCGACGACGCCCTCGTGGATGCGCTGCGTGAGCTCCCCGGCGACGGCGAGCACGGCGGCGGACAGGGCGATGGCCTCGGAGTTCTGCACGGAGGCATTGAAACACCCTTGACGAACCGGTCAAGCAGCTTGACCATGGAGCCATATAGTCAAGCAGCTTGACCATCTTGAGAGAGGGCCACCATGCCCGTCATCCGCTCGACCGAAGCCGTCACCCACGAGATCCACGGCGCCCGCTTCGTCTCGTACGCCCATCCCCGCACCGGCAGCAAGGAGTTGTGCGCGTGGCGCGGCGAGATCCCGGCCGGCACCAAGGCGCCCCTGCACACCGTCAACCGCGAGGAGATCCTGCACATCCTCGAAGGCGAAATGGTCGTCACGCTCGACGGCCGCACCGAGCGGGTCGGCGCGGGCGACACGCTGATCATCAACCCCGGCGCGACCTTCGGCGCCGAGAACCCCACCGACCGCGCCGTGATCACCTGGGTCACCACGTCCATCGGACTGGAGGCGGAGCTGGCCGACGGGACGCACATCGTTCCGCCGTGGGCCAACTGACCAATGGAACAAGGAGAGTTACGCCGCCAACGCCCCCTGGTCAACGCGGCGGACGGCGAGGGTCAGCCCGCCGCAGACCTTGCCCCAGGGCGTGCAACCGGGTGCCGAGTTCCTCGGAGAGCTGGAAGCCCTTGTGGAGCCGAGGATGCCCTGCTGGTGGAAGATGCGGCCGAGGTCGGCGGGCGGGTTGGTGCCGCTCGTACTCCGGCGATCACGACGGTGCCGCCGGGCCGTAATGACTTCAGCGAGGCCACCCGGGTACGTGAAACGCCGCCCGGCTCTCTCGGAGCCGGGCGGCCGGTCGTGTCCCTCGGGGTGCGGCCCTCTGATCCACAGCCGTCCGGTGGGGTGCTCGGAGCCGTTGCCGATCAGGGCGCCGAGGGCCTGCGCCCCGCCCTGGAGCCGGCGATCGCGCCGGCTGGTGCCGAAGTCGCCGTAGGGGTAGCCGCCCGGGGTGGGGGTGCTGACCTTGTCGAGGGCTGCGGTGGCCTCGTCGTCGAGGGTGAGGGCGACCGCGCCGAGGCCGTCGTGGAGCTGCTTCAGGGTTTGGGCGCCGAAGATCGGGGCGACCACGCCGGGGCGGTCGGCGATCCAACTCAGTGCTGCATGAGCGGGAGTTGCTCCGCTCTCCCGCGCGATGCGGACGAGCTCGTCGATGACGGCCCAGTTGCGGTCGCTGGCCGCGTACTCGGCGGAAACCCACTGGTAGAGCTCGTTCGCGGAACCGGCGCGGGTGTCCGGGGCCGGGGTGGCACCGCGCGGGTACTTCCCGGTGAGGAAGCCGCCGGCCAGCGGCGACCAGGGCAGCAACCCGATGCCGTTGTGCAGGGCGGCGGGCACCATCTCGAACTCGCTCTCCCGGGACAGCAGGCTGTACTGCTGCTGGAGCGTGAGCGGGACATGGACGCCCATCGCCTTGGCCGTCGAGACGGTCAACTGGAGCTGTCGGCCGGTGAAGTTGGACAGCCCCGAGTACTGGATCTTTCCGGCGCGGACGGCGTCGTCGAGGAAGGAGAGGGTTTCCTCGACCGGGGTGTGGGCGTCCCAGCCGTGCATCTGGTAAAGGTCCACGGTCTCCACGCCGAGGCGGCCCAGGGAGGCGTTCAGCGCACGGCGGAGGTGGCGTCGGGACAGGCCGGGGTCGTTGACGTCGGGACCGGTGGTGAAGCGGCCCTTGGTCGTGAGCACGACGCGGTCGGTCATCTCGCGGGGGCGGGCGGCGAGCCGGCGGCCGATGATCTGCTCGGAGAGGCCGCCGCCGTAGACGTCGGAGGTGTCGATCATGTTGCCGTCGGCCTCGATGAAGGCGTCGAGCAGTGCGAAGGACTCCTCCTAGGTGTTCTCGGTGCCGAAGTTCATCGTGCCGAGCGCCAGCTTGGAGACGGCCAGGCCGGAGTTGCCGAGGGTGCGGTACTGCATGGCTCTCTGAGCCGTTCCGCAGCGGGTGTCCGTGGTCAGAACCAGGAAGGCCCGGCGTTCGTGTACGGCGCCTGGAGCGCTGCCGCTTCCTCGTCCGAGAACTTCAATTCAATTGCTTCTGCGGCCTGTTGGAGGTGGTGGGGCTTGGTGGCGCCGACGATGGGCGCGGAGACGAGCGGGTTGCGCAGCACCCAGGCGAGGGCGATCTGCGCCATGGGGACGCCCCGGGTTTCGGCGAGTTGCTGCACGGCGTTGATGACGGGCTCGTCGTACTCGCTGTCGAAGGCCTGGACGACGTGGTCGGTGGTGGAGCGGGTGCTCTGTTCGCCGACGGGGCGGGCGAGGCGACCCTTGCCGTTCGGGGTACGGGACCAGGCCCACGCCCATGTCCCCGCACATGGCCATGAGTTCGGGCTCGTCCTGGCGGCGCAGGAGGTTGTACTGGTTCTGTATGGACACGAAGCGGATCCAGCCGCCAAGGTCGGCCGCGTGCTGGAGCTTGGCGAACTGCCGGCCGTACATCGACGAGGCACCGAGGTAGCGGACCTTGCCCGCCTCGACGACGTCGTGCAGGGCCTCCATCGTCTCCTCGACCGGGACGTCGTCGTCGAAGCGGTGGATCTGGTAAAGGTCGATGTAGTCCGTGCCCAGCCGGGTCAGGGAGGCGTCGACCTGTTCCAGGATCGCCTTGCGGGAGAGGCCTTCACCGCCCGGACCGTCGTGCATCGGGCCCCGGACCTTCGTGGCCAGGACGATGTCCTCACGCCGGGAGTACTCGCGGATCACCCGGCCGACGAACTCCTCGGAGGTGCCCGCCTGGTAGACGTTCGCGGTGTCCCAGAAGGTGATGCCCAGCTCGACGGCCTGCCGGAAGAACGGCGCGGCCCTGTCCTCGGTCAGCGCCCAGGGATGGGCTCGGGGCACGGTCGGGTCGCCGTAGCTCATGCAGCCGAGAGCGAGGCGGCTCACCTTCAGGCCGGTGGTGCCGAGACGGGTGTACTCCATGGTGACGCTCCTTACGCCTGTGCGGCAGGGGTGATGCGGACGGTGGACGAGCGGGGGCCGCTGCGCAGCATCGGCTCCAGGTAGGGGCTGGCGGCGTACTTGGTGCGGTAGGCGTCGTCGACCGCGTCGAGGACGGTGTCGACAGCCGGCGCGAAGGCGACCTCGTGTTCGGTGCCCGCGATGCGGATACGGCCGGCCTTCTGGGACAACACCGCCTGGTACCAGCGGGAGTTGGGGCCGTTGTAGGGGCGAACATAGAGGTCGCCGCCCGCGACGACGGACCAGATCCAGGTCGGTGTGCCGGGGGTGCGGCCGTCCTCGCGATACGGCGAGATGTGCAGGTCGTCGGCGGCTGCGAGGGCACGCAGTTGCGCCTGGTCCCAGGTGCTCGTCATGGGCTTTCCGTGTGCGGTAGGAGGTGATGTGGCAGCGGTCGGTGGCACCGCGCCGTTCGGCGAGAGCGTTCGCGGTCGCAGTGGCCATGACGATCACGGCAGCGATGAGCAGGCTCGCGCGGAGACCGGGCAAGGGGGCCGTGCGGCTCGTGAGGAGGGCTCCGAAGCCCACACGGCGGACGGGAGAACGCTGTGTCCGTGCCGTCGTGGCCTCGGCCGCACGGAACGGCTACCGGTCAGCCGGTGGTGTATCCGCCGTCGACGGGCAGGGCGACGCCCACGACGAAGCTCGCGGCGGGGCTGCACAGCCACAGGACGGCCGCGGCGATCTCGTCGGCCCGGCTCAGCCGTCCGATCGGTTGCTGCTTCATGATCTCGGCCATGGCCTCGGCCTGGCCTTCGAGCATGTCGGCGACCATCGGGGTGTCGATCACACCGGGGCACACCGCGTTGATGCGGATGCCCTTGGGCGCGTACTCGACCGCGGCACTCCTGGTCAGGCCGATCACGCCGTGCTTGGACGTGTGGTAGGCGGCACGCTCCGGCAGGCCCACGAGGCCGCCCAGCGAGGAGCAGTTGACGATGGCGCCGCCGCTGTCCTGCTGCCGCATCTGACGCAGTTCGTGCTTCTGGGCGGCCCAAACACCGCGCAGATCAACGGCGTTGACGCGGTCGAAGTCCTCGGCCGTCTCGTCGGCAGCGTCGCTGGGCGGGACCTGGATGCCGGCGTTGTTGAACGCCATGTCGAGGCGGCCGTACGTCTCAACCGCCCGCTCGACCATCGCGGCGGCCTGCGCCTCGTCCGTGACGTCGCAGACGACGCCGATCGCCCGGTGACGGGCCGCCGTCAGTTCCTCGGCGGCGTGTTCTACGGCCTTCTCGTCGATGTCGGCCAGGACGACGGCGGCACCCGCCTCGGCGAAGGCGCGGATGGTGGCGAGGCCCATGCCGGAGGCCGCGCCGGTGACGAGGGCCACCTGGTCATGGAAGTCGTAGGTGGGGGGCATGAGAGGTGGTTCCAATCATGGGTCGGCGAGATCAGGGGCGCAGCAGCGTCTTGACGGCGCGGCGCTCGTCCATGGCCCGGTAGCCCTCGGCGGCCTCGCCCAGCGGCAGGGTCAGGTCGAAGACCTTGCCGGGCTCGATACGGCCGTCGAGGACGCGGTCGATCAGATCGGGCAGGAAGCGGCGTACCGGGGCGGGGCCGCCGCGCAGGGCGACGTGGGAGTAGAACAGCTCCTCGCCGTCGATGGCCGCGTCGTGCGGGACGCCGACGAAGCCGCCGTTGCCGCCGGGGCGGGTGGACTGGACGGCCTGCCGCATCGATTCCTGGGTGCCGACGCACTCCAGGACGGAGTCGGCGCCGATGCCGCCGGTGAGCTCCTTGATACGGCCGACACCCGCCTCGCCGCGCTCGGCGACGATGTCGGTGGCGCCGAACTCGGTCGCGAGCTGCTGCCGGGAGGCGTGGCGGCTCATCGCGATGATCCGCTCGGCGCCGAGTTCCCGGGCGGCGAGGACGCCGGACAGGCCGACCGCGCCGTCGCCGACCACGACCACCATGGAGCCGGGCTTCACCTCGGCGGCGACGGCCGCGTACCAGCCGGTGCCCGTCACGTCGGAGAGGGTGAGCAGGCTCGGCACGAACTTCTCGTCGGGCTGCGCGTCGAGGGCGACGAAGGTGCCGTCGGCGAGCACGATACGGATGTGCTCGGCCTGACAGCCGCCCACGAACTCCCGGTGCGGACAGGAGGTTTGATAGCCGGCGCGGCAGATCGGGCAGGTGTTGTCGGAGGCGAAGAAGGAGCCGATGACGAACTGCCCCGGCTTGATGTCCAGCACTTCTGCGCCGGTCTCCTCGACCACGCCGACGTACTCGTGCCCGATCGGGGTGGGCTGGGTGACCGGGTTGATGCCACGGTAGTCCCACAGGTCGGAGCCGCACACGCAGGCGGCGACGGTGCGGATGACCGCGTCCGTGGGGCGAGGATCTTCGGCTCGGGGAGGTTCTCCACCCGGATGTCACCGGGGCGTGGAGCACGGTTGCGCGCACGAGTATCTCCTGTATCTGTGGGGGGAGTTGGTCAGTGCGAGGTACGGGTGCTGGTGCGCGGGCCGCCGTACTCCGCGTCGGTGACGTGCTCCAGCCAGTCGACCTCGTCGCCCTCCCACAGGGCGATGTGCTCCATGAACTGGTCCGGGGTGGCACCGTGCCAATGCTCCTCGCCGGGCGGGCAGCCGACGGTGTCGCCCGGGTGGGCCTCGACGATCACGCCGTCCCGGGTGCCGACGAGGGCGACCCCGGACACGACGTGCAGACTCTGGCCCAGACCGTGGCTGTGCCAGGCGGTGCGGGCACCGGGCGCGAAGCGGACCATGTTGGCGCGGGCCCGGGAGGGCCGCTCGCCCCGGTGGATCACGTCCGCCCAGACGTCACCGGCGAACATGTGCGGGGGCAGCTTCATGGTCGCGGGCTGCTTGAGGATCTCCATGGTGGTACGTGCTCCTTGCGTCGACGTATTCGGCGGGGGGACGTGCGAATGAGAGTGGGATCAGGCCTTGCGGAACAGTTCCCGGGTCACGTTCAGGGCGGACATCGCCCTGGGCCAGCCGGCGTAGAACGCCATGTGGGTGATCGTCCCGATGGTTTCCTCTTCGGTGACGCCGTTCTGCCTGGCCAGCGGGATGTGGAAAGTGAGCTGCTCGCTGCTGCCGCTGGTGATCAGGCTGGCCACGGTCACCAGGCTGCGGTCCCTCGGGGACAGCTCCGGGCTCTTCCACTCCTGCCCGAACAGCTCGCGCGGACCCGGCTGGGCCTTCTTCTCCGTCATCGTCCATGTCCTTTCCCGCGCGGTGCATCCTGCGCCACCACCGATGAAACTGCAGGTCACACACGCGTGGAAGGACTCGTTGATACGTGTACTGCCAGTACACCCTTCGGCCGGAGACACGGCAGGAACAGCCGACGTAGCCTCGAAACCATGGACAACCGGAGCGAGGTACGCGAGTTCCTGACCAGCCGCCGTGCCAAGATCACACCCCAGCAGGCGGGGCTGCCCGCCTACACCGGCAACCGGCGCGTCAAGGGGCTGCGCAGGGAGGAAGTCGCACTGCTCGCCGGCGTCAGCGCCAAGTACTACGCCCGCCTTGAGCGCGGCAACCTCTCCGGCGTCTCCGAAACCGTCATCGACTCACTCGCCCGTGCCCTCCAGCTCGACGAAGCCGAGCACGCCCACCTGGACGACCTCGCCCGTACGGCGAACACCAGCCGGCCAGCCCGCCGCCGCGCCCCGCAGCCCATCCGCCCGAGCCTCCAGCACCTGCTCGACGCGATGACCGAGGCCCCAGCCTTCATCCGCAACGGCCGCCTCGACATCCTCGCCACCAACCGCCTCGGCCGCGCCCTCTACGACCCGGTCTTCGCCGACCCCGCCCGGCCCGTGAACCTCGCCCGCTACGAGTTCCTCAATCCCGGCGCCGCCGGCTTCCTCCCCCAACTGGAACTCCAGGCCGCCGGCGCGGTGGCTCTCCTGCGCACCGAGGCCGGACGCGACCCGTACAACCGGGACTTGACCGACCTCGTCGGCGAACTCTCCACCCGCAGCGAGAAGTTCCGCACCCTGTGGGCCGCCCACGACGTCCGGCTGCACCAGACCGGCGTCAAGTACTTCCGCCACCCGGCGGTCGGTGAACTCGCCCTCCCCTTCGAGGCGATGCCCATCCCCACCGAACCCGGCCTCACCCTCACCGCCCTCAACGCCGAACCCGGCACCCCGACCCACGACAGCCTCCGGCTGCTGGCCAGCTGGGCCGCCACGCTGGACAAGGACAACACCGCCGTCAGCGACAACGAGCACAGCGCGTAGCACGTGCCCTCCCGCACCGGGGCACACGCCCGATGATCAAGATGTCAACGTGGCCCCGACGGACGGGGCTTCGCTGTCGCCGAGGAAGGACGTGACGGCAGTTGTCCGTCGTAGCGGCGTGCGGCGGTGGCCGAGTCGGCGTCGGCGGTGTGCAGTGCCGTCCAAGCCGGTCAGTCCGCCAGAGCTGCCGGACGTACAGCCTCCGGCCCAAAGCGTCGGCGGGCGCGATCCGCAGCGACTTCGGCTGCGCGGGCACGGGTATCACCAGAATCCAGAGAGAGCTGACGACAGGCGCTTTGGGCCGGCGTCAAGCGGTCGGCGCGGATGGCGAAGGCCCGGACTCGTGCCCGCTGCAGCCCCAGGGAGGCCAGCAGGCCCAGGGAAGTCGCGGCAAGAACTGGTGAGTGGTCGGTGGGTTCCGGCAGCGCGCGCGTACGTGTGGTGGAGCCGTGGTCGGCATACCGCAGGGTGAGCGTGAGTCGGCCGGCGACCTGGCTTTCACCACGCAGGTGTTGACCGATCCGGTCGGCAAGTCCCAGGACCGCTCGGTGATGCTGTGCCGGATCGAGGCAGTCCCGCTCCAGCATGAGATCGGCGACCAGGTGCGCTGCCGGTTCCGAAGGGCTCACCGGGCGAGGATCCTGACCACGGGCGCGCTCGGCCAGCAGCCGGGCCGAACCGACTCCGAGGAGACGTTGCAGGGTTGCCGCAGGTATGTCGGCGATCTGACCGATGGTGTGCAGCCCGTACTTGTTGAGCGTTTCCGCTGTTGCGCGCCCGATCCCCGGCAGGGCGGTGACCGGGCGGGGGTACAGCCAGGTGGCGGCCTGCCCGTCGCGAATCCAGGTGGTGTCTCCGGGCGCGGACGCGTCGGCCGCCATGGCCGCCAGCATGCGGTTGCCCGCGAGCCCGGCACTGCTGTCGATGCCGTAGTGGGCCTTCAGCCTCATCTTCACCGTCTGGACCGCGTCGTAGGCGGACATGTCGAAGTACCGGAGCGCCGAAGTCAGGTCCACCTGAAGGGCGTTGGGCGGGATGGACTGGACGTGAGGCGTGATTCCGGACAGCAGTTCGATTACATCGTCGTACTGAGTCTGGGTCAGCGAGGCGTGCAGGTGAAGGTGGGCGATGTGCCGCTGCCGCGCGGTCATCCCGCACTCCCCGGGCTTCGGTGGCCGAACTTCTTCAGGTCGGCGGAGCGGGTGCCAGCTGGCTGGAGGTCGGCGTAGGGGTGCAGGCGGGCGCCGGTGGTGCCGTTGGCCAGAGTCCGCCGCGGCTGGGCGGGGGTCGGGTGCGGGCGGCTCTCGCCGAGGAGGGCGAGTGCGGCTTCGGGACCGTGGTCGCGGCGGGCGGCGGCGATCTCGTCCAGGTCCCAGGCCATGGAGCCGACGACGGTACGACGGGTGCCGCGCACCTGGACCGTGCCGCGCACCAGCAGCAGCCCGCTGTGGAAGACGGTGTGCGCACAGGCCGGGTGGGAGTCCTCGAAGAAGGCCAGGTCGACCAGGCCGGAGCCGTCCTCCAGGGTGACGAAGATGATCCGCTTGCCGCTGGCGATCGGCGGGGTCTGGGTGGAAGCGCGGACCCCGGCGACCAACACCTGCTGTCCGGCACGCAGTCCGGCCAGATGGGCCGCGTCGGTCGCGCCGATCTCGCGCAGCAGACGGTGGTGGTGCTCCATCAGATGCCTGGAGACGTCGATGCCAAGGGTGCTCAGCTCGGCGCTGAGTGCTTCACGGCCGGTCATCTCCGGCAGCCCGCTCGGCTCCACTCCTCCAACTGCGCCCGTGTCGATGGGCAGTTGACCCTCGTGCGCGGTCCGGGTGCGGGAGGCCCGGTGGAGTTCGGTGATCTGGAGCAGCAGGTCGCGGCGCGTGAGACGGCCGTCGTGCAGGCAACCCAGGGCGCCGATCTCGGCGAGGCGTTCGGCGACCGGTCTGCTGGGACGGGCCCGCTGCCAGAAGTCGGAGAGGGATCCGTACGGCTGCCCCTCCTCGATCCGGGCGCACTCCTCCTCGCTGATGCCACGGACTTCGGACAGCGCGAGCCGTACGCCCCACTGCTCTCCGTCGGTCTTCTCCACGGTGTGCTTCACCTGGGAGCGGTTGATGTCGACGGGCAGGACCGGTACGCCGCCCCGGCGAGCGTCGGCGACCAGAACCCGCTTGGGCCACATACCAGGGTCGTGTTCGAGCAGGCCGGCCAGCAGGAACGCCGGATAGTGCGCCTTGAGCCAGGCGCTCTGCAGGGCCGGTACGGCGAAGGCGACCGCATGGGCGCGGCAGAAGCCGTACGCGCCGAAGGCCTCGATGGTCTTCCAGACCTCGTCCCGTACGGCCTGGCTGTAGCCACGCGCGCGTGCCAGGCCGTGGAACCAGTCCCTGATCTTCGGCAGCCGGTTCTTGTCGCCCAGTGCCCGCCGGGCGATCTCCGCCATCGCGTAGTCGCAGCCGGTCATCACCGACAGGGTCTCGATGATCTGCTCGTGCCAGATGGTCACGCCGTAGGTGTCGGCGAGGACCGGTTCCAGGTCCGGGTGGGCGTACGACGGTGTGCCGCCGTTGCGTGCGGCGATGTACCGCTCGGGCATGCCGCCGGCGACCGGTCCGGGGCGGAAGAGGCTGATGTCGGCGATGACGTCCTGCGGGTCGCGGGGCTGGAGCCGGGACAGGAGGTCCTGCTGGCCGGGTGACTCCAGCTGGAACAGGCCCAGGGTCCGGCTCTCCTGGATGAGCTTGAACGCGAAGACGTCGTCGAGCGGCACCTGTCGTGGATCGTCCAGCTCGATACGGCGACCCGTGGTGCGTTCGATTTCGGTGATGGCGTGGGCCATCGCGGACTGCATCCGCACGCCCAGGACGTCGAGTTTGATGTTGCCCAGCGCCTCGATCTCCTCCTTCGCCGCCATCGCCATGGGGTAGTCGCCCTGCGGGGTGGGTTGCACTGGTAGCCGGTCGAGGAGGGCCGCGTCGCTGATGACCACGCCACAGGGATGCATGGCCATGCCGTGGACCAGCGAGTCGAGCCCTTCGGCCAGCTCCCACAGCGGTCCGTACCGGTCCATCTCGCCTGCCAGCTGCCGCAGTTCGGGCAGCTCGGCGAGCGCGCCAGTGATGTCCGAGGCCCGCAGGTGCGGGAAGCTCTTGGCGATCCGGTCGACCTCGGCCGGAGCGATCCCCAGCGCAAGACCGGTGTCCCGCAGCGCCCTGCGCGCCCGGTAGGTCTCGGGCATCGCGGTGACCGCGACCCGTTCCTTGCCGAACCGCTCGAAGATCGCGTCGTAGCACTCCAGCCGGCGGGCGGACTCCACATCGATGTCGATGTCGGGCAGCGAGGCCCGGCGCACGCTCAGGAAGCGCTCGAACAGCAGACGATGGTCGAGCGGATTGGCCGTGGCGATACCCAGCGCGTGACAGACCATGGATCCCGCGCCCGAGCCTCGCGCTGCGACCCGGACTCCCTTCTCGCGAATGTCGGCCACAACCTGTCCCACGGCGAGAAAATAAGAGTCGTAGGCCAACTCAGAGATCACAGCGAGCTCTTCGTCAAGTCGATCCTGCGCAACCCGGTCGCGGTCCAGGCCGCGTCGGGCCATGCCGTCCTCGCATCGTGTGCGCAGCAGCCGGGCCGCACCGCTCGCCCCTGGCTCGGCGCCGAGGACTTCCGGTTCGGGAAGGTGCGGCGTACCCAGGCCGAGATCCGCCACGGGATCGACAGTGCACGCGGCTGCCGTGGCAGCGGTGTCCGCCAGCAGGCGGCGTGCCCGACCGGCGTCCGCTCCAGCGCATTCGGCGGTCATCTGCGCGATGCCCGCCATCCGCCCTTCATCCTTGAGCCAGCGCTGCCCGCTGTCCAGGTGCCGCCGGTCGATCGGTCGCAGGAGCCGTGCGGCATCCAGGACATCGGCAAGGCGGTGCTGGCCGGGGTCGGCGTAGCGGACGGCGTTGGAGAGCACGGCGGTGGTGCGGGTACGGTCGGCCAGCGCCAGGGTGCGGGCGGCCAGGCGGAGGGAGCCCGGACCTGTGCCGAAACGTTTCTGCGCTACGGCCTCCAACCGCACTCCCCTCCCGAAGATCTCCCACCAGGGCGCCAGCAGCTTCATCGCGACGTCCTCCCGGCCCACCGACAGCGCCCGCACCGGCTCCGAGAGCGGCCCGAGCAGCACGGTCAGCCCTGGGCCGCCGTACTCGCGCAGCGCCTCCCACGGCACCACCACCGGCGCCGCGCCGGACGCGGTGCCGGCGTGGGCGGCCGAGGTGATGCGGCACAGCCGGGCCCATCCCGCCCGGTCCTGGGCGAGCAGCACGAACCGCAGCGGCGGCTCGATCACATGCGCGCCGCCACGGGCGGGGGTGCGCGGGCGCTGCGCGGGCGGCGGGGGCGCCAGCGCCTCCACCGCAAGGTCGACACCGAAGACCGGCCGGACCCCCTCCTTCGCGCACGCCCGCGCGAAGCGGACGGCACCAGTGACCGTGTCCCGGTCGGTGAGCGCGAGCGCCGTCGCGCCCCGCTCGGCCGCCCGGCCGGCGAGCTGCTCGGGATGGGCGGCGCCGTAGCGGGCGGAGTAACCGGACGCGACGTGCAGATGGGCGAAGCCCGCCATGCCGCACCTCCATCACTCCACCCCTTTTCGGCCATCCGTCCGATATATTCATCGTACGTCCGTTCGATTACCTTAACCCCATCAGCCCCGGTCAGCGACCACATTCGAACATGCAAACGATTCTTTGAGGAGACCTGCGACGGGGTCCACGGTGTCCGAAACAGACATCGCTCCGTCAGCTCCCCACCCGGGCCGGGCAGTTGGGGAAAATCACTTCCGAACATCCGTACGACATCCATTCGGCCCCTCCCCGCCTGCGTGAGTACCCGGCCACCGAGACCGTGGGGACATGACAGAGCCCCCCGGTGCCGGTACGTCCCGTACGTCCTTCCTCGGTGAGGTGAAGGACGCGGTCAGCCTGCGGGCCGCCCTCCTCGTCATCGGTGTGGTCGCCCTTCAGCTGCTCTTCATCGCCTCCTATGTGGGCGCGCTCCACAACCCGAAGCCCAGGGATGTGGCTTTCGGGGTTGTCGCGCCCGGGGTCACGGCCGAGCAGACGGTGACCCGGCTGAAGCAGCTGCCCGGCTCGCCGCTGGACCCGCGCGTGGTGTCCGACGCGGCGACCGCGCGGAGGCAGATCCTGGACCGGGACATCGACGGCGCTCTCGTCATCGACTCACGCGGCATCAAGGACACGCTCCTGGTCGCGACCGGCGGCGGTACGGTCCTCGCCACCACCCTGGAGACGATCACCACCACCCTGGAGAAGGCCGAGCAGCGCACGGTCAGAGTGGTGGACGTGGCCCCGGCCTCGTCCCAGGACTTCGACGGGCTGTCGTCCTTCTACCTGGTCGTCGGCTGGTGTGTCGGCGGCTATCTGTGCGCCTCGATCCTGGCGATCAGCACCGGCGCCCGGCCCGCCAACCCGCGCCGCGCGGCGATCCGGCTGATCGTGATGGCGCTGGTCGCGATCGTCGGCGGGCTCGGCGGCGCGGTGATCGTCGGGCCGGTCCTGGGCGCACTGCCGGGGAGTGTGCCGGCGCTCTGGGGGCTCGGCGCGCTGATCACCTTCGCCGTCGGGGCGGCGACCCTCGCCCTGCAGGGGGTCTTCGGGGTCGTGGGCATCGGTCTGGCGATCCTGCTGGTGGTGATCGCCGGCAACCCGAGCGCGGGCGGCGCCTTCCCGCTGCCGCTGCTGCCGCCGTTCTGGAACGCGATCGGGCCCGCGCTGCCGCCGGGCGCCGGGACCTGGGTGGCGCGCTCGATCGCCTACTTCAAGGGCAACGCCGTGACCGGCCCGCTGCTGGTGCTGTCGGCGTGGGCGCTCGCCGGGATCGTGATCACCCTGCTGGCGGCGACGCTGCGGCACAAGCACGAGCGGCTGCTGGGCCGACCGGCGTTGTCAGACCCGTCTGCAACCCTGGACGAATGATCAGCACACTCGCCGTCGAGAACTACCGCTCCCTGCGCCGTCTGATCGTCCCGCTGACCACGCTGAACGTGATCACGGGGGCGAACGGCACGGGCAAGTCGAGCCTCTACCGCGCGCTGTGCCTGCTCGCCGAGTCCGCGCGCGGCGGCGCCGTCGCCGCGCTCGCGCAGGAGGGCGGACTGCCGTCGGTGCTGTGGGCGGGGCCGGAGAAGATCAGCCGCGCGGTGCGCGAGGGACGGCATCCCGTGCAGGGCACGGTCCGCTCGGGCCCGGTCAGTCTGCAACTGGGCTTCGCGGGCGACGAGTTCGGGTACGCGGTCGACTTCGGGCATCCGAGCCCCGCTCCCGGTGCGGGCAGCGGCCCCTCGATGTTCAACCTCGACCCGGAGATCAAGCGCGAGTGCATCTGGAGCGGCCCCGTGCTGCGCCCGGCCTCGGTCCTCTCCGACCGCGCGGGAGCCGCCGTCAGACTGCGCGGCGCGGGCGGCGGCTGGTCCCGGGCCCACGGCACCCTGCGCCCGTACGACAGCATGCTCGGCGAGCTGGCCGACCCGCAGCACGCCCCCGATGGGCTGGCGGTGCGGGAGTTCATCAGGTCCTGGCGGTTCTACGACCATGTCCGCACCGACGCGCACGCGCCGGCCCGGGCCGACCGCATCGGCACCCGGACACCCGTGCTCAGCGGTGACGGCTCCGATCTGGCCGCCGCCCTGCAGACGATCCGCGAGGTCGGTGACGGCGCGGCGCTGGACGCGGCCGTGGACGCGGCCTTCCCCGGCAGCCAGGTCCACATCGCCGATCTCGGCGGACGCTTCCGGCTCGCCCTGCGCCAGCACGGACTGCTGCGCCCGCTCACCGCCGCCGAACTGTCGGACGGCACCCTGCGCTACCTCCTGTGGGCGGCGGCGTTGTTGACGCCCCGGCCCCCGTCGCTGCTCGTGCTGAACGAGCCGGAGACGAGCCTCCACCCGGACCTGATCCCGCCGCTCGCCGATCTGATCCTCACCGCCACCAAGGACACCCAGATCGTCGTGGTCACCCACGCCAGACCGCTCGCGGACGCCCTCCAGAAGGGCGCGATACGTCACCGCCTCGACGTCAACTCCATAGAGCTGGTGAAGGAGTTCGGGCAGACGACGGTGGCGGGCCGTGAGGGCCCGCTGGACGAACCACTGTGGTACTGGCCCCAGCGCTGAGCCGGCCGTACGGACCGAAGTCCCGCCCCCTCGCGCGCGGGGACGGGACTTCACAGCGCCGTACGTGCAGGTCAGCCGATCTGTGCGCCGAAGGTCGACAGGGCCTCGGTGACCGGCTGGAAGAAGGTCTCGCCGCCCGAGGTGCAGTCGCCGCTGCCGCCCGAGGTGAGGCCGATCGCCGCGTCGCCGTCGAAGAGAGAGCCACCGCTGTCGCCGGGCTCGGCGCAGACGTCGGTCTGGATGAGGCCGTTGACGATGTCGCCGTTGCCGTAGTTCACGGTGGCGTCCAGGCCGGTGACCGTGCCGGTGTGCACCTGGGTCGTCGAGCCGCTGCGGGTCACCTTCTCGCCGACGGTTGCGTCGGCGGCGTGGGTGACGGCCCGCGAGGAGCCGTTGTAGAGGTCGACCGCGCTCGGGTGGGCGACGCCGGAGGTGTACTTGACCAGACCGAAGTCGTTGTCCGGGAAGCTGGACTGCTCGTTCTGGCCGATCACGTTGCCGCTGGAGTCGGACCAGGTGGAGATCGCCTCGGTGCAGTGCCCGGCGGTGATGAAGTAGGGCGCGCCGCCCTTGACCACGTTGAAGCCGAGGGAACAGCGGCCGCCTGAGCCGGAGATGGCGTCGCCGCCCGCGATGAACGGTTTGAACTCCCCCTTGGTGCGCTGGAGTTCGGCCTTGCTGCCGAGTCCGTCGACGACCTTGGTGAGCTTGGCCCACTCGGTGTCGGAGACCGTGCGGTCGGCGGTGACGACGACCTTGTTGGTGGTGGGGTCGGTCGCCCATGAGGTGCCGGGGATGGTGGCGTCCTGCTTGAGGGTCGTACGGGCGCTCGTCAGTTCGGCGAGGGAGTGCTCGACGATTCTCGCCTTGGCGCCGGCCGCCTCGACGGTGTCGGCGGCTGCCTGGTCGAGCACGTTGACCACGAGACTCTTGGTCTTCGCGTCGTAGAACGTGCCGGCCGCGTCGGCGCCGAGGTCTTTGCCGAGCGTCGAGGCGAGCTTTCCGGCCGCCGGGGCCGAGAGGGTGCGGAGTGCGGCCGGCTTCGATGTCTCGCTGGCGTTCGCACTCTGCAAGGTGACTCCCGCGACGACCAGCGCGGCTGTGCCCGCGCCCGCCACGACCGCCCGTCGCCGGGGTATGCGTCGGTGCTTCAACTCGTGTCCTCCTGTGGGGGGGTCGGCCCGGCGGGTCATGAGCACCCGACAGGCCGAAAGGTAGGTTGACGAGCGCCTACTCTTCCGAATCTCACAGGGAGCGCACAAGGTCGACTTCAGGTCGCGCAGGCAACGCGGTCACACGCCCCCTCGTTTTGAATGTTCACGGTCATCCCAGGCCGTTCGCACTGCAAACACCGCGTGCGAGCAACGTCCTTCAACCGGCGAGGACTAGTCCTGTCCGGAAATCGACCCGTCGGGTTCCTGATCCGAGTGGGACTCGGCGGGCAGGAGTTGCTCCTGCACCGGTTGCGGTGCCACAGGGGCGACGGGTGCCACGGGCGCGGCCGGGGCGGCCCGTTCCAGGAAGCGCAGCAGCTCCACCGGGAACGGGAGCACGAGCGTGGAGTTCTTCTCGGCCGCGACCGCCACCACCGTTTGCAGGAGCCG